>PFCN01000009.1:2426-19109 GCA_002774705.1 Candidatus Niyogibacteria bacterium CG10_big_fil_rev_8_21_14_0_10_42_19
CCGCGCAACCTGGCTACTCTCTCTTCAATAGGAGGATGGGTCATAAATAATTTTGAAAAACCGTGGCGTCGTTTTCCGTTAGGGTCAGAGAACCACAAATGCGCGCTAGCGTTATTGGTAATCTTCATCGGCAGTTCATGGTTAGATATTTTTTCCAAGGCAGAGGCCAATCCTTCGGGATAACGCGTAAGAAGCGCGCCGGAAGCATCGGCCAAAAATTCGCGCTTGCGGGAGATCGCGAGTTGCATCAGAGTCGCGATTATCGGCGAAATTATCGCAAGAATAATCCCTATTATCAATATAACCGCTCCTCCCTGCTTGTTGTTGCCTCGTCCGAATGATCCCCTCCAAAAAAAACTTCTTAAAAGAAAATCCGAAATAAGAGCGATAAACCCCACCAGGGTTACGACCACGGTAGAAAAGAGCATGTCGCGATTGCCGATGTGCGAAATTTCGTGCGCAAGCACCCCTTCGAGCTCCGAGCGATTAAGGCGGCACATTAGGCCATCGGTTACGGCTACCACCGCGTGTTGCTGGTTGCGTCCCGTAGCAAACGCGTTCGGCATGTCTTCGTTTATCATATAAAGACGTGGCATGTGTAGGCCCGCGGTAATGGCGAGATTCTCTACTATATTATACAGTTCGGGGGCATCTTTTTTCTCAATCTGCTCGGCCTTGAACATTTTTAAAACTATTCGATCCGAATACCAATAACTCGTCCAGCTCATTATCACACTGAAAAGAACCGCAATAATTAAAATAAGAGAGTTACCGTAATACTGGGATGCCGTCCATCCGATGCCAATCACGATAATAAAAAAGAGCGTAAACAACAGCCAAGTTTTACGAATATTGGAATCGCGTTGAGTGTATAATGATGACATATATGATAATTTCTTCAGCCAGAGGCTGATCCGCCTCAGGCGGAAATTCACCTAATTACTTAATTCACCTAATAAGATTATATTAATTACCAATTATCAATTTCCAATTATCAATGAATTATCAAATTAATTAATTTTCAATTATTTATTAAAAGTAAACTATCAGAGTTGAAAATTTTGGAATTGGAAATTTTATTGGAAATTGGATATTAGTAATTGGGAATTTTTTTAAACAAATTATTAAATTTGTTTAAAAACTAACTTTAACCGGCTCTTTTTCTTCGGCGGATTCTACCTCGAAGAATTTTTCATCGGTAAATTTAAACCACCCGGCAATCAAATTGGTCGGGAATACTTTTATTGATGTGTTGTAGTCGCGTACGGTAGTGTTATAAAAACGGCGCGACGCCTGAATTTTGTTTTCAGTATCCGCAAGCTCTCTCTGCAGATCAAGAAAGTTGGCGTTCGCTTTAAGGTCGGGATAATTTTCAGATACAGCAAAAAGGGTTTTAAGGGTGCTTGAAAGAACGTTCTCATTCCCGGCTCTTTCTATTGGGTCTCCTCCGCCTGACGCTACCATGGCTCTTGCCGCGGTAACATTTTCCAAAACCTGCCTTTCATGTTGCATATACCCCTTTACGGTTTCGACTACGTTGGGGATAAGATCATACCGCCTCTTAAGCTGTACGTCTATGTCTGAGATGGCCTCATGCGCCCGCAGACGATAAGTTACCAGACGGTTATAGGCATAAACCACCCAGACGACGATAGCGGCAACCACTCCAATTAATACATATGTTAGTATTTTCATATAAAACTATTTTAACATTAATTATTTATAAATCCAATTAAGAATTTATGAAAACAAAACACCCGTCGAAAAGACGGATGTTTTTGGATTTTCTTTGCTTTTAATAATCCATCGGAGGCATTCCTCCTCCGGCCTGCGCGCCTGAGTCTTTCTTTTCCGGCTTATCGGCTATCAGAACTTCGGTGGTAAGAAGCATCCCCGCTGCTGAAGCGGCGTTCTGCAAAGCAAAACGGGTAACTTTAGCCGGATCAACAACTCCCGTTTCTATCATATCGACATCAAATTCTCCGGTCGCGGCATTGTAGCCCTTATTCCCTCTCATCTTCTTTACGCGCTCAACAACCACCTCTCCGGAAACTCCGGCATTTTCGGCTATCTGCCATAACGGCTTATGAATAGCTTTGAAAATTATCTCAACACCGGTAAGCTCGTCACGGTCGCTGCCGCGCTTGCGGTCTCCTTCCTCTATTATCTTGGCGAGAACTCCCGAGGCCCTGACCAACGCCACTCCTCCTCCGGGCAATATCCCCTCCTCGATCGCGGCCTTGGTTGCCGATACCGCGTCTTCAATACGATGCTGTTTTTCTTTTTGTTCAACTTCGGTCGCGGCACCCACTCTGATAATAGCAACGCCTCCGGAAAGCTTGGCGAGACGTTCCTGAATTTTTTCTTTATCAAAAGTCGAAGTGGTCGTCTCAAGCTGATTTTTAAGCTGGCTGATGCGCTTTTCGATCTCCGATTTTTTACCCTTTCCTCCGACAATTACCGTATCTTCTTTGGTCGCTACGATCCTCCGGGCAACACCCAATACCTCTTCGCCAACCTTATCGAGCTTCATGCCAAGCTCCTCCGATACAACCTGTCCTCCGGTTACAATGGCGAGATCCTGGAGCATCTCCTTTCTGCGGTCGCCGTAACCCGGCGCCTTAATGGCAAGTGCGTTAAATGTTCCTCTTAATTTATTAACTATCAGAGTCGCGAGCGCTTCTCCGTCCACCTCTTCGGCAATTATCACGAGTTCCTTCTTGCCGGACTGGGCTATTTTTTCCAGAAGAGGCAAAATGTCGTGAATAGAAGATATTTTTTTGTCGGTAATAAGAATTTTGACGTCATTATAAACCGCCTCCATTCGCTCGGCGTTCGTAACCATGTAATGCGATACGTACCCGCGGTCAAACTTCATTCCTTCAACAACCTCATGATCAATCCCGAAGGTCTGCGATTCCTCTACCGTAACCACTCCGTCTTTGCCGACCTGATGTATGACATCGGCTATCTTTTTTCCGATAGCGGGGTCTTTTGCCGAAACGGTGGCGACATCGGCTATTTCCTCTTTTTTGGAAATAGGAACAGCCAGACGTTTGAGCTCCGCGACAATCGCTTCGGTCGCGCGGTCAATCCCCCTTTTTAGCGCCATCGGATTTGATCCGGCGGCGATATTTTTTAATCCTTCGGCAACAATGGCCTGAGCAAGCAAGGTCGCGGTTGTAGTACCGTCTCCGGCCACGTCATTGGTCTTGGTCGCGACTTCTTTTACGATTTCCGCTCCCATATTTTCGGTCTTGTCTTCTAGTTCTATTTCTTTGGCAATCGTAACTCCATCGTTGGTAATAGTGGGCGCGCCAAAACTTTTACCCAAAACAACATTGCGTCCTTTTGGACCCAATGTCACCTTGACCGCGTTCGCCAGAGCATCAACTCCGCGTTTTAAAGCTTCGCGCGCTTTTTCGTTATAAATAATTTGTTTTGCCATAATAATTTAAATCCTAAATCCTAATATCGTCAGCCAGAGGCTGATCCGCCTTTGGCGGAAAATCCGAAACAACTTTTAATGTCTTATGCTTCGAATTTCGTGCTTCGAATTTTAACCTATAATCGCGAGGATGTCCTCCTCTTTGACTATTAAATAGTCTTTACCGTCGACTTTTATTTCTTGAGGGCCGTATTTGGAAAAAAGAACGCGCTGGCCTTTTTTTAAAGATATCGGTATCAATGTCCCGTTCTCGGCCCGTCGCCCTTCACCCACGGCGATAACCTTACCCTGCTCGGAACGCTCCTTTTCTGCCGTGTCCGGTATAACGATGCCGGATGCGGTTTTACCCTCAAGCTCGTCTTTTGACAACGGCTCAAGCAAAACTCTGTCACCTAAAGGTTTTATTTTGACCATATTGAAATATTTATTTTGTTAAATTTAGCAATCTCAACCCCCGACTGCTAATAAAGATAATAGTAAGTGTAGAGCAACTTAGAAATCAATGTCAAGAGCTTGGTTTATTTATAATTCAAGGCGCGAAGTACGGGATAAAAATTATAATACTGCGCCAATAACAAATCAACCTTAGATGGAAAAATTTAAAATTATGTAAATAAAAACAACTACCGGCTATAAAGACCCGAAAAAAAACAAAAGATTTTTTAACAACTTTAAATTTTAAACTTTTAACTTTAAATTTACGTCCTCAACACCCTTAATGTCCTTCGCGCCCTTAATATCTTTCCGGAAACTTCGGAAAAAAGTTTATCCCAATTGATCTTTTTACCCTCTTTATAGTTTTTGTAAAAAAATTTCAAAGGAATCTTCCCTCCGCCCACGCCCCTCCTCACTCCGAAGTTTTTAAGATTAAAAACTGAAGAGACCAATCTAGTTCCATATAATAAATTAATATCGCGCGAGCGAAAACTTACCTGTAGTATTTTATCGCCTACAACGGCGATAACAAACGAAATGGCGATCCCCTTCCGAAGAAGCTCGCGATCAGCTATATAAGATATCGCGGGACTTTGCTCTAACGTGAGATGTCCTAAACCCACAACGACGCAACCTCCTTTTATAATCCTATGCGCCTCCGCCATTTTTTCGCATTTATAAAAATAATCGGGTTTAGGATAATTGTTTATTGCCTCCGAGGCTTTGGTGTCCACGAAATTGTTGAGATATTTTAGGGCCTCGTGATCTTTGGGCGTTGTATCTTCCGACACCAAGTCATTGGTGTCTATTTTTATCCCCCAAAAAAGAGCGGTCGCAACGCGAGAGTGGGTTTTATCGCCTTTTTTAAGAATGGAAAAATTTTTAAGATACTCGGTTAAAATAGTGGAGACCGAACCGATCTTGCGGACATCATGAAATTTTATTTTTTTTGAAGGCCGATCATCGTGATGGTCAAAAATTATATCGGGTTCAAGGTCAATATAACCGCCATTTTGATTTTTAAGAATAGCAACGTCCGTGAATATAATAATATCGTAATCGTCGCGCTTAAATTTGCTCATCTGCCTCGGTTTAAACCCGAGATTAAGAACGCTCACCAGAACTTTATTTTGTGGATGCAGTATTTTGCCTCTAAAAAAAATATCCGCCTCAAGACCAAAATGACGGGCTAAAAGACGGATAGCCGCGGCCGAGGCTATGCTGTCGGGATCGGGATTAGAGTGAGAAAAAATCGCGACTTTTTTACCGGACTTTTTTGTTTCTTTAAAAAGCGCGGTTAATTTATCGTATCTATCCATAAAAACACCCGAATTTGCAATTATTCAATAAAAAAATATAATTAATAATGTAATAATTCAATACTAATTTTTTTAGTATACAATTTATTTACATTATCTACAATAAATTTATTAAGACCATGAATATAGAACAAAAAGGAATAAAAATGGCTTTGCTAACGGCTCTTATTAGCGGGTTTGCCGTTTTTATAAATAAATTCGCGATAACTAACTGGGCGAGCTCCTCGGTATTCGCAACATCAAGAAATATCATAACCGCGATATTTTTGATAGCGTTTCTTGTTTCTTTAAAAAAATTCGCGGAATTAAAAAATATTTCCCGAGCAAATTGGATAAAATTAGCGCTAATCGGCCTTATCGGAGGCTCAATCGCGTTTCTCATGTTCTTCAAGGCGCTGACCCTGATGTCTAGTACTGAGGCGGCTCTTATACACAAAACCTTGTTTTTATGGGTAGCTTTGTTCTCCTACCCTTTTCTTAAAGAGCGTCTCAATTTGTGGCAGTTTGCCGGTCTTGCTCTTTTCGCGTCAGCAATTTTTATGCCGGGCATCACGGGAACATGGACATTTGGATCCGGATTTTGGCTCGCGCTTGGCGCAACCATCCTATGGTCCGCGGAAAACATAATCGCGAAAATTACCCTAAAAGAAGTATCCCCAACCGTCGTTGCGTGGGCAAGAATGTTCTTCGGATCGATGTTCCTCGCCGTATTCGTTATCGCCACGGGGGAAGCGCGCGCTCTTGTCCCCTCTTCTTTGGCTCAGGCCGGATGGATGATCTTTTCGGGCGCGATACTTTTCGGATATGTCACCACTTGGTATTATGCCCTAAAACACAGCCCGGCAACCGTCGTCTCCTCCATCCTTGTAATAGCGGCGCCGATAACGGTATTTTTGAATTCTATTTTCGTTACCCACACATTCCCGACGCGTACGATTGTCCCCGCAATTATTATGGTTTTAGGAATTTTATTTATCTCAAAACAATTTGAACATCTTTACTCAAAATACATCAAACGAAGAGAGTCGGCATACTCATAAAAAAGACGGAATTGTGAGATGCGGTCTTTATTCTTTCGGGCCCAACCGCCTGCACTATTGCGGTCCTGACGCGAATAAAGAAATGTTCGACTATTTGAAAGAAGGCCTATCAAACCCCGGCCTTGAGGTTCTCCTGCGAAAATTCAAAACGCTTTACCCTTATTTAAAAAAGATCGCCTGGTCAAACGATATTAAAGACCCGTTCGATGAGCGCGTTGTCGAAGCATATTGGATCGGAAATGAACTTTTGGATGGCGTATCAAAAAAAGAACTCTATCAAAACCTGTTGGAGGACCACGGTCTTAAAAAAAAGCTAACCCCAAAAGAATTTTCACGACTCAAAGAAAAAATAGACGAAGGAGCTCTTCCTCATCATTCATTTCATGTTTTTAATATCTGGAAAAGAACCGGACATATGCAAGTTCCCCATACCCTTGAAAGTATGGATGAATGCCGAATCGGCTGGGGTAAAACTACCGAAATAGACGGACCCTACATTACCATCAAAACGAGGCCCCTTAAATTTTTAGAAAATAAGCTCGCCTTGGGCGAAGAAACCACCCGAAGGATTGTAAGACGGCTCGACAACCAGCTTGATGATATAAAAAAAGGCGATATAATAACCGTCCATTGGGGAAGCCCCTGCGAGATTATTACAAAAAAAGAAGCCCTAATGCTTGAGCGTTTTACCCTTTTGAGCATCCGGCTGGCCAACAAATATTTATAAGTCCCGTACGAAATTCTTATAACCAGTCTTTTCTAAATAATTTATGACAAAGAACAACATAAACAAAATTTCGTACGGGATGATCGTATATATTTTCGGAAATTCTGACCTCCGGGAAGATTCTCTACCGCTCAAAATTTTGCCTCAATTAAAAATAAAATTTCCGGAGATAAATTTCGAAACAAAAGACCCGAACGAAGAATGGGAAACTCCGGATGAATTTATTCTTATAGACAGTGTCCACGGCCTTCGGAGGCCGAAAATTTTTTATAGTCTTAAGGATTTTTCTCCGGCGCCCAATATAACAATGCATGATTTTGACGCGCTCGCTAATCTGCGTTTGCTCGAAAAATTAGGAAAAATAAAAAAAATAAAAATAATCGGACTCCCGCCCGATCTGAACGAAAAAGACGCCCTTAATTTTATTTCTTCCGCTCTTTCCAGTTGATCTTCAGAAAATGCGAGGCACAACTCATACACGGGTCATAGGAACGTATGAGCTTTTCAATCTCAAAACGCATTTCGTCATAGGATGCTTTTCCAAGAAGGTTCTCTATCAATTTAAAAATGTCTTCCTCTATATTTATCTGATTCTGACCGGTCGGAACTATTATTTCACCGTTCTGGACCACGCCTTTGTCATTAATGTGATATTTATGATAAAGAGTTCCGCGCGGGGCCTCAACTACTCCTATTCCTACCGCTTCGCGGTAGGACTTTTTTATAATCTCTTCTTGTTTGAATTCATAAGTACTTAAAATTTCGATAGCATGATCGAGCGAATGGAGTATCTCTATGGCTTGCGCGAGATTGTTTTTGTGAATGTCGGTTGACGGAAAAACGTCAAGCATCGCCCCGAGCGACTCTTTGGTTTTTTTATGCAAAATATTTTTAGCAAGATTCATTCTGGCTAAAGCCCCGACCATATACGACCCCCCCAAATGCTTATACGCGGAGGCCTGCGAATAAGGAATAACAACGCGCTCCAAATGCTCCCTGTAATCTTTCTCCTCAATACACTCTCCCTCTCCCGTACTGATGCATCCGTCAATGAACCCGTAGATGTCTTTGGGAACAAGCGCCATGAATTTTGTGGAGCGGTCAAAATGGAAAGGACAATCGTAGAATATTTTAATAAGGCGCAGAACGGCCGGCCTTATGGCTTCAAGCTCTTTTATTGACCCTTCTATACCGGCCTTATCCGGAAAATGAGTAAATCCGCCGATTATTGGATAGGTGGCATGCACGCTTCGCCCCGCGATAAGCATGGCTAAATGATTGCCGGCGGCCTTTATTCCAAAACCGTCATGCAAAATCTGGTGTTCGACGGGATTGTTCTCGTCAAAATCAAGAAAGGCATCCTTGCCGTAAACATCGGGAAGAACGAACAAATACAAATGGAGAGCATGATCGCGGATGTTAAGCCCGTACATCGTGAGATGGCGCAGAATTTTTGTCTGCTCCGATGGTTCGATACCAATAGCGTGTTCCGCGGCCTCGATCGAGGCGAGAATATGGGCATTGGAACAAGTTCCGCAAATTCTGCTCAAAAGCTGGGGCAGGGCTATGAGGGGCTTGCCTTCCATGGCCTTTGTAAAAAATCTTTTATATTCGGCTATCTTAAAATTAACATGCTCAACGCGCCCGCCCCGCACGTGAACATCAAGCGAGGCCGAGCCCTCTACTTTTGACAGGTGGTCTATGGATAGGTCAAAATCAGCGCTGTGCATATTATGTATTATTACTTAATTCTCCGACCAATTTATTTACCGCGGTAAGAAAAACCTCCGGCTCCATGGGACACCCCGGAACTTCGGCGTCTATTTTTACGACATCCGCGACCCTCAAAACTTTAGGCATCGCCGAAAATCTCATAAGCAGGAAATCAATCTCCTTTTTTTGTTCTTCATTGAAAAAATTCCTTTGGCCGGCGGGCATGCCAATAATGGCGCAAGCTCCGACCGCGACCAATTTTTTTGACACGCTCCGTATTTTTTTTAATTTTTCAGCATGTTCGTCGGAAGCGATAGCTCCCTCTATAAAAGCGATGTCCAGCTCGTCCAGAACATTTTTAGACTTTAAAACATTAACATGGCGAAAATCGAAAAGCTTTTTCCATTCCTGCCAGTGGTCGTTCATGATTTCAGTTAAAACGATGGTATTGTCCTCGCAGCATGAAAAAGTGAACCAACCGATACGGATCTTTTTATGGTCGCTGACGGCGCTATCGCTGGTTTTTATTTCTTCAGGCATTTATATTTTCCGAATTAAAACCGGATAAATTAAAATTAACATCGGAAAGTTCTTCCAACCTATCCGATACGTCAATATTATTCTCAATCATATTCGCGATGGTTTTAAGATCTTCGGTTTTATTTATTAAAGTCGCCCCGACAATCTTATTACCGGATTGAATAAACCTGATTATTGCCTTCCCGTTGTCATATTTTCTTGTAATAACGCTTCTACCGGGAAGCGGCGCTATATTACCGATAAAAGCGATGTTCGCCCCGAGGCCTTGAGACGCATAAAAAGATACGAATTTAAACGGTTCTTTTTCTCCCGCCATGTTAAAACCCGCTCTTTTGCCCTGTTCCTGGGAATGAATCCAGTTGCCGAGCTTAACCGTCTCTCCCAAGATCGGATCATAATATTCGGCCACATCTCCCGCCGCCCACACGTCAGGCAAATTGGTTTCCAGGTATTCGTTGGCAAGTATCCCCTTATTTATCTTTAATCCGGAGCCGGCCAGCCACTCGTTCTCGCTCCTGACGCCTATCCCGCAGACCACCATTTCGGCCTCAACCTTCCTCCCGTCGTTTAAAAGAATACTCTCTACCGAATCTCCACCGAGAATTTCTTTGGCCTCAGACTTATAAAGTATCTCAACCCCGGCGTCTTTCAAAACTTTTTCAACGAGGCGCCCCGACTCTTCATCCAATATCGGTTCCCAAAAATAATTTTCCCTTATGATTAAAGTCACGTCTTTCCCGGACAGGCGCAAAAGATCGGCCATCTCAAAGCTAATAAAACCCCCGCCTATAGTTGCCGCACGTTTGGCGGTTTTAACCAGCTGCATTATTTTTTTCACATCATCAAGGGTACGCAAATAACAAATACCGTTTTTATCGGCGCCGACAACCGGCCATTTGATGACCGATGATCCCGTAGCAAGTAAAAGTTTTTCATATTTAAATGACGCTCCGTCGTCCAATGCTACAATCTTGCCGACCGGATCCAAAGAAACCGCCTTTTTACCCAAAAGCAATGATATTTTATTCTCCGGGTACCATTCTTCTTTTCTTAACCATATTGTTTCAAACGGAATTTTACCAAGAAAAAAAGCCGGCTTGGAAAGCATAATTTTTGAATAGAAACGATAAGGCTCATCTGAAATTATAGTTATAGAGCCCTCCGAGTCTTTTTTTCTTATCGTATCGGCGGCCATAGTGCCGGCAACTCCCCCGCCGATTATCAAATATTTTACTTCGGTCATTAGTTTTAAAAATTAAGGATAGATCTGCTTTCCATCATTATCAAAAAGCAAGATTGCCTTTGTCGGGCACGACTGTGCCGCCATCATTAAAGTTTCGTCATCAACCGAATCGGCTGTATTTTTTAAGATCGCCTTACTTTCGGCATCCAGCTCAAAAGCCTCGGGAGCAACCCCGATACAAGAAGCAGCCGAGATGCAGAGGTCTCGGTCAACCACTATCTTTGCTATTTTGGAATCCGGTCTTGACCTCTGATATTCTTGTTGATTCGCCATAGTATTATTAAATTAATTTTAAAAAACCTTTAATTACCCTTACTATTGTAAAGAAAAATAAATATTATTCAAACTATTTTATACACAACTTAAACTTATTTAGAGCTCAATATTCAAAGATTGAGGTTCAAATCAAATTCAAAATTTAATTTTTTATTTTACTTGGATTTTTCCGCCCGCCTAGCCCGTGCCGGTACGGCTGAGGAATTAGCCTTTGGCTGAAAACTTTATATCCGTCAATCCAACGCTCTCAAAAAATAACGCAACCTAAAAAATTATGAAAATTATTTACCGAAATGTTTCTCGCAGTAAAACCGTATCAACTCTTCCGTGGCCGGAATACACTCCGGATACCCTATCCCGACTTTAGTCTTCTCTTGGACTTGTTTTAAAGTAAAAGCGCCTCCAAGCACCGCTTTTTCAATGTCGGCTTCGGTAACCTTAACATAAGGATCAATAATCTTGGAACCCTCGGCACTAACGCGTTCAAATTGTCCGGTTTTTTTGAACCAAGCGTTAAGCGCGGCACGCAAAGCTTTGTCGGACAATACCGAACAATGGATCTTGCGATCAGGCACCCCGTCAAGGCGCCTAACAATATCTCCGGGTTTTATTTTTAAAGCCCGGTCTATTTTCATTCCGCCTTTTTCGGTGATCATAACCGAGAGGATTGAGGTTGCGGCAATGGCTGATGCGCATCCAAACGTCTTCCATTTAAAATCGATTATTTTGTCTTTAGCTTGGTCTATTTTAAGCCACACTCTCATTACGTCCCCGCAGGCGGGAGAGCCGACAATTCCTTCGGCGTCATAAGTTTCTTTTTCCGGATCCACCAAAAGAATGTTTTGTGGATTAAAAAAATGGCTTTTTACTTTTTCGGTGTAAGCCCAACTGCCTCCGGTGTGAGAATTAACCACATCAGGGGAAGATACTTTTCCATTGTTTTTTTTATCGATATTTTTTTTCATGGTTCATTTTTTATTCCTTAAAAAATGAGGCGCCCGCCCTCCGGCAAAAGCCTCCGGCCGAGAAATTTTTTTTGACTCATTTAATTTTAAATCCAGGGGCGAAATCACGCGTAATTTTTTTATGATTCCGGGGATAATTCTTAAAACTTGGCGGATTTCTTCGGCGGTGGTATGCCTCCCCAGAGAAAAACGAATACTCCCGTGGACATGCTCATATGAGCGCCCAAGAGCAAGAAGAACCCGCGACGGCTCAAGTGTTTCGGAATCACACGCTGACCCGGTAGAAACCTCAACATTCGCATTATCAAAATATAGAAGGGCCGCCTCTCCTTCTATGTCCAAAAAAGAAACGTTCAAAAAATTAGGAAGGCGATTTTGAGGATGCCCATTTAAAACCACCTTCGGAACCATTCTGAAGATCCCTTTTTCAAGAATATCCCTTAACTTTTTGAGGCGCAAATATTCTTTTTTTCTCATACGCTTCGTGATAACGGCGCTTTCGGCAAAACCAACAATGGCCGGAACATTTTGGGTCCCCGACCTTAAATTGTTTTGCTGTCCTCCGCCAATAATTACCGGGGTCATGGCAATCCCCTTTCTTATATATAGGGCGGCAATACCCTTAGGTCCGTATATTTTGTGGGCGGATATGGTCATAGCGTCAACTCCCAGTTTTTTAACGTCAGAATCCAAATATGAAAACGCCTGACTCGCGTCGGTATGAAAATAAGGAGGCGCGCCTTTTCCGGCGCGGAATTTTTTAATGACTTTAGAAATTTTTTCGATCGGCTGAACCGTCCCCGTCTCACTATCGGCATAGGTTACGGAAACAAGAATGGTTTTTTTATCCAAAGCTTTTGATATTTTCCCGGGCGAGATAAGACCGTTCGAGCCAACCGGAATTTCTACGACATCAAAGTCTTCGTCTGCCAATAACCTGGCGGAGGAGTGTATGCCCTTGTGCTCGATATTAGAAATTATGATCTTATTCCCGAATTTTTTATTCGCGCGCGCGATGCCAAGTATAGCAAGATTGTCCGCCTCGGTTGCCGAAGCATTAAAGATTATCTCTCCCGGATCGCAGTTTATAATCTTCTCCATTTTGCGCCTCGCTATATCTATGGCTTTCTTCGCGACCCTCCCCGAATGATATAAATTGCCGGGATTGCCGAATTTCTCGAAAAAATACGGCTTCATCGCCATAAACACCTTTTTATCCAAAGGGGTGGTTGAGGCATAATCGAGATATATCTTTTTTTTGAGCATAATATTTTGTATTTAGTATATAGTATCCTATATTTAGTTTATAGTACTTGAATTTTATTTTTTTTAAAAAAAGACCGGCAAGACCGCTATTTAATTCTTAATACTAAAACTATCTTGATACTTAATACTAAATACCGGATACTAAATACTATATTATGAAAAGAGCAAATATAAACATAATAGGAATAGTCCAGGGGGTTAATTTCAGGCATGAGGTAAAAAATCATGCCAATCGCCTGGGTATCACAGGATGGATCAAAAATGAAAACAACGGTTCCCTCTCTATGGTGGTTGAAGGAGAAGAAGAAAAATTAGAACACTTGATAGATTGGTGCAAATCAGGCCCGTCTTTCGCGCGCGTTAAAGACGTGGAAGTAAAATTCGACGAAGCAACGGGAGAATTCAAAAATTTTGAAATACGATACGCCTAATAAACCGACCAATTAATTCTTGGCGAGCCATTCGACTTAGCTTCCGCCAGAGGCGGACAAGCAGGGCAAGCCCTTCGACATGGTGGTGAGCAAAGTCGAACCACTATCTCATAGCGAGCCAACGTCCGGTATGCGATCTTTTATTGGCGGACACTTCTTTGGGTGTGCCGGATAAAATAACCCACCCTCCTTTGTCTCCACCCTCCGGACCGAGATCAATCAACCAATCGGCATTTTTAAGAACATCCAAATTATGCTCAATAACAAGCACGGTGTTTCCCTTATCCACAAGAGCCGAGAGGACTTCAAGTAATTTGCGAATATCCTCAAAATGAAGACCGGTGGTCGGCTCATCCAAAATATATAGAGTTTTTCCGGTAGATTTTTTGGCCAATTCTGTCGCGAGCTTTACCCGCTGAGCCTCACCTCCCGAAAGAGTGGTGGCCGACTGGCCTAATTTCATGTAACCCAACCCGACCTGTATCAATGTTTGCAGGCGTATTTTTATTTGGGGTATTTTTTTAAAGAATTCATATGCCTCCTCGATAGTCATATCAAGGACTTCGGCAATATGTTTATCATTATAATGGATTGATAGAGCTTCGCGGTTATAGCGCGTGCCACCGCACTCTTCGCAAGGCACGTAAATATCGGCAAGGAAATACATCTCAATTTTTTTAACCCCCTGGCCTTCACAGGCCTCGCACCTTCCCCCTTTTACGTTAAAGCTGAAGCGTCCGGCTTTATACCCACGGGTGCGGGCATCATGTGTTTTTGAAAAAGTATCTCTAATAAAAGAAAACGCCCCGGTATAAGTCGCGGGATTGGACCTGGGGGTGCGTCCGATCGGAGACTGATCAACGACAACAATCTTGTCGATGTTATGCACGCCCTCAATGGTTTTATGGGCGCCGGGTTTCGCGCGCGAACCGTAAAAGTGCTTCATCAAAGCTTTGGCCAATATGTCATTTACCAAAGTGGATTTTCCGGAACCCGAAACTCCGGATACGCAGACCAATTTGCCCAAAGGAATGCTAACGCTAATGTTCTTCAAATTGTGCTCGGTCGCTCCGATTACTTTGATGTAGTTTTCTTTTGAAAAATGCACGGGAGTTTTTTCGCCACTCGATATTTTTACTTCTTTTCTTCCGGAAATATAATCTCCGGTCAGGGTCTTTGATTTTTTAAGTTGAGCGTATGTCCCTTCAAAAACAACCTTACCGCCGTGGCGTCCGGCTCCAGGCCCCAAGTCTATTATCCAATCCGACTCAAGCATGGTCTCTTTATCATGTTCGACGACGATAACGGTATTTCCCATGTCCCGCATTTTTTTTAAGGTCATAATAAGGCGGGAGTGATCGCGGGGATGAAGACCGATAGACGGCTCATCAAGTACATAAATTACGCCGGTAAGACCTGAGCCGATCTGTGTCGCGAGCCTGACTCTTTGCGCCTCCCCTCCCGCAAGCGTGGTTGATTCTCGTTCAAGGGTAATATAATTAAGACCGACATCTATTAAAAATTGCAGGCGCCTGTTTATTTCTTTGAACAAGGGCGCGGATATTTTATCGTCAAATTTGGCTCCGCTCGAATTATTAAAAGATTCTTTAATAAATTTGACGGCATTTTCGGCCGACATCCCGGAAATATCGGCAATCGATCTCCCGTTAACGGTAACGGAAAGTGTCTCCGGCCGGTAACGCTTGCCGTTGCAGGATGGACAGATTTTTATCTGCATATATCGTTCGATCTCCGCGCGGGTCCAGTCGGAATCTGTTTCTTTCCATCTTCTCTCCAAATTTGGTATCACGCCCTCAAAAGAGTTCGGCTTATCGGTACCTTCCCCGTGTAAAATTATGTCGACGATCTTTTTTGAAAGATTTTTGACCGGAATATCAAGAGAAAATTTATGGCGCTCGGAGAAATCTTCAAGCATCCACCAGTACCAGGATTGACGGCCAACCCGATGAGAAGCCCGCGCCCACGGCTGAATCGCCCCTTCAGCAAGCGTCAGATTTTTGTTCGGAATAATCAATAAAGGATCTACTTCGAGTTGATGCCCGAGACCGGTACACCTTGGGCAGGCACCGTAAGGTGAGTTGAACGAGAACAACCTCGGCTCAATTGGCGGAAGAGAAAAGTTATCTACGGGACAGGCAAAATTTTCCGAAAAAAGATTTTCTTTAATAATCTTATCCGACTCAGAACCCGAGACCGCGGTAACTAATACAATACCTCGACCGAGAGACAATGCCGATTCGAGCGAATCATGAAGGCGCGCCCGCTCCATTTCTTTATCAATAATAAGACGGTCAACCACTACCTCTATTAAATGCTTTTTTTTCGGGTCAAGCACAAGATCAATGGCCTCCTCAATTCTCATAACCCCTCCGTTAAAACGAACCCTTATGTATCCCTGTTTTTGGATCTGTTCCAAAATTTTCTTATGCTCGCCTTTTCGTCCGCGGACGACGGGGGCGAGAATCAAAATAAAACTTCCCTTAAACGACTTGACGACCTGACTGATCATTTCGTCTATCGTCTGCTTTTTAACTTCGCGCCCGCATTGAGGACAATGGGGTTTACCTGTGCGTGAAAACAAGATCCGTAGATAATCCTGTATCTCGGTGATGGTCCCGACGGTAGAACGGGGATTTTTCGCGATTGATCTCTGGCTTATCGCGATGCCCGGCGAAAGGCCTTCGATCTGATCGATGTCGGGTTTTTCACGCACGCCCAAAAATTGCCGAGCATAACTCGACAATGATTCTACAAACCTCCTTTCGGCTTCGGCATAAATAGTATCGAAAGCAAGAGAAGATTTACCTGAGCCGGAAAGCCCGGTGATAACAACAAGCTTATTTCTGGGTATATCTACGGAAATTTCTTTTAAATTATGGACTCTCGCCCCTTTGATCCGTATGAACTCTTGAAATTGTGTTATTTTTTTAGGCATTTAAAAAGGAAAAATATACAATTTAATATTATATTCCGTTGTCAAGAGATAGTCAACGCATCGTTATAGGCCACAAAAAAGGTTACCCTAATTGGTATGGATAGGCCATAAATAGGTTACCGTAGTTTCTATATGAATATGGAAACAAAAAAACAGATATTTGAGCGGTATAAGAACGAATATTACAAAGCGAGAATTAAGAAATGGGGTGGCAGAAAAAGGCGCGGCGAGATTCTTGATATCGTGTGCGACGTCTCGCAAATGGCCAGAAAAGCGGCCAGCCGCAAGTTCACACGACTTCAAACACAAGACCCATGTATAGAA
>PFCN01000012.1:0-147 GCA_002774705.1 Candidatus Niyogibacteria bacterium CG10_big_fil_rev_8_21_14_0_10_42_19
GCACCCGCCGCCTGCTCTGTCAGGAGCAGAAGCCAGCCAAAAAGTTTTCTTTTCCTTTTAGAAGAAAAAAATCGGCGCGCGCAAATCAAAAAATGTGGAGAAAACTTTTTGGCTGGCTGGCGAGCGTTAGCGAGCGGAGGCGGGGCG
>PFCN01000012.1:203-16851 GCA_002774705.1 Candidatus Niyogibacteria bacterium CG10_big_fil_rev_8_21_14_0_10_42_19
TTACAGCATTATAAAAAGAACAATATGGCGAAGCCATGTTGTTCTTTTTTTTATAATTTTGAAGGAGAGGAGTCGAAAGCCGGACCGAGTCCTGATGGTATTAAATAAAAAAACAATGGACAGACCACCGTTTTTTTATTTAATCGATCCGAATTCTTTTATTTTTTATTATTCTCCACCACCGGTTCGGGAGCCGGAGGTAATTTCTCCATAGCGATATCTATTTCACAAACCCCGGAGACGCAGGCAAGCTCTTTTGAACCGGCGGTCTGATCATCTTTTTCGTATGCCACTATCTGCGAAAAGTCCACCTTGGGCATTTTCGCCAAAAGTTCGTTGTATTTTCCCTCGGTTACCTCTTCGTAAGGCGCGAGCTTATAGACATGATCGTTTCTGGGCAAAAACGATAAACCGCCAAGGATTTCCCAATTCTTATACAACCAATCCGCCGCCTCCAACCATTCATGATCACCAACCGATATGGTAACCGAAGGATTGTGTTCGGTATAATTTTCTTTTACTTTTTTCCAATATTCCAACTGTTCAATCGCCGTAAATTCATTTCGCGTCCTTGCTTTCTGGGGCGCTTTGACCGGAAATTCCAAAACATAGGTCGTAGCCGAACTTTCGGATTGCCCGACTTCAGGCCAATATGGAAACTTCTGGTCTTTAAGCATGCTAAAAAGAGGATCGGTCGCCGATATCCTTATCCGACGAATGTAATATTTCGAGTGACGAGGATGCATTCCGGATGCCGCGTCAACCAATTGAGAAACCGTCCCCGAAGGTTTTACACAAGTGATACAGGTAGATTCGTTTATGCCGAAACGTTTTGCGTAAATACGATTTATTCTAAGCGACTCGTTACGCAGTTCTCTTAAAATTTCGGGCTTTTGAGACTCAGGTGAATCCCATTGCCCGGTAACCGATACCCCGAGCAAACGTTCTTCTTCGCAGTTTTTCTTCCATTCTTTTGAAATGTATGGAAAATCGGTAAGGGTGGCCTGATAGGTCCCCAAAATCGTAGCCAAACGGACCTTACGCAGAAGCGTCTCCCGGGTGTCTTCTTCTCTGGCGACAACCTCGGCCAGATTACAAAATTGTTTTGATCTTAAAACTATTTCCCCGCAAGGGTTAGTTCCGCTCGTCCCATGATGGTCTTTAAAAACCTTCCAACGCCTTTCGGGTAATTGGGCTTTGAGTCCTTTTCGGTTAAAAATCCCCCGCTCACCGGTACCGCTTTTAGCAAGAGACAGCCATTCCTCCATAAATTGGGTTGTTGACGGCTTTTCATTATAAGCCGCGGAATTATTGGCCATTGAACGTTGAGGTTGGGTCAAATAAAATTGCCCGGTTTTGGCGTGGCGCATTTCGTCATCATCAAGATCAGAAAGAGAAATCAAGGCGCTTCGTCTCACACCTCCCATCACCACCACCTCGCCGACCTTACAAATAATATCGTGTACATCCAAGTTTGAAAGACGACGTCCTTGTTTTGCTAAAATTTTATTCCTCGAAAAATCAAGTAGCGCCTTAAGAGGTTCCGGACCCGAGCTCCTTCCTCCCATAGTCTTGAGCCTTGCGCCCGCCGGACGAAGAAGAGAATAATCAAAAGAGATATCGTCTCCTTCAAACCACGTCTTAAGACCGAGCGTTAAAGTATCACCCCACCCCTCTTTTGAATCCTCAATAATATATACCGGCAATTTATTTCCGGTTTGCCTTTTTATGATCGGGAGTTGTTGAACGGTTTGAGTCTCCACCGAAAAACCGACGCCCGTTCCGCACATCAATAAATACATAATGTCGGCAAAATCTCTCAATTTATTTGGGGCGATAAAAGAACAGTTATAAGCGGCTACATGAGTAAATTTAGCCGCTCTGCCCGCTGACCATAAAAGACGCATGGACGGCATTATCTCCTGTTTTAGTATGGCGCTCCTTATTTCTTCGTACTCTTCTTCTTTCAGCTTGTCGGCGATGTTTTCTTTCATAAAATCGATATAGCGCCCGACCGTTTCGGTCCAAGTTTCTCTGCGGTCTTCATCATCCATCCATCTGGAATAGGTGCGGTAATAAATAAACTCGGCAAGTTCGTTCCGGAAATATTTTTTACTGTCTTCAGCTAATTTTTTTACATGTTCGGGGACAAATTTGCTTTTTTCGCGTATTTCGGCGCGTTCGTGGCGATAAAGAATATATCCTTTCGCGGTTTTAGGGAAATCCATTACTATAAGCGCCTCCTCTACAATATCCTGTATCTCCTCAATGCTCGGCGTCCCCCCTTTCGGGTATTTTTTAAAAAGCCCTCGGACGACCCTGTCGGTAATCCTTAAAGGATCACGGTCAAGATTGCCCTCGTTCATCGCGCGCATGGCGCGTAAAATAGCGCTCGCGATCCTTGTTTTGTCGAAGGGAACCACACGCCCATCGCGTTTGCGAACGGACGTTATAAAAATGGAGCTTTTAGATTGCATGGACTAAAAATTTAAAATCAGTAATTAATATTATCATTATACCTCATACTCCAAAAATAAAATGTGGATAAAAAAATATCCCGCGATATGTGGAATAAAAACAACCCAAAATAAAGAAAAAACCTAAATTCTCCTGGACTTTCTTAAGAAAGCGGGTATCGATGAATCCCAGTCATCGTCAGACCCCTCCTTTTGAACATCTTCCTGTTTGTCTTCAAAGTTTTTTCTAATTACGTGCTCGTGATGAGATACGGTAATGGGCGGTATCGGCAAGGTTTGGATATTGGAAAATATTTTATTAGTTTCTTTTTCGGCAAAACCGGTCGCGATGACCGTTATTTTCATCTCGTTTTTACGAAGAGTGTCGTCAAATATAGCCCCGAAAATTATTCTCGCGCTCTTGTCAACGGATTCGGTTATGATCCTGGCGGCATCTTGGACCTCCCACATGGTCATGTCGCGGTTCCCCGATATCGCGAACAAAACGCCCTTAGCCCCTCCTATCGAAAATCCAAGAAGAGGAGAATTGATGGCTTGTCTAGCTGCTGCTTCTGCCCGTTTTTCACCTTGGGCCGACCCCAAACCTATAAAAGCCGTCCCTGCGTTCTGCATTACAGCCTTCACATCCGCGAAATCAACGTTAATAATACCCGGCAACAAAATTATGTCCGTTATCCCGGCAACCGCCTGGCGAAGTACGTCATCACACATAGAAAATGCCGAAAGAAACGGGGTGTCTTTACTCGATATTTCAAGCAAACGGTCATTAGGAATCACTATCATCGCATCCACCGAACCGCGAAGACGATCAAGACCATCTTCGGCAATTCGCATACGCTCCGCCCCCTCAAATGAAAAGGGCTTGGTAACGACCGCGACCGTCAAAGATCCTTGGGTCTTTGCTATTTCAGCAACAACAGGACCGCTACCCGTCCCGGTGCCTCCTCCGAAACCGCAAGTTACAAAGACCATATCAGCTCCCTTTAATGTTTCTTGAATTGAGGCTCTTGATTCTTCCGCGGCTTGCCGTCCTATCTCCGGATTCATACCCGCGCCAAGTCCTCTGGTAATATTCTTACCTATGTGAATCTTTTTTCTCGCGCTCGTCTGATGAAGGTCCTGGACATCGGTGTTAAGAGCGATAAATTCAATCCCCTTTAATTTTGACTTAACCATTCGATGCACCGCGTTTGAACCGGAACCGCCCACGCCGACAACTTTGATATTGGCAAAAATCTCCAATTCTTTATTGGTGTTCGCTGATCTGGATTTTGATTTTGATTTTGGTTTAGACATCACGATACTTACAGAATCAGAATAAATTAATTCTTAATTGTTGTAAATCCTTTTAAAAAACCGCAAAAATTCTATGGAAGAAAAATTTTAAACCACCGTTTTAGTAAGCCTAATCCTATCGGGCCAAATCCTTCTATTCCCGCCTTTTTTTGGTCTTGAGCTAAAAGACAAAGGCCAATAACAACTGATCGGGAGTGGTCAAAATCATCATTTTTTAAGCCCCCCGATACGCTAAGAGACCCCAATTGCGCCGGAAGAGCAAGTATTTTTTTGGCTGCTTCATGAATACGGTATAATTTTGCGCCCCCCCCCGTAAGAACAACTCCGGCCGGAAGCAAGCGATGACGCCCGACCTGCTTTAAATGCTTGCCGACAATTTGAAAAACATTGGACAGCCTGTCCGATATAATATCATCAAGACGTTTTTTATCGGGACCCTGAAACCCGCCGTGAGAACATTTCATTTTTTCGGCATGATCAAGCGGTATTTTTAGTTCAATTGCAATATCGTTGGTTATGGATGCCGACCCCACAGGGAAAGACCCCACAACATAGGGCACGCCCTGTTCAAAAATGACTGTGGACATATTCTCCGCGCCTATATCCAAAAGCATAACGCCGACTTCTTGTTGGCGTTTTGATAATATCGCGCGCGAGGACGCTATGGGTGAGGCAATTATTTTTTCAATCTCAACACCGGCCTTCTCGGCGCATTTGATGAGATTATTATAATTCTGCGTAAAAGCTGTAATAAAAAGGACTTCGGCCTCCAACCGTGAACCAATAAGCCCCACTGGATCATCCGTAGGAAATGAATTATCTATCCTATAACCAATCGGGTATCGGTCAAGAACCACTTTATTATTAAAAGGAAGAAGGGTGGCATAACTTGCCTCAAGAACTCTCTTAACGTCATTATCATCTATTTCGCGTCCCGTGCCCGCGATAACGATATTCCCCTTGGAGATGCTTGAGCTTAAACCGGTCCCACCGAAAGAAAAAAACGCTCCTCTCACGGTAACGCCCGACATCCTTTCGGCGCGTAAAACAGACTCTTTCAGGGCAACAGTGGCCGCGTCAACATCAACAATACTCCCCTTTCTTACTCCACTGGAAACAGACTTTCCGACACCCAAAACCCGCAATTGATCTTTGGTTTTGTCCCACTCGGCCACCATTGTTTGTATTTGATGGGTGCCGATATCAATACCGGTTAAAATATTACGAATCATATTTTAATAATAAACAAAAAATGAAAAAAACAATAGGAAAAGCGTCTTTTTGAGAAAGTTCCAAAATTCAAAATTAAAAGTTTAAACCAAGATCAAATTCCAAATTTAATTTATTTCTTTGGATTTTGGATTTGATTTAGAATTTGAATATTTACATTATAATACCCCTATCTCCTCAACCCAATAGTCCTCTTTCTTTTCCATTAAACGAGATTGCTTAGCATCCTTATGATTATATCCCTTAAGATGCAAAAGAGAATGGACGTATAAAAATAAAAGTCTTTCTTTATAGGGGACCCCGAGATCTTTTGCCTCCATCCTAATGCGGGGCATATTCAATATTATTTCGCCGGAATCGGCTCCATAAATAAAAGAGAGGACGTTAGCCTCTTTTTTATGTTTAGATAATCGCCGGACTCTGGCCATTTCTTTGTCCCCCACCAAAGCAAGGCTTAAATTATATTTTTTACCGAGAATGATGTCCTTTATGCCCTCCCATCGCAACCCGTGATCGGATCTGGTTTTGTTCGTTATCTCAAAAGGCATAGCTTAAAGTTTGCCCAATTTATCCCGAAGTATTGCCGATATCCGGTCGCCGGAAGCTTTCCCTTTGAGCACCGGCATTATAACCTTCATAGCCTTCCCAAAATCCTCGGATCCTGATGCTCCCGATTCCCTTAATCCCTCTTCTACAATCCTCGAAATTTCCTGGTCGGAAATTTCAGGAGGAAGATACGCGGTGAGTATCTCCAATTCCTTCGCTTCCTTCTCTGCGAGGTCAAGGCGTTCGCCTTTTTTAAATTCTTCTATGGAATCTTTCCTTTTTTTGACCTCGTAACGCATAACTTCCAAAACCTCCTCATCGGCAAGACCGTCTTCTTTTTTACGCAGATCAATCTCTTTATTTTTAACTGCGCTCATTAACATTCTCAATACGGACAGGCGCAAACTATCCTTCGCCCGCATAGCATCCTTTATATCGCTTTCTATTTTTTCCTTGAGCATATTATTTTACCTAATTTTTTAAGAAGTTTATTTTTTTTGTATTTTTCGATCTTTTTAATGGTCCGGTTTTTGAGCTTTACTTTGGAATCGGGACGATTATGGAACTGGATGGATCGGGCGTGCCTCAATACGCTTGATTGCTGTATTTTGCGGCTAAAACGGCGCATTAAAGACATGGGCGTTTCCGACTCCCTTCTTTTGACCTCTATTACCGGTTTTTTCCCTTCATTCATAATTTATTTAATTTAATTTATTTATCGGTCCAACCTCCGAGAAGATGCAGGTGTAAGTGGTCCACAAGCTGTCCTCCTTCCCGACCGACATTAAAAACAAGTTTATAGCCCTTAAGTCCCTGGCTATCGGCAACGTCCTTGGCTTTTAGAATCATCCCTCCCAACAGTTCTTCGTCTTCATCTTTTGTCTCTATAACGGATGCTATATGTTTTTTGGGAACAATCAATAGATGCACGGGAGCCGAGGGCTTTATGTCCTTAAAGACCATTATTTTTTCGTCCTCATCAATAACGTCGGCGGATTGCTGTCCGGATGTTATTTTGCAAAAAATACAATCATCCATTATAGCTTAAAAATTTATTTATTTTCAAGCGGACTAAGTGAAACGAAAGAGCAAAGCCGAGGTTCTTTCATTTACGAGCGGGCGCTGAAAACAAAGGAGTTAATACTTTTTATTCTTTTTTAATTTTTTAAAATAGTCAATAAGCTTCGACTGATCTATGGTTTCCTGCGCACCGGAAGCCATATCGCGAACAATTATGGTTCCGTCAATCGCTTCTTTTTGTCCGAGGATCAAGGCGTATTGGACCTTCAGGTTATTGGTAATTCTTAACTGATTTTTGAGGCTGTCTTTAGCCAAGGCGGATGCAACGGACATTTTGGCTTTACGAAATTCTTCAAGCAAAACAAGGCTTTGCTGTTTGCCTTGGGGGCCCAACTGTATCAGGAATATTTTAGGATGCGTTTCTTTAATAATCTGTATCTTTGATTTTATAATTATTTCCACAAGACGATCGATTCCCAGGGCGCCCCCGACTCCGGCTATTTTTTTAGGGCTCAAGGTACCCGATAGCTGGTCGTATCTGCCTCCCGAACCAATGGCCAGCTTCAACGGAGCCGCTCTTTCAGGAACTATCATCGGAGGAGGTTCTTCTGTCGGTACTTCTTGAGGCGGAAAAGTTTTTACCGATTCTTCTTCCAAATCGGTGTTAATAATCGGAGCTTTTTTCGGCTCTTCCAGCGGAACGGGCGGGTTATAAAAAATTTCAAATACCGTGCGGGTATAATAATCAAGCCCCCGGACAAGATGATGGTCCAGAAAATAAGGTATCTGAAGCTTGTCTAAAAATTCAAACACTTCACGGAAATGCTTACGACAGGCATCACAAGCATATTCAATCATCTGCGGGGCGTCTTTTTTGAGCTCAATGCATTTTTCTTCAACGCAATCAAGTAGGCGCAGGGGATTTGTTTTAAGGCGCTTTTTACAATCTTTACACAAATAATTGACTTTACGCCGATAATAATTCAAAAGTTCTTTACGATATATGGGGCGGCATTCCTGGTCTCCCAAAGTATTAATATGAACGGTAAACTGCCCCAAGCCAAGCTCCTCAAGAATAAGCGTCATCACGCGAATCACAATAGCATCGGCTATAGCGTCCTCCTCTCCTATCATCTCAAGTCCGAATTGCCCGAATTCTCTGAATCTTCCGCGTTGCGGAGACTCGTGCCGAAAAAAAGACCCGGAATAATAAAGCATCACCGGCTGGGGGAGGGCGTTCATACCATGCTGTAAATAACTCCTCATTATCGGGATCGTACCCTCGGGACGGAGAGACAAATGATCTCCTCCTCGGGTCCGAAAACTATACATCTGTTTTTCAACTATATCGGTAAATTCGCCTACCGGAGTAAAGAGCTCGGTTTTTTCGAGGTGCGGGGTCCTTATTTGGCGGAAACCGTAATAAGAGGCTATTTCTTTAGCCTTAGTTTCAATAAATTCCCAATTTTTTGCCTCATCGGAAAGTATGTCTCTTGTCCCCTTGGGCGTGTGGAGTAATTCTTTTTTAATTTTAATTTTTGGCATAGATCAATTTATTTATTTGAAGCCGCGCCAGGCAAATAATCAATTTCATTTATCGGCCATAAACGCGCGAGAGCTCGGCCGACGATCAAATCTTCGGGTAAAGACCCCCATGAGCGGGAATCGGAACTAAAACGCCTGTTATCTCCCATTACAAAATATTCATCCAAGCCGAGAGCCCAAACGCCATCGGGCAGGGTAAACTCCTCTCCTATATAAGACTCATCCAGGGCTTTGGGATTTCCTTCTTCTTTATCATAAATAAGAACTCTCCCCTCTTTGATCACTACCGTTTCTCCCGGCAGGCCTATGACCCTTTTTATAAAAAATTTGGAAGTATCCTCGGGAAATTTAAATACTATGACCTCACCCCGTTCGGGAGTACGTAAAAAATTATATGAAAATTCGTCGATTATCAAATAATCGGCATTTTCAAAAGTAGGATACATGGACGTTCCTTTTATAATGAAGGGTTGCGCGACATAAACCCTAATCGGGATAACAATAAAAGCCACGATGGCAATAAATTTAATTATCTCCCATTTAGCTCCACCTGCGTATTTTTTATAAAAATCAAACATTATCTTCCTAAAATATACTATTTTTGAGCAAAAATCAAGTTAGTACGCTCTCTCCCCACCCTACTATCAATAAAAAAAGACGCTTTCGCGTCTTATGGCTTATGGAAAAGTATTACAAAAAACAATGGAAATCCGAATAAAACTAATAGGTATTAAAAAAAATAACAACCCGAACCCAAACAAACTATCACCTATAAAGATAAAGCAAAGAAAGCCCCCTAATAAAATTACTAAACTTCCGCCAATGCCACCTACTATAAAATAAGATACCGGATAGCACTTACGCCACTTTTCAAAAAACCCATATCAGCCTTCCTCTAGAATATTCTGATGAAAACTTAACACATAAAAATTGAAAGGGTAACGCCCTTATGCTAAATTAAACTTATGTATACGATAATGGGTCTGGGCAACCCCGGCAAAGATTATGAAAATACGAGACACAATGCCGGAAGGATGGCGACCCAAACAATTGCCCGCATAAATAAATTCTCCAAATGGGAAAATGACAAAAAAAGGACGGCGCTTAAAGCGGGGGGCTTTATCGCGAAAGAAAAAGTAACGGCGCTTCTCCCGGAAACCTATATGAATAAATCCGGAAAGTCGGCACTAGGCCTTAAACCCAAGACATTTATCATCATCCACGACGACCTGGATCTGACCATGGGAAGATTCAAAATAACTTTCGGGCGCAACTCCGGAGGGCATAAAGGGCTTGAATCGGTAATGCGCGCGCTCAAAACAAAAGATTTTATCCGGATCCGTGTCGGAATTTCACCCAAAAAAAAACCTCCGGCCGATAAGATCTCTGATTTTATCCTGAAAAAGTTTACCCCCAACGAATTATTGATGCTCAAAAAAGTTTTTAAAAATATCTCAAAAGCGGTGGAAGTGATGATTGGCGAAAATCTTCAAAAAGCGATGAGTTTATACAACTAAACTCAAAGTTAAGATTTAATTTGTTTTTTTAGATCTTGGGTTTGATTTTAAATTTGAATTTTGAAATTTATATCTTAGATCTCGTTCTTCAGATCACGGGTGTGAAATTTATTCGCGGAAAGAAAGAGAAGAGCAACAGCCGCCGCGAGAATAAAACTTACCCGAAAAAAGACGCCCTCCGGAAAAAAATACGATAAAAGCATCAGAACCGGTAAAAATACTACCCGCGAAAGATGATAAATAATCTCTCGGCTCCAAACAAAAAGCGTGAGATGCTTAACCGAACGCGCGATCTTGTAATATTGGCTCCCCCACGAAACCATGATCGCCCCGCGCGCCAAATGACTCAAAAAGTGCGTCCCGACCACCCCGGCAACGCCCGATACAAATGACCTTAATATCCAAATAAAAGAATGGGCATAGGTGGCAAGCGAAAGAACTTTGCGCCTTCTCCCGACATCGGACAAGTATCCAATTAAATAATTTGCCAAGGCCGAGACCAAAAGACCGGCCGATATTATCCCTCCGAATTTTTCGATACTGCCAACGGCAATAAAAATAAAAATGGGCCAAATTATTATATCCACCATTTTTTCCATAGCAAAACCGGCCCCCGAAAGATTGAACGAAAAAAGAGTTTTATTTTTTAAAAACTTAAAAACTTCTTTTGGATTAAGACGCGACGACAAATTTCTCGGACGGATGAACAAAAGGGGGAAAACCACAAAAAAAGAAATAAATATTCCTATAGTAAAAGTGTCCACAAATCCGAAAATAGTTATTAATACCCCTCCAATGAACGGACTCAAAAACTGCGAAATGGAGCCTATTATATGGCGCACCCCAAGTTCTCTTCCTATATATCCATCATCGAGTGACGCGGTAAAACTTATGTGGTAACCCACATTAAAAAAAAGCATGCTTAGAGCAACAAACGCCGGCAATATGTAAAAAAGGTACGGAAGATCCTTAATAAAACCCAGTCCATAATAATGAACAGCCATTAAAGGAACGCTTAAAAGCATTAGGGTCCTGTCGCTTAATTTTTTGAACGCACCCATGAACAAAACAGACAGGATCACGAAGAAAAAAGACAAAATAAAATAAAAAAGAAGTATCCGCCAAAGCGCGAAGCCCAGGTTATAAAAATAAATAGGGACAAAAACACTGATAAGGCCTTCGGCGAAATATAAAATTCCGAGAGCGGCGTAAAGATAATCAACTTCTTTATTCAACAAAAATCCCAAACGTTGGCGATCAATAAGCATACTATTACTCTATAGCATAACCGCAAAATATTGAACTTTACTCTTATATCAAATATACTAATTGGGTTCTGGGAGAAAAAAAAGAAAAACAATTAAATATTTTGCTTATCGCCGGGCTTACCCCATCATTTCTGGAAAAGCCTTTTTCGTGGTGGAAGCACAATGAACATGAAATTATCCGTAAAAGAGCAGTTAATCCTTTTTGGGGAAGAAATACCGCGATCTTAAGAAAAGACGAACTTATAAAACAAAGCGAGTTTTTAAGAAAATTAGATGAACTTGGGTATCAAAAAACTCCAGGCATTGCGCGCAAGGGAACATTTAAACATCTCGGATCCGACATAATAGTTTTTGCGATAAACAAAGAGTCGCCGATTATAATGGAATTCACGGGTAATACCGTAACCGATATTCATGAGCATCTTCTGGTTGAACAGGAAAAAACTTTCCCGACCAAAAGCGATACTGCTTTAAAATTCTCCGCCGGAGATTACATTGTCCATCTGGATCACGGCATCGGAATATTCAAAGAAGAAAAAGACGGGTATTTGATAATTAATTATGCCGGACCTAAAAATTCAGGACCCGACCGCCTGCTGGTCCCGCTTAATCAATCCTCAAGGGTGTCGGCTTATTTGGGCCTGCGCACGCCTCCAGTTCATCGGCTGGGCACCCATCTGTGGCAAAACACCAAGAAAAAAGCCGAGGAAGATATTATTAAATTCGCTAAATATTTATCCGCGCTATACAAAAAAAGAAGCGTCGTTACCCGCCCGCCCTATTTTGCGGATGAGGCAGAAAAAGAAGTCTGGGAAAATTTCGACTTTGAAGAAACATCCGATCAAAAAAAGGCGCTTGAAGAAATTTTCAAAGACATGTCGGGAGCCCGACCGTCCGAAAGGGTTCTTGCGGGCGACGTTGGCTTCGGAAAAACAGAGGTGGCAATGCGCGCGATCCTGCGCGCAATACTAAACGGCAAACAAACGGCTTTACTTTGCCCGACCACTGTGCTAGCCGACCAGCATACCGAACTTTTTCGCAAGCGCTTTGAGAAACTTCCGGTGAAAGTAGAACGGCTGACGCGGCTCGAATCGGAACGAAAGATAAAAGAAATAAAACGGGGCCTCGCTTTGGGTGAGATAGATCTGGTCATCGGCACGCACAAGATCCTTCAGAAGAACGTGGATATCAAAAGATTGGGGCTTCTTGTAATAGATGAGGAGCAAAAATTCGGGGTCAAGCATAAAGAAACATTAAAAGAGAAATATCCCGATATAGACATACTTTATTTATCGGCCACCCCCATACCGCGCACTATAGCATTTTGCCTTGCCGGCATTAGGCCTATTTCCCAACTAAAAGAGGCGCCGCGCGGTCGCAAGGCACCTCTTACGTATGTTTTACCCTTCTCGGAGCAAATTATCAAGAACGCCCTTGATTTCGAAAAAAAGCGCGGAGGCCAGTCATATTATCTAGCCAACCGCATCCATTACATCCCCAAAATACTGGAACGTCTCGACAAAATAGTTCCCGAACTAAAAAAAGGCGTTATCCACGGACGACTTCACGAAAAAGAAATAGTAAAAGTAATGCGCGAGTTTCGCGAAGGAGAACTCGACGTCCTTATATCAACCACGATAATCGAGAACGGACTTGATATTTCTTCGGTAAACACTCTCATCACGGAAAACTCCGCTCTACTCGGACTCGCGCAAGCCCACCAATTGAGAGGGCGTATCGGTAGGTCTTATGAGCAAAGCTATTGTTATTTTTTATACCCCTCGGGACGCCTCACGCCGGAAGGAGAAAAACGCCTGGAAACGCTTGAAGAATATTCTTATCTCGGCGCGGGATTCGATATCGCGAAAAGAGATTTTGAAATAAGAGGTGCCGGAAACATTCTCGGAAAAGAACAATCCGGGGTTCTGAATAAAATAGGATGGAATTTATATTTTGAGACGCTTAACCTGGCAATCGAGGAATTTGAAGATTAGATTATCCCTGCAACACTCGGTGTTGCAGGTATATGCAACACCGATTGTGCATAGATAAAAAACACGTTTTAAAATTAGTTTAAAACGTGTTTTTTATTTTAAATAAAATTATTTTTTTAACTCTTGGATTCTTTCTCGTCCCCCAAATATGACAGCGTCATCTTCCTTTCATCGGCATCAAAAAGCGTAATTTGGAAAGGATAGGTTTTTCCGATCTCAATTTTTGATTTCATCGCTTTTTCGTCCTCAAATTCGGAAATGTGGGCAAGTCCCGCGACTCCCTCCTCAACCGAAACCAAAGCGCCGTATCTTGAAAATCTGATCACAACACCCTCAACAATGTCTCCTTTCTTATATTTATCTTTTACCTCCTGCCACGGGTCGGGCTTGAGCGCTTTTGCCGACAGGGAGAATTTACCGTTCTTAATACTTATTATTTTTACTTTAACCTTATCGCCAACCTTAAAAAGCTGATTAGGGTCGTCAACCAATCCCCAGTCAAGTTCGGAAATATGCGCCAATCCTTCGAGGCCTTCTTCAATCTTTATAAATACTCCGAAATCAACCACTCCGGCCACTTCTCCTTCGACGGTGTCCCCGATATTGTATTTTGAAATAATACCCTTCATCTCTTCGGTCTCGGCTCCTTTTTCTGAAAAAATAAATTTGCCTTCTTTCTGGTCAACCGAGATGATGGTGACGGTCATGGTTTTTCCGATGAATTTTTTCAATTCCTCAAGAATTTTATCCTGACTTCCTCCTTCAACTCTCGGATAGTGCCCGACCCTCAATTGCGAGGCCGGCAAAAATCCCTGCATCCCCTTCCACTCAAGAACCAATCCTCCTTTATTCGCGTCAAGCACCGGAAGCTCCATCGTCTTTTTTTCGTTCATCCATTCTTCGGCTTCGCGCCAGACTATCTCCTCGCCGGCTTGCGATAGCGAAAGCTCGACAAATCCTTCTTCGTTTTCAAGTTCAATTACTTTTGACGTTACCTTGTCGCCGGGCCTTAAATTTTTTATTACCTGGCGGGCTTCGTTCAATTCGGTTATGTAAATCACGCCCGTTCCAAAAACTCCCAACTCAATAAGCAGGCGAGGGCCGTCGCGTCCGATAATAGCGCCCTCAACTAAATCACCCACCTTGGGCATGAGCACGTTAATGGTCTTCAAAAGATAATCCATTATATGTTCGGTTTTGGGTTTCGCCACTTTGGATGGGGCATCATTGGTTGCCAACGCCGTGTCATTTTCATTCATAGGGCTTACTATATATGATAAATATCAGGTTGGCAAGAAAGAATACCTTGAATATTTATAGGAATTCGTAAAAATTCATTAAAGCTTATTTAAAATTACAAAATTTTATGGGCAAATAGCCGCGAATTTTAAAATACCACGAGCAAATTTTGATCAATTTCTATAAATATCTACAAATTATTTACTTCTTCATCCGTAAACTTGAACACGTCTCCGCGCTTCAGATCTCCTTTTAATATTTTTTTAGCGATAATCCCCTCCACTTTATCGGCAATAGCGCGCCTCATGGGTCTGGCCCCCATTACCGGGTTATATCCTATTTTAGCCACTTTATTTATCAATGCTTCGGTTATTTCCAGAGTTATATCCTGTTTTTTTAATTTACCCACAAACTCGCCAAGCATTAATGTCGCGACCTTGACCAGCTCCGCCGGACCGAGCGACTTATAAATAACCACCGCGTCAAAACGGTTCAAAAGCTCGGGTGAAAATTTTCCTTCCTGCCTCACCGCGTCAATAACTTTTTCGCGAACCTGCGAAATATCGCTCCCGCTCTTGAGCATGTCCCAGATGATGTTTGATCCGGCATTCGAGGTGGCAATGATCAGAGTTTCCCTTAAAGATATTCTTTTACCTGAAAAATCGGTAAAAAAACCTTCATCAAGTATTTGCAAAAATAAATTCAAAATTTCTTTTGACGACTTTTCAAGCTCATCAAAAAGAAAAATGCCGTAGGGCCTCTCCCGAACTTTAGTTGAAAGTATCCCGGGCTCGCCCGTCTCAAAAGACCCGATCAGTTTTTTGAATCCTTCCTCGCCTTGAAACTCCGACATATCAAAACGGACCATGGCCTCCTCGCCCTTAAAATACAGATCGGCTAGAGCTTTTGCGGTTTCGGTTTTACCGACACCGGTAGGACCCAAAAAAAGAAAAGAGCCGATGGGTTTATTTTTATCCCGCAAACCTGCGCGCGTCCGACGTAAAGATTCCGAAATGACCCTTATTGCCTCTTCCTGCGCGACAATGCGCTCATGCAAATATTTTTCCAAATTCAAAAGAAGGTCCTTTTCCTCCTCTTCGGCCGCGCCAAGGGGGATGTTGGTTTTTCTCGTAATAAAAGTCTCAACGTCTCCAACAAGTATCATCTTGCCTTCTCCCGAAAGACCGGAATAGGCAAGCTCATCCAAAAGATTCACCGCTTTTTCGGGCATGACTCCTTCAACGACATATCTGTCGGCCACTTCAAGAACTTTTTTAAGCGCCTGATATGTGAACATTTTATCCGAGGTCCGTTCGATGTCTTCGGCAACCTCTTCGATTATTAGCAGGTTTTTCTCCTCGGCGACCTCTTCAAGCTCGACGGTCTCGAATAATTTGGTGACCTTACCCGACCTTGAAAGACTTTTATGAAAACCGATTTGATCGGATGTCGCGATTGCCTGAATCCTCGCGCCGGCAAGATACGGTTCAATAAGAGAAATAAAATCCGACCCAAGCTCATAGGCGCTTTTTACCAAGTAATTAAGATCCTCCATTACAAGAATTATATTTCCGGCGCTAACCGCTTCGTTCATTATCTTTATAATTAATCCCTCAAAATTACCTTTAGATTTGGTTGAAGCGGCAATGCTTGCTATATCAAGTAAAACCATTCTTTTGTGCTCCATGGATGGGGCGATCTTTCCCTCCCTTATCATTTTTGCGACTCCTTCAATGACCGTATGCTTGCCCGAACCCTCATCGGCCACAAGCAGAATATTTGCCTTTCCCGATTTTGAAAGCGCGTCCTCTATGGCAAAGATCTCTTTACGGCGCGTCCCAAGATGCGCGGGCGCGGATCTTCCGGTGATATCCACCGAATATTTATCAAGCTCAAAAGTATAACCGAACCCAAGATCCTTAGCCATCCCGGGAATTCGCGAAAGATGCCCCTTCTCCCACACGAACAACTCCGCTCTTTGAGTCCCGAGAATATTCGATACCCATGAAGCGGCCCCGATCAGATCTTTTTTATTTATTTTCAGATCGAATAAAAATTTCTCAAATGTTTTGTCTTTTTCATAAAGGACTCCGACAATTTCGGATATACCAATAATATTTTTATCACTTTCTAAGCATGAGGCCATCAGCGCCTCAATAAAATCAACCTTACCCAAAGTTCCACCTCCCGATCGGGAGATAAAATCCGAATAATCATCGGGAGAGGCTCCCAGACGCAAGAGCACAAAATTAAAAACTCCTCCATCAAAAATAGCCCGATGAAATTTTTTAACGTCAATATCCGAAAATCCGAGAAGAAATCCGGTCGAATAAAAAATATAAGCTACGTCAAAATTTATTTTAAAAGCCAGGTCTTCTTTAATAAAAACAATATTAGGTTTTAAAGAACTTGTATAAAAAAATTCTGCGAATAAAAGCGCCGAAAGAACCGAACCGGATATAAGCAAAAAGGCGTAGAGCAATAAAAAATTAAAATCTCCCGCGAAAGATAAAACG
>PFCN01000012.1:16859-23257 GCA_002774705.1 Candidatus Niyogibacteria bacterium CG10_big_fil_rev_8_21_14_0_10_42_19
GGAAAAAAACGTACGCCGCGAGTGAAAAAATAAAAACAACCAGAGATATTCTTAAGAATAAAATCCTGATCCTTCGCGTCACCAGTCGGTCAAGTTTTACCGCGCCAAACAAATCGGGCTGCGCGGTCTTTATGCAAAGCTGGTCCATATCCTTAACGGTATTTTTAAATAGGTCTGTAATTTTACTCATAAAATGGAAATAAATAACAAATCAAATCCCGCGATAAACGCTACCGGCAAAACAACCGGGGATGAGAGAAAAAGGACAAAAAGAGCGCCCCCCGCGACAAATAAAAATACCTCCGATATGAGCGCTACCGTCAAGACCGCGACCCTCACGACAAAACCAACCACTCGCATCATTATGTTAACGACCAATCTTTCAAAAAAACGCTCAATATCGAGCCCGCGCCCGGCTTTTTCCTGCAATCGATGGAATGGAGCAAAAAGACTTTTTAGAAGAACGCCCACCGAAAAAAAATGGAATAAAAACCAATGATAATTCATCCACGCGCGAAAATACTCCCGTATCCCATAGGAATATACCCAAAACACATATTCAACAAGAACGTATAAAGAAGCCATAAATGATAATTAATATAATATCATTTATTTCTATCTTCATAAATTAAATTTTGGGGAATCGACACCCGTCTTCACAGGAGCCCAAAAAGGGACTATTATATAGTAATGGTTATTACATTTTACGGCCTTAACTGCTTTAAAATCACCTCAGGAAGTACGGTGATCGCCTTTGACCCGCCTTCCAAAAAATCTAAAAACAAATCACCGTATTTTCAAACGGATGCGGTTTTTATAAGCCACGACCATGAGGATAATAACGGGAGGGACGTTCTTCACCCGAAAGACGACGGCCTTTTTGTCGTTGACGGACCGGGAGAATATGAATACAAAAATATTGAGATAATCGGCATCCCGTCGTTTCATGACTCCTCTCACGGCAAAAAATATGGACGAAACACCATTTATCGGGTGAAGTTTGAGGATATCATCCTCCTGCACATGGGAGATTTCGGAGAAAAAGAGATAAGCTCGGAGATAAAAGAAAAAATAAACGGCGTAGACATTTTATTTATCCCGATAGGGGGCGATGAAGTTATTGATGATGATGCCGCGGCAGAAATAGCCAACCAAATAGAACCGCAGATAATAATCCCGATGCATTACCCCGCCAAAAATAAAAAGGTTTTGAATGATTTTCTTGACGAAATGGGAGCCAAAGGACTGAAAGCCGAAGACAAATTGACCATAAAAAAGAAAGAATTGTCTGAGACTCAAACAAAAGTGGTCGTGCTAGAACCTTTAATATAATGTAAGCAAATCATGGGACTGCTCGATAAAATAGAAGAAATACAACAAAAACCGAAACAAACCCGATTTAAAATTTTAATCTTCAGCGTTGTCGTGATAATGGTATTAATAATAGGATTATGGATATCTTTACCGGAAGCGCGCAAAACCAACACGCAAGAGAATAACGACATGATCGGACCTCTTAAAATGATGTACCAAGACGCCAAAAATTTTATGAGTGGTTTTCGATAAACAATAAATATTCATGACTAAAGAAACAAACAACGAAAATATGCTCGTCAGGAAATCGCTGGTTGATCGTGAAATAGTGAAAGAAATGGAGGAATCATACCTCGACTACGCGATGTCGGTTATTGTTATGCGCGCGCTTCCCGATGTAAGAGACGGCCTCAAACCGGTCCATCGCAGGATATTATTCTCAATGCATGAAATGGGCCTGACGCACGCGGCTAAATTCAGAAAATCCGCCGCGATAGTCGGAGACACTCTCGGAAAATACCACCCGCACGGCGACAATGCAGTGTACGATAGCTTAGCCCGAATGGCCCAAGATTTTTCTCTACGCTATCCACTTGTGGACGGACAAGGAAATTTCGGTTCCATCGACGGAGACGCCGCGGCGGCCATGCGTTATACTGAGGCCAGACTAACCAAAATAACCGAAGAGCTGTTAAAAGATATCGAAAAGGATACGGTTAATTTCCGTGATAACTACGATAACACCAGGAAAGAGCCTATCGTGTTACCAGCGGCAGTTCCTCAACTTTTATTGAACGGCTCTTTGGGAATAGCGGTCGGGATGGCAACCAATATTCCGCCCCACAATCTAAAAGAGGTTGTGGAAGCGGTCGTTCACCTGATTGACCACCCCAAAGCCGGGACAGAAGACCTGACCAAATACATAAAAGGTCCGGACTTTCCCACCGGAGGCCTAATTTTTAATACAAAAGACATCCACCAGGCCTATGCCACCGGACGCGGAGGAGTTTTAAACCGAGGCGAATCAGAAATCGTCGAAAAAAAACCCGGACAATTCCAGATTCTGATATCCAGCATCCCATACCAGGTTTCAAAGGCGGAACTCATAACCAAGATAGCCGATCTTGTGCATGAAAAGAAATTGGACGGCATCCGCGATATCAGGGATGAATCGGACCGTGAAGGCCTCCAAATAGCAATCGACCTTTCACGCGATGCCCACCCGCAAAAAGTATTGAACGCCTTATATAAACACACCGATCTTGAGCGGACATTCCACTTTAATATGTTAGCTCTCGTCGACGGCATTCAACCGAGACTCCTTTCTCTTAAATCAATTCTTGAGCATTTTATAGAACATCGCCGGATAGTAACCGAGCGGCGAAGTAAATTCGATTTGGCACGGGCCGAAGACCGCGCGCATATCCTTGAGGGATTAAAAAAGGCGCTTGATCATATTGACGCCATAATAAACACGATAAAAAAATCAGCCGACCGCACCCAGGCTCATGAACGCCTAATGGCTAAGTTCAAATTTTCAGACAAACAAACATCGGCCATTCTTGATATGCGCCTTTCGGCTCTTGCTGGGATGGAGCGCCAAAAAATCGAAGACGAGCTCAAAGAAAAATTAGAACTCATCAAACACTTAAAAGACCTACTGAAAGACCCGCGCAAAATGATGGAGGTGGTAAAAAGCGAACTTGAAGAGATAAAAGAAAAATACGCCGATGACAGAAAAACTAAGGTTATTTCGGGCGCCGCCCAATCAATCTCCGTAGAAGACCTGGTCCCCGAAAAAGAAACATTTATGATCCTTACCCTCGGCGGATATGTAAAAAGGGTAAACCCGGACGAATACCGCACCCAAAGGCGCGGAGGAAAAGGCATCACCGCGATGAATATGCGCGAAGAAGACGTTATAGATACGTTCGTTTCGGCAAACACCCACGACGATCTCTTATTCTTCACCTCAACCGGAAAGGCGTTCCAGACGAAAATGTATGAAATCCCCGAAGGCAAGCGCGTCACAAAGGGTAAGTCCATCGTTAATTTTCTAAACCTTTCACCTGACGAAAAAATAACTTCGGTCCTTCCGATACCAAAATCCAAAAAAGACACCTCATCTTACCTGATGATGATCACCAAAAACGGAATTATAAAAAAAGTGGAAATGGCGCTTTTCGCCGATGTCCGTAGATCGGGAATAATCGCGCTCAAACTGCAAAAGGGAGACGAATTAAGATGGGTAAAACTCGCGAACAAAGGAAGTCACGTAATACTCGCGACCCAAAACGGCCAGGCCATTCGCTTTAAAGAATCGGATGTCCGGCCAATGGGCCGGACCGCAGGTGGCGTAAAAGCAATGAGATTTTCAAAAACAGACAAACTTGTAGGAGCGGATCTGGTCAAAGCCGACGATAAAAATGCCGAACTGCTGGTTATGAGCGAACACGGTTTCGGAAAAAAGACCCCAATCAAAGCTTACCGACAGCAAAAAAGGGGTGGTTCCGGGATAAAAACAATGAAAATAACACCCAAAACCGGACCGCTTGTTTCAACAAGGATAATAAACCACGAAAAAGAAGAATTGATAGCAGTTTCAAAAAAAGGACTGGTCATCAGGACCATGATCACCCAAATCCCCGAACTAGGAAGGCAAACTCAAGGAGTGAGACTTATGAAGCTTGAAGAAAAAGACGCGATAGCATCAATCACGCTTTTGTGAGAAAATAAAGACAAGGTCCTAAGTTGAACTTTTGGATCTACATTTATGGATTTCATAAAACCAGAAATAGTTATTGAAGAGGCTAAACTTGAAGAAGGAATGCTGGTGGCCGATTTTGGATGCGGCCCCGGCTTTTATACTATACTTGCCGCGAAAGCCTTAGGACATACCGGAAAAGTTTATGCTTTTGATATAAGGAAGGAGATGCTTGAAATAGTCCGGTCAAAAGCGAAAGCGAGCCGGCTTTTAAATATTGAAACGATACACGCGGATTTGGAAACTCTTTACGGATCACAATTAAAAGAAGATCTGTTGGACAGGGTTATTATTTCGAACATAATATTCCAATCGGATAACAAAAAAGGCATGATTGCCGAATCTTACCGGATACTTAAACCGCGCGGCATGGCTGTTGTTATAGATTGGGAGCCAACATCAAAATTACTTCTTAAGATCCAAAAGGACCGAGCGATAGACAAACAAAAAATGAAAGATCTTTTTGAATCTCAAGGATTTACGCTTGCCAAAGAATTTTACGCGGGCGAACATCATTACGGTATGGTCTTCAGAAAACCATAAATTTTAAAAGTAACTCTTAATTTTATATAATAAAGAGGTCGGAATTTTATTTTTTTATAGGATCATAAATTTTATAACCGGATGAAAAACCTCACCCCCCTTCAAATCATCTTATCGGGCGTTTTCATAATTGCGATACTGGCCGCGACTCTTATCTTTGCCGGAGTTTTACCGGGGCTCAAAGACAAAGGACTGTTAGGAGCATCCCAGATCAACTATTGGGACACAATTCCTCAACCACAAATACGCGTGATTGCCGACACTTTCTCAAAGCGCTTCGGGGCAAGTATAAAATATCGCGAAATAGAAGAATCCAAATATCTAGAAACAATTATAGACGCGCTTGCTTCGGGAAACGGACCGGATGTCTGGCGAATCCCTAACGATGTTCTTCTGAAGAATATCCAAAAAGCGCGATTTACCATGACCACCGTCTATCCGGAAAGGACTTTCAGGGAAAAATATTTGGATGAGGCCTCTCTTTTAATCTTCCCGCAAGGAATAGTGGGCTTCCCGGCCAATATTGACCCGCTGGTCCTTTATTGGAACAAAACCCTTTTCAGGGGGGCGTCAATTTCAGGCGCGCCTAAAACTTGGGCCCAATTTATCACCGCGTCCGAAAAACTTACGCGCATGGACTCCTCTAAAAATATCATCCAAGCGGGAGCGGCTTTAGGCGATTTTTCAAACGTTGATCACGCCAAAGACATCCTTTCGCTGTTAATAATGCAATCCGGCAATCCTCTGGCGCGTCTCGTTACGCAAGGTACCGGCCAAAATATAAAAGTCAAATTCGACAGCGCGTTAGACGAGATCGGCCAGGAAGCCCTCCCCGCCGTTGAATCAAGTCTAAGATTTTTTAATGATTTTTCGGACCCCAGAAAATCTTCCTACAGTTGGGCTGGATCCCTTCCCGATTCCATAGATTATTTCATCCAAGGAAAATTAGCGATGTATATAGGTTATGGGTCGGAATATAAAACGATTAAAGAAAAAAACCCCCATCTTGATTTTGATATAACCGAGATCCCACAAATATCACAAGACACTCCGGACAAAATGACTTTCGGCCGCATGAGCGTATACATAATCTCGAGACAATCTACCCAAGCAGAACAAACAACCGCTTTAAGATTTATTGATTTTATGAGTACCCCGGAAGTCCAATCCATATTGATCTCCGATACGCCAAAAGCCCCTGTTTTAAGGTCGTCTCTGGCCAAATTACCGGATGATCCTATTTTAAGCATTATATACAACTCTGTCATCAAATCCGTATCATGGCTCGAACCTGGCCCCCAAGAAACCTATAATATATTTAAAGATATGACCCGATCCATCGCTACCGGGCGGAAAGATGCCCGTAAAGCGATAAATGACGCCAACCAAATCTTACAAAATCTATTTGATTCTCTTTTAATAAAATAAATTCATATATCCAATGATCCAGGTATGAAATATTTCTCCATATTAATAGTCATAATCGCCATAACTTTATCGGGATGGCTCGTGACTTATGCCCAGGAACCATTCGTGCAATGCGGAAATGCCGAAGAGGCGATGTGTACGACCTGCAATCTTTTCCAGACGGTACATCGGATGGTTAATTTTTCTTTTCAATATCTGCTACTTCCGCTGATAGCGGTCGCGTTCATAATAGGCGGAATAATTATTTTTACCTCCGGCGGGTCCGAAACCAGACTGACCCGGGGTAAGTCCATACTTTGGAACACTTTTTTGGGTTTGATAATTGCCTTTTCTTCGTGGGTTATAGTAG
>PFCN01000012.1:23273-26691 GCA_002774705.1 Candidatus Niyogibacteria bacterium CG10_big_fil_rev_8_21_14_0_10_42_19
TCGTGGGTTATAGTAGATACAATAATAGTTACTATAGGCACCGGATCATACCCTTCTTCGTGGTATAAATATCCCGGCTGTGGAGGAGCCCCGACCTCACCGATTGATGCCAGCTTTGGAGGAGGTGGAGGAGGAGGCGGAGATACGGAAGATAATGGAGGAGGAGGAAATATAGAAGGCACTAACGGAGATACAGAAAATAGAGGAGGTGGAACAGGAAACGGTGGTGGAGGAAGTGATACTGAAACCTTGCCGGATCCCGACCTTCCCGGAAGTATCGATTGATAATACTAGTGATGGTGGAGGAAGTGATGGAGGTGATACGCCACCGCCACCACCGCCACCGAGTAATTAAAATTTCTTATATTTTATGAAAGAAAATATAAATTTTCCACCCCAAATAAAGACGGGTCCGCTACAACAAATACGGTTGACACGGCCTCCTGCAAAGGAAAAGACCAAAATAAGCTTTTTCCACAACAATAAAAAAGGATTATTGTGGAATATCAATTATTTTGTAATACTTAGTAGTGTGGTATCCCCAATAGGGATATACGCCCAAAGCGAGCTTAATAGATTCACCGAATCCCGAACTTTCGGCGAAATCGTACTAAAGCTTGCAGAGGCCTTAACAATCGTAGCATTGCCTTTTTTGGTTGTATTTTTAATTATAGCGGGCTTTCTTTTCGTAACAGCCCAAGGCAATGAACAACAGCTGGCCAAGGCCAAAAATACATTATTTTGGACGGTAATCGGAGCCGCTTTGATCATCGGCTCCTGGGCCATCGCAATAGCGGTTGGAAGATTTGGAGCAGGTTTAGGGGGTTAAGTATTTTTTAAAATTATTTAAGAATAATAAAAGGTCGTATTATTTAGCAAAACTTGAAACATTATAAATGAATACTTCCAGCAAATTAACTAATTACTACCACGCCGCGAGAATTGCCACCGTAGCATCGATAGCTCTGCCTTTATTCGCGAGCGCGCAAGATATCGAATCAATTCTTGACACTATCCAGAATATCCTAATACAGATCATTCCGATATTGATGATCTTGGCAACCGTTATCTTCCTTTGGGGTGTTATCACGTACATCACCGCGGGAGGAGACGAAGAAAAGATTAAATCAGGAAGAACTTACATGCTCTGGGGAATTATCGCGCTTTTCGTGATGGTTGTCATATGGGGCTTGGTGCTTGTTCTCGAAAATACCTTCGGGATCGAACGTGAAGGTATACCAGAAGGACCCTTGCCGTAATTCGGCTTTTAGCTAAAAGTTATTCCCAACTGACGTGCGCCGTATGGCGCACGTCAGTTTTTTTATATAAAATATAAGTATGAGCATCAGAGAAATATTTTCCAATATAGGACTCCTTATTTTAAAGCCTTTTATCACTCTCCTTGTCGTGATTGCGACTGTCCTTTTTCTTTGGGGCGTTATCCAGCTTCTTTCAAATCAGGATAACGAAGAGGCCAGATCAAAGGGCAAGCAACATATAGCATGGGGAATTGTCGGCCTCTTTGTTATAATCACCGTATGGGGACTGGTTAAGGTCCTCTGCAATACTCTGGGCACTTGTTTACCTGTTTCTTTTTAAAAAAATGACCATTCTTCAATTAAGAAGCTATATTTGGCAGGAGATATTGGAGCCACTCATCGGACTCATTCTTATTGTCGCTACGGTTGTTTTTATATGGGGAATAATCGAATTTATTTCGAATTCGGATTCGGAAGAAGCTCGCGCCAAGGGTAAAAAACATATAATTTACGGGGTTGTCGGTCTATTTATAATGATGAGCGTCTGGGGTATTGTCCAGCTTCTTTGTACCTTTTGGGATACTTGCGGGGAAATAAATAGTTTATAGGTCTTATGCGTCAAAACTCAATAATAAAATTCAACGCCCTAATACTTGCCTCGGCTTTAATCCCTCTTTTCGCGTCCGCCCAAACCTTTGAAGGCGTAATAATGATTTTTATTGACATTCTCGGTTTGGTAATACCTATTCTCATGATCCTGGCGACGGTGGTTTTTCTTTGGGGGATAATTTCTTATCTTGTTGCCGCGGGAGACGAAGCCCAAATTTCAAAGTCAAAGACCTATATGGTGTGGGGTATAATAGCTCTTTTTGTAATGCTGACCGTATGGGGATTTGTCGCGGTGATTCAAAACACTTTTGAGATTGATGAAGTAAACATCCCTAATAGAATCGGAGATCCGTAAGATCTAAAAGGGTTGAGCAATTATTTATCAATAAAACCGCCGTTGAAAATGAACAAAAAAAATAGCCGATGGCAGAAGATACATATTTTGGAGTATTGTGGTGCTTTTCGTGATGATTGTCGTATGGTGCTTGGAGAACACTTTCGGCATAGGACAAGAGGTCATTCCGCAAGGACCATTGCCATAAAACAATATTCAAATATCAATTTAAAAAAAATACCCCGTAAAAAAGGTATTTTTTGTTATCCGCAAAGATCTCTTTTTTTATAAAACCAGTTGTAAATTCCGTATATCCAAACAAAAAAATAGAAAACAGTCAGAATAAATATCCCCCACTGATTATGGATGACCGAAGTCATAAACCAAAAAGGAGTCGCGGCCAGACCGAATATTTGTCCCCATTTGTTCTTCCGCGCGATCAATATCGCCGAAATTACGCTGAAAACGACTATGCCAGTTTGAGCGATAATTTCAAAAAAGCTCGCCTCCGAAATACGGGCGACAATTCCAAAAACAACCGCATCCGGCCACATGGCGGGTTCCTCCGACGAAATTATTAAAAGGATTATCTGATAATTCTTATAACATAATAAAAAAATAGATACAATCACCCTTTCTTCCCAATCTTAAATAAAAAACCAAGGAATTGTCCTTGGTTTTTTATTAATTTTTATTAATCGTTACTTAAGGCGTAGTGTCCTTCTGAGGGTTACTTTCATAAAAAATCGATACTATCGTATGACTTCCGCGATAACCGTAGGAGCTCTGCAGAATTTCCGTGATTGTTATTCCGTCGCCCATTTTTTCCAACCACGCGTTAATAGACGCCTCAAGACCATTGTTTATCATATCGTTACGCGCGATTTCAGGGTTACCCAAATTGCAATCATTCGTATATACATGAAACACCTTCACTCTTTCCACTGCTCACGCCTCCTTTTTAAGATTTAATAGCCAGTCACAATTATACTTTAAACCAATAGATCTATCAATAAAAACAGACCTGCTCGCTTTAGAGTTTTCCTTGTCCCAGTATAGCCGGGACAGCAATCCCGTTAAAAGCGGGACGATTCTCTCGCTCATACAAAACATAAAACAAAAAGACGGCCTCACCGTCTCTTTGTTTTATGTGCTCTATTCTGAAAATAGTTCGAACGCATTTCGCCGCCTGCGGCGGCGAGGAGCCAGTCCAGCA
>PFCN01000002.1:0-673 GCA_002774705.1 Candidatus Niyogibacteria bacterium CG10_big_fil_rev_8_21_14_0_10_42_19
GAGAGGGATGATACTCTTTAAAAGTTCGGCCACCCCTCCCCCTTCGGGAGTGGCGCTTATGTTCATTATTTTTTTTCCTTTAAGCGACTTTGCGTAAGAAACTATCTCCTTACGCCTGCGTGAGGTTAAAAATTGATGGTGGTCTTTGAAGTTTTTCTTATCGCAGATTCTCTCTTTAAGCATTTTAGGTATATATAAAAAGCACTTTTGGTGCTTTTCTGATTAGAAATAACAAAACCAGTGTCATTTATACCTTCATAATAAAGCATCCGTAAACCTTATAAAGAGGGAAAGAGAAATTAGAATGTGAATAACTATTTTGTGGGTTATTCCGCGTTTATTTTATTTATTTTTATGTGCCGCACTTCCGTGTGGCATCCTACAAAAACATAATCGCCTTGCTCCTTGTTTTTGTGGACATTAGGGGAATTGGTCACAAATAATCCCACTTTCAACGGGATTTTTATTAGACCTTTATTTTTTGATCAATTCTCCTGACGACGAATTTTCGCGACCCCGTCTCGCGGCACTCACCTTTCCCTCGACAAGCTCGGGAAAAATCGCGAATCGCTCCGACTTTCGATTCCCTTAATATCTATAAAAATACAATAAACAAACGCGAAAGCGTTTGTTTATTGTTTTTATGACCCTAAGGGGAATCGAACCCCTGTTT
>PFCN01000002.1:728-13434 GCA_002774705.1 Candidatus Niyogibacteria bacterium CG10_big_fil_rev_8_21_14_0_10_42_19
GTTTCTTGGATGAGAACCAAGTGTCCTAGGCCACTAGACGATAGGGCCAAAATAATAATGGAAAAAATCATAATGCTAATCTACGAACATATACGAACTCTGCGAATAACGATCTTTGTTCGTAGTGTTCGCATGCGTTCGCATTATTTGCATTGCATTATCTTACAAAATACTCAACCAGCCATCATCCTGTCTCACTATCAGCTCTTTGGCTCTCTGCGGTTCGGACATAATCTCAACGACTACCCTCTCCATCCTCATACCCTGCGACCCTTTAATCAAAAGCAGGTCTTCGGGTTGTAATATCTTTTCGACGTGTTGGGCCGCCTCGATTGAAGTAAAAAATTCGGCTATATTGTGCCCCGGAAAACCAAGGGCTCTGGCTTCTTCGGCAATAAATTTAGCACGCATTCCGACGGTAATCAAGATGTCCGCGAATTTGACCGAGCGGGCGACCGCGCGGTGGGCCTCAATGGTGTATCTTCCAAGCTCAAGCATATCGCCAAGAACCGCGATCTTTCTTTTCGCCGGCAGGTCTTGCAAAACATGAAGAGCGGCGTGCATTGATTGGGGTGAGGCGTTATACGTATCATCAAGAATCCAGGTATTTTTTTCACCCTCAATAAGTTTAAGTCTTCCGGGAGGGGAAGAATATCCCCCTAAAGCTTCCGCTATCTCAACGAGGTTCATTTTGTTCGCGAGCCCCGCGCAAATAGCCGCCAAAGCTGAGTAGACATGATGTTTGCCGAAAGAATTATATATCCGAATCGGAACAATAGTGCCGTTATAATCCACTTTAAAAGTTATCCCTTCCGGGACCTTCATCTTATTTTTCTTGGTAAAGAATATTTTATAATTGGACGCCCTGACGTTTGCCCATTTTGAAAAACCGTAAGTCATCACATGGGCTTTGGTCTTTTCTTTCATATCAAAAACAACCGCGTCATCAAAATTAAGTATTGCCCAGCCGTCAACTTCAAGCGTTCTTAATATCTCCGATTTTTCGCGGGCTATGTCTTCGGGCCCCGCAAAATATTCTACATGCACCGGTATCTCTCCAATCGCGGTTACTACCGCCATTTTTGCTTTTAAATAATCCGCGACTTTGCGAATATCGCCCGGGCTCTGGACACCGATTTCGGCGACAATTATTTTGGGGTAGTCTTGCGTAAAAATAACCAGCTTCAAGCCGTATAACAAATTAGACAACCACCCGAAAACCGAATACCAGGCATTATCCCTACCCAAAAGAGTGAGCGGAAATCCTATCTCGCTGTTAAAGCTTTTCTGGCTTTTGCGGGCGGGCGCGATTTTTTTCACCACCTCAAAAATAGCGTCTTTCGCGGAGGTCTTCCCGACGCTCCCGGTAACCATAATCACATCGGGTTTGTATTTACGCAAAATAAGCCGGGCTTCGGTCTGAAGAATAAAAGCTACTATCTTTTTAAATACTATTCTCATTTATTTTAATTATAACACGACACCACGATAAGTAATTGAGTAACGGAAATTATTTAATAATTTTTATTCTACCGATCTGGAGGCACTTCATAATAATTAAGCAAAAAATCGGTTAGATTAAGAAATGACGGCCCAAGAGAATAAGAGGCGTAAGTAACCCCTTTGGGAGCTTCGGCGAAAAGAAAGATCAAAAATTTTGGGTCATAGGCAGGAGCGTAACCGAAAAACGCGTGCATGTATTCCTGTGAATATCCCGCGGAGTCTTTGTTCGCGATTTGAGCCGTTCCGGTTTTAGCGGCCACGCTATAATGTTTGGGCCCCTTTCCTCCCCCCATCAGATAACTATCAACAACCTCAACCAGCATTCTTGTTATCTCCTCCGACGTTCTTTCGGAAAAAACCCTGCGCTCGACTTTGGGTTCTACTATCTTACGATAATCATCAGGCCCCGTTATTTCCTTCACAATGTGAGGCCTCATTAAAAGTCCGCCGTTAGCCAAGGCAGAGGCGGCTCTCGCGAATTGTATCGGAGTTATGGCAATACCCTGTCCAAACGACGCGGTGGCGTATTCCACGTCCCCTCCACCTAATAGATTTGCGATATCGCCGAGTCCTTCCGAAGGAAGATCGATGTCCGTTTTTTCATCCAGACCGAAATTTTCAAAATATTCAAGCATTTTATTTTTGCCGAGTTTTTTTCCGACAAAAACCATTCCGGTATTCAACGACTGGTTCAACACTTCCTGCATATTTACCGTCCCGCGTCCGCGTCCGTCATAATTTGATATCCTCGCGCTTCTTACCATTACAAATCCCTTATCTTCATAAACAGTATCGGCCGTTACGGAACCCGTATCAATGGCCGCGGCCATCACTAGTGGTTTAAAGACAGAACCCATTTCAAATACCGAAGATACGTTGGGATTTAAAAACGCGGAAATATCATCAACTTGAGAATATGAATTTGGATCAAAATCAGGACGAGAAGCCATCGCGATTATTTCTCCTGTTTTGGGGTTTATAATGATTCCTCCGGCTTTGCTCGGTTTATAATTGAGAACTATTTTTTCAAGATTATTTTCGAGCTCCTGTTGCGGCTCGAGTTGAAGCGTAAGATATAAATTACGCCCCTCGATCGTCTGTTCCAAGAATTTTTTTACAAATTCAAAAATCGCTTCGCCTATTTTGTCATCTCCCTCACTTTCCGAAATATTGCTCCCCGAAAGTTCGGGCTCATAATAAAGCTCCAGACCATAACGTCCCTCCTGTTTTGTTTTCCCGAATCCAAAAAAACCCAATACATGAGAAGCGAGCCCGGCAAAAGGATAAGTACGCCATTCTTCGGGCCTGACATTAACTCCGCCGATATTTACTTTTTTAATTTGTTCGGCAAGAGAATAGTCTGCCCGGTGAAGAAGCATTTCAAAAGGATCATCCTTTTTTGACGCTATCTCCATAAACAGATCCCTGTTCACAGACAATCCGCGCTCTTCGATAATTTCGGAAAAACGCTCATATGAAGACGTGGGATCATCAATATTTCGAGGGTTCGCAAAAATAAGAAAACCGCTCCTGGTGGTCGCGGCAAGTATGTCTTTCCCGTTCTTGTTTTTTAAAATTATATCGCCCCGTTTGTTGTTAAGAGTGGCCGACGATGTCTGCTGGTGCTCGGAAAGAGAACGGTAAAAATCAGCGGAAAGCACCTGCATAGTAAAAAGCTTCACGAGAATACCTACCCCAAACAAACTGATTACCAAAGCCACTATTATCAACCGGTGTTCTGTACTCATAATCCAATTCAACACGCGCTACCTGTTAAATGCAATACTTGAAACTCTGGATAAGAACTTAGGATCGTGTATCTTTACAAATCCCGATTCCAAAACCTGCGCCTCTCCCACTCCCCCCACTTTGCCGAAATATTCTCCTCCGATATTTTGAAAGACGATCTCTTCTTGCTTGAGTTCGTCACGGCTGTTTTTAATCTTGTAAGAAAAATTGGCTATCTGATATATGAAATAAATATTCAGGAGCAAAGAAGCAAAAACCAGCATCGCGGATATCCAAAAAGCCCGCGCCAGACGCATTTGGTCATTTATATTTAATGTTTTGGTTTTATAATTCATTATTTTTGAATAACTCTAAGTTTTGCCGATCTCGATCTTGGGTTTATCTCCCGCTCTTCTTCCGACGGACGGATGGGCTTTTTGGTAAGTATCATGGATGAAGGATCCTCCGAATGGAATTTTCTAAAAGTATGCTTCACGATCCGATCTTCCAGCGAATGATAAGAAATAACCGCAATCCTTCCTCCATCATTTAGAATGCTCCAGGCGCCATCCAATCCTTCTTGAAGCGCTCCCAATTCGTCGTTGACCGCGATACGCAAGGCCTGAAAAACCCGTGTCGCCGGATGTATGCGCGCGGACCTCATGCGCGGTACCGTTCTTTGGATTATTCCGACAAGATCCGAAACTTTTTCGATCGGAGCTTTTTGGCGTGCCCTCACTATGGCTTTCGCTATCCGCCATGAAAATCTTTCTTCGCCGTATCTCTTAAAAATATCGGCAAGCTCATCTTGGCTTGAATTGTTAAGAATGTCTGAGGCCGAATCCAGGGCGCTTTCCTCTCCGGGGACATAATCGTATCTCATATCGAGCGGATCATCGGCTTTAAATGAAAATCCCCTGCCCGAACCCTCCAAATGAGCCGAACTCATCCCCAAGTCAAGAATAATTCCGTCCGCTTTTTCAAAATACGGTCTTACCAGCTCTTTCATGTTCCTGAAATTTCCCAGAACCGGTTTAAATCTTTTGTCGTCCTTGAACCGCCCGGTTACTTTTTTTAAAAGTTCCGCGTCCCGGTCTATCCCGACAAGCACTCCGTTTGGTTTCATTTTTTTAAGCAGAAGATCGGAATGGCCTCCTCCGTTGACGGTGCCGTCCACAAAAGTCTTGCCATTCCCGGCGCATAACAGATCTATTGATCCTTCTAAAAGAACTGGAATGTGAGCTTGCATAATCAGTACGCTCCGACCTCCCCCAGTTTTTCCGCAAGAACGTCCGTTTGTTTTTCTATCTCTACCTTATACTCGGCCCATTTCAACGCGTCCCATATTTCAAGGCGCTTATATACTCCGGCTATTACGACTTTTTCTCCGAGCTCGGCATACTGTTTTAAATTATCAGGTATAAGAATACGGCCTAAAGCATCGCATACAACCTCCGCGGCTCCGGAAAGCATATTCCTTTGAAATTTGCGGACATCGGTTTGTCCGGAAGGCAGACCGGCCAATTTTTCGGCGACCTTCTCCCACTCCTTTAAAGGATAGACAACAAGGCACTTATCAAGTCCTTTGGTAATAACCGCCTTTTTGCCTAATTCTTTACGAAATTTAGCCGGTAGGGCTACCCGCTTCTTTGAATCTAAAATGTGTTGAAATTCGCCTATTAACATATGTTTTTTGATGAGTTATCCACACTATCCACAGGATTATCCACAATTTACCACTTCATTAATAGTTTATACCACTTAATACCCCTTTGCAACACCTTATTTTTCCACATATTACTAATTTCCCTGCAACACTCGGTGTTGCAGGAATAAGCCTATTTCCCTCCATGCAACACTCGGTGTTACATGGATTTTTTTTCACATATAAAAAATAGGCCTCTTATGGCCTATATAAAAATTTTAAAACTTTAAATTTTAAATTATTTCGGCCTCATTGTCGGGAATAAAAATACTTCCCTTACGTTTTTTACGTCAGTCAAAAACATCACCAATCTATCGATGCCAACTCCCAGTCCCGCCGCCGGAGGCATGCCGTATTCCATCGCTTCCAAATAATCCTCGTCTGTCCTATGGGCTTCTTCCTCGCCACCGACCCTTTCTTTTTCCTGTTCCTCAAACCGGCCGCGCTGATCGATCGGATCATTTAATTCCGAAAAGCCGTTCGCAACCTCAAGACCCGCGACAATAAGCTGGAACCTCCTGGCCTCATTAGAATTCTTCTTTTTGGCAAGAGGAGAAATATCCAACGGATGATCGACAATAAATGTCGGCTGAACAAGATGAACCCGGCAAACTTTTTTATATATTTCATCGGCAATCTTGCCTTTAGATTCACGGGGGGCTGTATCAATGCCAAGTTGGCGGGCGCGCGCCGCGAGCGAATCCCTGGTTTCGGCTTCATAATCCCCTATCAAAGCGTACTGCTTAAGAACATCTTTGAATTTTATCCTTAAAAATCCTTTTTTAAATAATATTTTTTTGCCTTCGTATTCTACTTCATTTTTGAGACCGAATTTTTTGGCAAATGCCAGAAACATTTTTTCGACAAAATCCATCATGTCGTTCTCGTCCCAATACGCGGCGTAACATTCCATCATAGTAAATTCGGGGTTGTGACTCGCGTCAATCCCTTCGTTGCGGAAACATTTTCCTATCTCGTATATCCTTTCAAAACCTCCGACCAGCAGGCGCTTTAAATAAAGTTCGGGAGCGATCCTCAAATAAAGATCTATATCAAGAGCATTGTGGTGAGTTATAAACGGCTTTGCCAAAGCCCCGCCCGGTATATGCTGGAGCATCGGAGTTTCAACCTCAAAAAAATCATTTGACCCGAGAAAAGCGCGAAGCTCCTTTATGATCTCGTTTCTTTTTAAAAAGCGCGAACGGATATCCTTGTTCATAACAAGATCAAGATATCTTTTTCTAAAACGTTCCTCCACATCCTGAAGTCCGTGCCACTTCTCCGGCAAAGGTCTCACCGATTTAGAAAGCATGGACCACCTTAAAACCTCGATCGTGTTCTCATTTTTTTTTGTTTTAAAACATATTCCCTCAACCTCTATAAAATCTCCGATGTCGGCATTACTGCCAAACAAGTCATAATCGTCTCCAAGAATGTCTTTTTTAAAATAAACCTGAATCTTTGCTCCTCCATCCTCAATATCGATGAAGGTCGATTTTCCGTGTTCACGCTTGGCCATAATTCTCCCCGAAATAACAACTTTCTTTTTCCCCTTTTCCAGAGAAGCAAATTTGTCGGCCACCTCCTGTATCAAAAAAGTCCGCCCTGAAACAGCCGGATAAGGATCGATTTTCTTGTCTTTAAAGTCTTTTAATTTTTCTAAACGATTTTGCCTGATTTCTTCAAGAGAAGACATGGCTGATTATAAGATATCTATAATTGAGTATTCGACGTGGCCCTTTGGGGTGCTCACATTTATCTTATCACCCTTTTTCCTGCCCAGGAATGCCTGGCCTAATGGCGACTGATTTGAGATCTTACTTTCCATCGGGTTTGCTTCTTCCGAGCCCACAATGGTAAAACGCTGTTCTGATTCATGGTTTTTTACGATTATCGTGGACCCGAGATCAACCAGAGGCGAAACTTTATGAGTGATCAAAACCGCGCGCGACAAGATCGCTTCAAGTTCGACTACCCTGGCTTCGGTCGACTCCTGAGTGGACTTTGCCTCATGATATTCGGAATTTTCGGATAAGTCCCCAAGGCTTCTGGCGTATTCCAGACTAGCCGCGATTTCGCGCCTTTTTACGGTCTTTAAGTGTTTCAACTCGCCCTTAAGACGCTCAAATCCTTCTTTAGAAAGATACTCTTGATCGTTTTCGTTTTTAGAATGAATCGCGGTCATAATCAATAATAAAACCTCTGACCCGGGAATGATGGGCGTAAATCCCGACGGGTAGCGGCGAATAATTGTTTTAGTATAAATAAAGCGGGAACACTGTCAACTGGCGCGAGACTTTAATAATGTGGAAAACTTTTTATAAAATAACCGGATCATTGAGCGGTAGAGTTGGAAAATTGCTTAATCACCAAATTACTTAATCGCTAAATTACAAACCTACCATTTCCGGTCTGTTCGCGATCGTCCACTCAACGAACTGTCTGGACGCAAAAGGCGCTCCGATAAGATTATGAATATCTCCAGATTCAAGGACAACAGCAACCGCGATGGTCGGATTCTCATAAGGCAAAAAACCAATGAACCATGAATTAACTCTTCCGTCGCCTATCTCGGCTGTCCCGGTTTTACCGGCAACTTTTACTTTCAGTCCGGATAAAGCTTGGGCCGTACCCTCGGCTACGGCCATCCGAAGTCCTTCTTTTACGACATTAAAATATTCCGCGTCTATATCAATCTCGTTTTCTATATATGATCTGCTACCATCAATGATATTCAATTTTAAAATTTTTCCGTCAGCCGCGATTGCCGCGATGACTCTTGCCATTTGTATCGGCGTAACCTGCGTCGCGCCCTGACCTATGCTGAAATTGTACGTATCTCCGATCCTCCAAATGGGATCGTTCTTAACATTTTCTTTTTTCCACTCCGGGCTCGGTATGAACCCCGAAGCTTCAGAAAGCCCGACCCCCGTCACCCTGCCCAAGCCAAACGCTTCTTCATACATTCGTATGCGATCAGCCCCAAGCCCGGGCTGATCTTGGAATCCTCCGCCTATTTCATAAAAAAATACGTTTGAAGAAACGGCGAGCGCTCTTCTCAAGTCCACCCAGCCGTGCGCTTTCCAGTCGGGAAAAACGCTTGCCTGACCCGGAAAGTAAGGATTGGGCAAAGATATGCTCCCCGCGCTGAATATCTGTTTCTCGGGTTTTATAACCCCTTCGTTTAAAGCGGCAAGCGCGATAAGAGGTTTGATGACCGAGCCGGGAGAATAAAGACCTTCAAGGGCTCTGAAGAAAAAGGGATTTTTTTTGTCGTTCAATATTTTTGAAAATTCCTCGCTGGAAATTCCTTTTGAAAAATCATTGGAATTTAGTTCCGGAAAACTGGTCATAGCAAGAACGTCTCCGGTTTTTACATCAAGTACGACTCCCGCTCCCCCTCTGAATCCTTTATCATTCACCACGCCCGAAATGGAATTGTATAAAACGGACTGCATCCCCGAATCTATCGTCAATTGCAAAGGCGCTCCCGGCTCCGGATCTTTTTTCTTGCTCTCGGAAACAATTTTTCCTTTGGAATTTACTTCCGCGATATGAGCCCCCAGTATCCCCGAAAGTTTTTTTTCAAACTTTTGCTCAAGTCCGGTTTTTCCGATCTTTATTCTAGGATAAAGCCGGATTTTTGATCCTTCTTCGAGTTCGTATTCCAAATATGATTGGTCTTCGGGATATCCGACATAACCCAAAAGATGGGCAAATCCTCCCAAACTCGTATAGCGCCTTACCGGAACGGGCTCTATTCTCAAAGGAAGATCGGGCATGTCTTTAAGCAAAGCTTCCGCCTCCTCCCAGCGCACATTGTCGGCAACAACCGCTTCGTTATCCCCATCCGGATTAATAACTACCTGAAAAGTCGGTTCATTCCACGCAAGCTCAACGCCATTACGATCCAAAATAAGCCCTCGCTCGGGAATAAGAGAGCGCAATTCAAGGCGGTTAAGATAGGCGCGCTCTCTGAAATGTCCGGCCTTTACGACTTGGAGATTGAATAGTTGAGAAATAAAAATTACCGCGAGTATGAAATACGCGGCATAAACGGTAAAAGCAACTCTCCCCGATAACAAAACTTCAAGGTGCCCCTCCATGCTTTCAACATCAAACTCGGGTATATTCCTTGAGTCTAAAAATATCTCATCGGGGGATATTTCTTTATTTTTATATTTTTTACGATGACGCGGGAACATAAATTATAAATTAAGCGGAAGCGGGCGCCGGAGAGCATGGAATACTTTTTGAACGGAAAAATATAATAACTTAAACGCGTCCGATCAGGACGATAACCATGCCGACTATCGCGGACACGATCCCGATAATCCAAAAACGCATGGTTATTTTATAATGCGGCCAGCCACGCGCCTCAAAATAATGATGAATGGGCGCTACCAAAAAAAGCTTTCTGCCGAAAAATCTTTTCCAAAAAAGCTGTAAGGCCGACGAAAGAGCGGTAACCGCGATAGGAAGAGCTATTATAGGAAGCATGATCGCGGCATCGGTAAGAAAAGCAATAACGGCAAGCGCGGTCGTCAATCCCATAATACCCGTCTCCCCCATAAAAAATCTAGCCGGCGGTATATTGAACCACAAGAAAGCAAGGAGCGCTCCGATGACTACTCCGCAAAAAGCGGCCAAATCGATCTGATCCTGGAAAAAAGCTATCCCCGCGTAAGCCGAAAAAGCGGAGGCCAGGGTGCCCGCGGCAAGACCGTCAAGCCCATCGATTACCCCTCCCGAAAAAGTTGCCACGACTACAAGAACAAAAAAAAGCGGGAAAAGAATTCCTATATCGATGCTTCCCACGAATGGAATGAATATGGAGGTCTTCTCAAGTTTAATATAGAACCAAAAAGCCCCCACAAGGGCTATAACAACGATTAAAAGAAGTCTTCTGGTAAAACGCACGCCTCCGGCGATATATTTTCCTTTACCGTAAATCTGAAAAATATCGTCAAAAAATCCCACGATGGACGCGGCCACGAGCGTAAAAAGAGGAAGCCACGTCTGCTCCCGGCTTAAAAAATCGAGCTTATCAAAAATAAAAGACCTTGGGAAAATAAAACTCAACATCCATAAGAGAGAACTTACGAGAAGAACTACCCCCCATATCAAAATACCCCCCATTCTCGGAACGGTCCGTTCCTCGGTCCCGCGGATACTTTCAAGAACCGTGGTCTTTTCGCCGTCAGGCGTAAATTTACGGACCTCCTTTCGCCACATCTTATACTTATATAAATAATGCGTAAGAAGAGGAGTAAAAAATACTCCTATAAAAAAGGAAGCGGCGGAAAGACCAAAAACTTTTAATACATTAAGTATCATGCTTTTTTATTGATAGTATTGCTTCGTCGCAAGATAAAGCTTATGAACGTCGTTAAATCTTCCCGCAAGAGAAGACCCCAATACCACTATAATAACAGGTTTTTGAAAACCAACATCGGATACAATCACAAGATTTCCTCCGGCAAGATTGGAAAAACCGGTCTTTGACGCGATAAGCCCGGGCATGGCGCCGGCCAGCAGATTCGTATTTTTATAACTTCGGGTTCTGCCGGATAAAGACGCTACCTCTATCTCTTCGGACACCGTTATTCTGACCAAATCCGGATAATGACTCATGATATAAGCGGTAAGCTTTGCCACGTCCCATGCCGTTCCATAGGCGCCCGACTCGGTTTCCGAAATATCAAGCCCCGACTCACTCATAAAAAAAGTATTCTCAAGACCAAGCAGGCCAGACCTCCTATTCATCTCTTCCAAAAATACGGAACGCGGATCCTCGCCACGCGCCTCTCCTTGGGATGATAAATGGTCCGATAAAAAGTATCTTCCGACAGATGAAGCTAAAGCATGCGCCGCATCGTTTGAGGAATTCAAAAGCATAATATCCGATAAATCATCGGCTAAAAATTCCTCTCCAGCCAAAAATCCCGAATCGCCTTCTACCTCAATATCATCAAGGGCGATACGAACAGGAAAAGAGATTGAATCTTGTTTACCGATTAATTCACGATACGACAAAGCGGTCATTAATTTTGTAATGCTCGCGAGCGGGCGCTTGATCCCGGGGTCTTTCTGGTAAATGCGCCTCATGCTCGGGTATTCGACAACAATGGCAGAGACCGCCTCAATTTCAACTTCCGGAAAAATCGTCTCGCCGGCCTCCTCTTGAATAAAGGCGGATGTTTTTGAAACGTAATTTGAAGGAGCTATGATCCGGACAGAGGCGCCTATCAAAAGAGTGATCCCCAGCGTGATAAAGACGGGCCTCATATTATTGTTCGTCTTCATTAATAAATCTGCTTAAAAAATCTTCCGTTCTTTCTTTAAATTCGGTCCATTGCGGAAGATCCTCAATCTTGGTGATACCCAGCATCTTGTACAGATCGGATGACGGACGATAAATAAATATCCTCGCGTCCTGCGGATTTAAATTTCTCTCCACAAGTCCGCGCATCATAAGGTTTCTTAAAATAAAAGAAGAGTTGACCCCACGAATATAATCGATTTCCATTCTTGAAACCGGACCCTTATATACAACAATCGCCAAAGTTTCCAAAGATGCCTTGGTAAGCTCGCTCGATATCTCTTCTTTAATCACCTTCTCTACCGTCCCGGCGTTTTCCGGAGCGCTTACCAATCCCACGACGTCCTCTTTGAGAAGAAGGCATATCCCGCGTCCCTTAAGATCGTTTTCAAGCTCTCCCAGCGCTTCTTTTACCTCATTTTCGGGTTTTCCGGTAATATGCGAAAGGCGCGCTATCGTTACCGATTCGCCAAGCACAAACAATAAAGATTCCAGGACGGATGAAAGTTTCATTTTTTATTTTATTAACTCCGAAGCTTCAGGGCTTTTCGGAAGACTTGTTATTTCGATATCTCCGAAAATATTTTTTTGATTAACCAACACCAGCCCCTGCTTCAACAACTCAAGCACCGCGAGAAAACTTATTATCAAGTCTTCTTTGTTGCCTTTAGTAATCTTATGAAAATACCCGGAATGGTCCGCGGTAATGCGGCTGACAAGGTCCATCATTCTTTCCTCAATCGATATCGCTTTTAAAATAACCTTTTCGGGTAGAGATTCTATTTTCGGAATCTTGTCTAAGACCTGGTGCATACTGCGGATTACGTCCTTTATTTTAAACTTTTCCGGAGGGTAAAATCCTGAAGAAAATCCGGCAAGATAATGCCGAGAGTACATAAAATTACGATTTGACGCAAGCCGATCGATGTTCTTGGAAAGAATTCTAAATGTCTTAAGAAGATTAAGGCGATGTTCAAGGTCCTGAATGCTTTCTTCCTCCTCGTCCGACAGGTCAAGAGTCGGGATAAGCGACCTTGATTTGATAAGCATCAGGGTTGCGGCGACCACTAAAAAATTCGCAACTTCTATCTTCGGAAAATTTTCAAGCGACCTTATATAAGAAAAATACTGATCGGCGATTTGAGACAAAGATATTTCGGAAACCGAAAGTTTTCTTTCCTCAATCATATTCAGAAGAACTTCCAAGGGTCCTTCGAATTTTTCATGCTTAAACTGAAAAGGCATTATTTAAATATAGCCCAAAATAGGCTTAAAGTAAAGATAATTTTCCAAACAATATTCCGGTTACACCGGAATAAAAACAGGTTTAACCAAAGCAAAAAAAATCTCGAAGCTTGTAAAAATTTTATGATAATGTCCTACTAGGAAGAAATAGAAATGTCCTACCTATTGTGATAAAGTGTTTGGTTGTTTTAATTAACCGAACA
>PFCN01000002.1:13446-29571 GCA_002774705.1 Candidatus Niyogibacteria bacterium CG10_big_fil_rev_8_21_14_0_10_42_19
TGTCCTACCTATTGTGATAAAGTGTTTGGTTGTTTTAATTAACCGAACATAAAGATCACATGGATATGAACATAACTATGTCTCTAACCGAGATAAAAAAGTACGATATTATCAAGAAAGTAATGGGTAAGGAATTGAACGGCAGCGAAGCCGCGGAAATGCTGGGTCTGACCGTCCGCCATGTCAGGCGGTTAAAAAGAAAGGTCGACCATGACGGGATCAAGGGTTTGATCCATGGTAATAGGGGTAAACCGAGCAATCGCCGGATACCGGATAATGAGAAGAGCAAGATAGCCGATCTGATCCGCGAACATTATTCTGACTTTGGACCGCTACTAGCCACGGAGAAGCTGGCTGAACGCCACAAGATCAATCGAGATAAGAGTACTGTCCGCTCCATTATGATAAAGGAAGGGATCTGGACGCCCGAGGCAAAGAAAAAAGAAACCCATCGGGAATGGCGTCAAAGAAAAGCCTGTAAGGGCGAGATGATCCAATACGACGGCTCCTACGACCATTGGTTTGAAGACCGGGGCGGAGAAGTCTGTCTCCTGGCCTCGATTGATGACGCGGATAGCAATGTCCGTGCTCGATTCGATGAACATGAGGGTGTCGAGCCTACGTTTAACTTCTGGCGAGGCTACATCGAACACTACGGCAAGCCAAACTCGATCTACGTCGATAAATTCAGCACTTATTCGATGAATCACAAGTTAGCCAAGGAGAATCCGGATACTCTGACTCAATTCGAACGAGCCATGAAAGAATTGAATATCGGCATCATCCACGCCCATAGCCCGCAGGCCAAAGGCCGTGTAGAAAAGCTGTTTAAGACGCTCCAGGACCGGCTAATCAAGGAATTGCGGCTAAACGGCATTTCCACCATCAAAGAGGCCAATGAATTTTTAGAGAAAGTGTTTCTGCCAAAGTTCAATGCCAAGTTCATGGTCGAACCCAGAAGCAAGGCCGATCTGCATAAAAAATTAAATGAGCAGGAAAAAAATAAACTGGATCAGGTATTCTCGCGCCAGTATCGGCGAGTGGTCGGAAATGATTTCACTGTCAGCCACAAGAAAAACTGCTATCAGCTGGGAAAAATACAGCCGACAACGATCTACAAGCAAGATATCGTTATCGTCGAAGAACAGATCGGCCAGGCGATCCGTTTCCGGCTCCGAGGCAAATATCTTAATTACAAACTATTGCCGGAAAAACCGAAGAAGATAAACAGCTCCAAGAACAACTTACAATGGGTTATCCCCAGATCTACCGCCCACATACCGCCAGCCAACCATCCATGGCGCCAAATTAGCAATATAGAGTATCTTAAAAAATTAACTAAAGTGTCCAAGTAGGACATTTCTAAATCTCCCAAAGTAGGACATTTCTATTTCACCTTTACATAGCGGGATTTAGCCTTGACCAGAGTCGTAATTATTGATATTCTTTTTTGTATATTGAATAACCTAATTAGGGTTGTTTTTGGTTGAATATGCCTACGATAAATCAATTAATAAAAAAATCGAGAAAGAAAGTTGAGAAAAAGCAAAAGACGCCGGCGATGCTGCGCGGTTTTAACGTTCTTGAGAATCGTCCGACCAGTTATTCCTCGCCTTTTAAACGGGGGGTTTGTCTTCAGGTCAAAACAGTTACTCCTAAAAAACCCAACTCCGCTCTTCGTAAGGTCGCCAGAGTCCGTCTCACCAATGGAATGGAGGTCACCGCGTATATTCCGGGGGAAGGACATAATCTCCAAGAACACTCCATAGTGCTTATCCGTGGAGGAAGGGTTAAAGACCTTCCGGGTGTTCGTTATCATATTGTCCGCGGAGTTTTGGATTCGACCGGCGTTGTCGGACGTAAACAACAGAGGTCAAAATATGGAGCCAAGAGGCCTAAAAAAGAAACATCATGAGAAGACCGGTTAAAATAAAATATGGGGTCAAACCCGATCCTACTTATAATTCTCTTCTGGTTGAGAAGATCACTAACCAGATAATGCAAGACGGCAAAAAATCCATTGCTCGGAAAGTCGTTTATGACGCGCTTTTGGAAATAAAGAAAAAAATAAAAACGGAAAATCCTTTGGAGGTCCTCGAAAAAGCGATCGAGAATATTTCTCCGCAGATAGAGGTTCGTTCACGAAGAGTCGGAGGAGCCAACTATCAGGTTCCGCGCGAAGTCCGTGATCAGCGAAAATTGGCGCTCGCCGTTCGTTGGCTTGTATTGGCCACTCTCGCGACTAAAGGCAAAAAAATGTCGGAAAAATTGGCAAACGAATTAATAGCGGCATCCAAAAAAGAGGGCGCGGCTTATAAAAAGAAAGAAGACACTCACCGTATGGCTGAAGCCAACCGGGCGTTTGCTCATTTTGCTTGGTAATTTATCTTAAATAAAAAATTTGGAACTACATGTCCAGGGAATATCCTATTGAACGAACCAGAAATATCGGGATTATAGCTCATATAGACGCCGGAAAGACCACGGTCTCTGAGCGGATACTTTTTTATACCGGGATTTCTCATAAAATAGGTGAAGTGCATGAAGGCGCGGCGATTATGGATTGGATGGAACAGGAGAAGGAACGCGGTATTACGATCACGGCGGCGGCGACCACTACTTTTTGGAGGCCGACTTATCTCCCGGAGGAACAAAGAACCAAAGATAAAGAATTTCGGATAAATATTATTGATACTCCCGGACACATTGATTTTACGGTAGAGGTCCAGCGTTCGCTTCGGGTTCTTGACGGAGCGGTTGTTGTCTTTGATGGCGTTGCCGGCGTAGAACCGCAATCCGAGACGGTTTGGCGCCAGGCCGATAAGTTCAAAGTTCCCCGAATTTGTATGATAAACAAACTTGATCGTATGGGCGCGTCTTTTGATAAATCTCTTGCTTCAATTTACGAACGCCTTACTCCTAATGCCATTCCCGTAACAATTCCCATTGGCCACGAACAGCAGCATGAAGGAATAATTGATTTATTGCGAATGAAGGCGATAAAATTTATGGGTGACCATGGAGAAAAATTGGTACTCGAGGAAATCCCCGATTCTCTTAAAGAGAGTGCTGCCGGTTGGAGAAATAAAATGGTGGAAAAAATAGTTGAGACAGACGATGTTTTGGCGGAAAAATATCTTGACGGCAATGAAGTTAGCGTTGAGGAATTAAGAAAAGCTTTAAGAACAGCAACGCTCGCCGGGCATCTTGTGCCTATTTTTTGCGGATCCGCCCTTAAAAATAAAGGAGTGCAGATAATGCTCGATGGCGTAGTCGATTACCTTCCTTCACCGGTTGATCTTCCTCCAGTGAACGGCCTTGAGCCGGAGACCGAAAAGCCCGAGACCAGGGAAGCAATTGACGAGGCCCCTTTTTCTTCGCTTGCGTTTAAACTTCAAACCGATATTTATGTGGGGCAACTCACCTTTTTTCGCGTATATTCAGGCACTTTAAAAGCGGGGTCTTACGTCCTTAACGTAACCTCTGGCCAGAAAGAGCGGGTTGGCCGAATTTTGAGGATTCACGCCAACTCCCGGGAAGAGTTACAGGAGATCCGCGCGGGGGAGATTGGCGCGATAGTCGGTCTTAAAAATACCAAGACTGGAGATACTCTTTGCGACCCGGAGCATCCGATACTTTTGGAAAAGATAGATTTTCCCGAACCGATGGTATCTCTTAGGATTGAACCGAAGACCAAAGCGGACCAGGAAAAAATGGGTCTTGCCCTTAAACGTCTGTCGGAGGAAGATCCCACTTTTCGTATCAAGACCGACCCCGAAACTTTGGAGACTATTATATCGGGAATGGGGGAGCTCCATCTGGATATTATTGTTGATCGGATGCGCCGTGAATTTAAAGTTGAGGCAAATGTCGGGAAACCGCAAGTGGCTTATCGAGAAACTATTCAAAATGAAGCTGAGGCCGAAGGTAAATACATCCGCCAGTCCGGAGGACGAGGGCAATACGGACACGTCCGTTTAAGGGTAGAACCCCAAGAACGCGGCAAGGGGAATGAATTTATCGACGCCATCAAAGGAGGAGCAATCCCTAAGGAGTTTATTCCGGCCGTTGAAAAAGGAGTGCGCGAAGCCATGGAGCGAGGAGTATACGCGGGTTATCCTATTGTTGATACCAAAGTAACTCTTTATGACGGGTCGTTCCATGATGTGGACTCCTCAGAAGGAGCATTTAAAATCGCGGGATCCATCGCTTTACAGGAGGCGGCCAGACGGGCAAAGATGATTGTTCTTGAGCCAATCATGAAAGTTGAAGTGGTCACGCCTGAGAATTTTCTCGGGGACGTTTCGGGGGACCTTTCTTCCATGCGCGCGCGTATCGAGAACATGGAGAGTCGTTACAATATGAAAGTAATAGACGCCAAAGTTCCTTTGGGAGAAATGTTCGGGTATATCACCACGCTTCGTTCTCTTACCGAAGGCCGAGCTTCTTATACTATGGAATTCGATCACTATGAGAATGTGCCGACAAATATTGCGGAACTTATAAAAGAGGGTAAAGTTAAATAATATGTCGGAGAATAAAGACCCTAAAGAAATTAAAAAAGAAGAAGACGAGACCATCTTTCAAGAGCTTTTGAAAGAGGATTTTGAGTTGAAGGCGGACCTTGATGATCTGCCGATTTAATATAAAAAAAAGTATCATTTTTAAGTGAGAAATGGCTTTAAATAGGCCATTTTTTGATATTGACTTTTTATTTTATAATTGATATAATACTGACCAATAAGTTATTTAGTTCGTTGATTTTTATATAACACTCAAACTTGAAAAGGAGAGAGAGATGAGGAAGATTATTGTTTTGTTGTTGTCGATTGTGCTCGTCATCGGAACGGTTTTCGTTGCCGAGGCGGGCAGGGGTTTTTATTCACGTAGCGAGCACGTCTCGCGCAAGCTTCCGGGCGGAGGGTATCATTCCGTCCACACTTACAAGTCCGGGCACGGCTACGGTGGTTATCATCGTCGTGGCAATGGACTGCTCACTGTGGCCGCAGTGATTGGCGGTCTCGCTATTATCAATTCGATAACGAGGCCGCAAGCACCGCAGTACTATGAGGTTGCGCCTCGGCCATCTCCTGTTGTTTACGGGAGCGCACCGATTGTTAGGCGGGTAATTGTTCGGAATGAGACCCCGGTCCGGGTGGAGGTCATAATGACCTACGGAGAGGGGCCATACCAACAGATAATCTCGCTGGGGTTTCTTGAGTCGGGGTCGTCTTTGGAAATGACTCCTCCGGTTTATGATTCTCGAGTTTGGTTCTCGGCAAGAGCGAGGACCACCCGGGGATTGGAAAGCTCCATCGAGAGATGGACATACGTCTCCTCTTATTCTCGGTATAACGGGAAAAAGGAGATTGTGTTTAACTCTCGTGACTGGGGGGCGTCCTTAGTCACGGATGCTCGGGTCAAGTATTCTCGGGCTCCGCAAATAGAAGAACCTCCCGATTGGCAGTTCGAAGAGGAGGAGTCTTCCAAACTCTCCGAGCGCGAGCGAATAAAGCTCAAGCTCGGAAAGTTAAAGTCCAGGATGGACAAGCTTGACGCGCGCGAGGAGCGCGCCGAAGATCTCGGAGGGTATGACCCATAAGGGTGTTGTTGTGTGGGGGCTGGTGGAAACATCAGCCCCCTTTTTTTAAGTTTAAAACTAAATTTTATTTATTTCGTGGTTCGGGTTTAATTTGAAATTTAGATCCTGAACTTTAGATTTTAATTTGCGCGTGTTACCATTCTGTTATGGAATTATTCAAGCTAAGTTCTCAAAACCATCGGGAGACCAGAAAAATAGCTCGTATTTTATCAAAAGAGATCCTGCGGTCCGGACCATGGGATGGCGCGGTAATCGTGGGTCTCGTCGGAGATCTCGGAAGCGGTAAAACCGTTTTCGCCCAAGGATTTGCCGAAGGGCTCGGCATTAAAAATTCCGTTAAAAGTCCGACATTTGTTTTGGTTAAAAATTTTAAAATTTTAAGATCTAAGTTCAAAACTTTTTCTCATATTGACGCATATCGTCTAAAAAATGCCGGAGAGTCCCGGCCTCTCGGCTGGTCAGATTGGGTGCGTGATTCTAAAAAGATCATTTTGGTCGAATGGGCCGACCGGATAAAAAAAATAATGCCTTCTCCCCGGATAGAAATCAAATTTGAAATAAAACCCAAAGAAAAACGCATGCTTAATTTTTTTGTTATTAAAGGAAATGGCAAAACCAATATCAAAAATAAAAAAAGAAAAAAGTAAAACACTCGTATTGCTTGATGCCCACGCCATACTCCACCGGGCCTTTCATGCTTTGCCTCAATTTGTTTCTCCTGCGGGAGAGCCGACCGGAGCGATCTATGGTTTTTCAGTCATGCTTTTAAAAATCATAAGAGACATTAAGCCGGATTATATCGCCGCGGCCTATGATCTTAAAGCCCCGACGTTTAGGCACCTTATTTATGACAAATATAAGTCTCACCGAAAAGAAGTCGATAGGGCGCTGGCTCCTCAATTTGAAGGGTCGCGCGAGATACTAAAAGCTTTCGATATACCGGCATATGACAAGGAGACTTACGAAGCCGACGATATTATCGGAACGCTCGTTGAGCATCTGAAAAAAGAAAAGAATTTGAATATAGTAATTGCGTCCGGAGACCTTGACGCTCTCCAACTCGTAAAAGGGAAAAAGGTGCGCGTTTACACCCTACGCAAAGGCATTGAAGATACGGTGTTTTACGATGAGAAAAAAGTGATTGAAAGATACGGCTTCGGGCCTGAACTTGTTACGGATTACAAGGGCTTGAAAGGCGACCCTTCGGATAATATACCGGGAGTCGCCGGCATTGGTGAAAAAACCGCATGCGATCTTATAATAAATTTTGGGAGAGTGGAAAAAATATTGGAGACGGCAAAAAAAGCCCCGAATAAGATGCTTAAGGCCGGTATAAAAGAAAGAATAATAAGGATACTGGGAGAAAAAAGCGAGGACGCTCTTTTTTCAAAAGAGCTCGCGTCTATAAAAAAGAACGTTCCTATAAGTTTTTCTCTTGAAGAAATGTACTGGCAGAATTTTGATAAAAACGATGTTGCGGTCTCTTTTAAAAGGTTCGGGTTTTTTAGTCTGGTCAAGCGCATTCCCGATAATGAGCCAAAAAGAATAGAAACGTCGACGATAAAAACTCTCGACCTTTTTTCTTCCGAAGCAAACGATCTCATAAAAACATCACCCGTCATTTTTTGGTCCGTGTTTGAGGATGTTTTGTACGCCGTAACCTCTGGTGGGGTGGTTGTAGCGTGCGATAAAAAAGATATCCCGACTCAAAAAGAAGAACTTAAAAAAATATTCCTCGGAAAAACGAATTGCGCCTTTCATATAAAGCAAATTTGGCATTTTTTATGCCCTTTTGGCATAAAGCCGGTGTTTGAAGATGATCTCAAGATAATGTTTTGGGTTTTAAATCCCCATCGCACCGATCCGTCATTTGAAATGATGGTCTCCGTCGTTTTATCAACAGATGCCTCCGCGCCCGGGTCTTTTTCCAAAATGCCAGAAATTTTTAATAAACTTTTGAGCGATATCTCGGAGAAAAATCTTAAAGAGGTTTATCGCGACATAGAAATGCCTCTCGTGGGCGTTCTTTTTGATATGGAAAACGCGGGAGTCTTAATCGATGTTAAAAAACTTGAGATTCTTGAAAAAAAATATACAAAAGAGATACGGGGCATAGAGAAAAAAATACACGAATTTGCGGGCGAGATTTTTAATGTTAATTCGCCGAAAGAACTTTCGCGGGTGCTTTTTGAAAAAATGCAGCTGCCTATCAAAGGAATAAAAAAAACGGAAACCGGCTGGCGATCCACCCGATTTTCGGAGCTTTTTAAACTTAAAAATACGCACCCGATAATCGATAATATTTTAAAATACCGCGAGTTTGCCAAACTTCTTTCGACCTACATCGAAGTTCTTCCGAAGCTTGCGGACGGCAATAATAAAATTCATACGACCTTTAACCAGACCGGAACGGTAACCGGGCGCATGTCTTCCTCTGAGCCCAATGTACAACAAATACCCAACCGAGGAGATTTGGGAGGAGAGATACGCGAAGCTTTTCGGGCGCAAAAAGACAGGGTCTTTTTTGCCTGCGATTATTCCCAAATCCAACTGCGCATCGCGGCTTATTTATCGAAAGATAAAAAAATGCTTTCTATTTTTAAGGAAGGCAAGGATATCCATACGGCCACAGCCGCCGGAGTTTTTAATGTGAAAGAAGATGAGGTGACTTCAAAAATGCGCCGGCATGCCAAGGTGATAAATTTCGGCATTCTTTATGGTATGGGGGTAAACTCCCTTGCCGAGAACCTGGGGGTCTCAAAAGAAGAAGCAAGAAATTTTTTGAAAGAATATTTTGATAATTTTTCGGGGCTCGCCTATTTTTTTGAACAAGTTAAAATGGACGCCCGTCTTAAGGGATATGTCGAAACCATATTTGGACGCAAAAGATATCTGCCCGAGATAGTTTCGGCATATCAAGAAACCCGGCGAGAGGCTGAACGCATGGCGATAAACGCCCCCATTCAGGGAAGCGAGGCGGATATTATAAAATTGGCAATGATAAAGATCGGGGAATTTTTGAAGAACGATCCCCGCCTTAATAAGAAAATAAAATTGATTTTGCAGATACACGATGAATTACTTTTTGAGGCCGATAAAGACGCAATCCTTGATGCGCGCGAGGCGTTTAAGCCGATACTTGAGAATATATGCGGCGATAAGATGACTCTACCGGTTGAATTCAAAGCCGGACCGGACTGGGGTGGTTTAAAGTCGTTCTAACGCTGGGAGAACATGGAACATTGTGGTTTTATGGCAGTTTTAATATAATTACTTATATTATTAATTTAGTTGATTATGAGTGATAATACGGCAATCGGAGGTAAAAATAATATTTTGGTCGTTGAAGACGATAAATTTCTCCGTGATCTTTTAGTGAACCGCCTTATTCGGGAAGGATTTAATGTAGTTAATGTTATTTCCGGAGCGGAAGCCCTTGAAAATATCAGCACTTTAAAACCGGATCTTATTATGCTTGATCTGGTTTTGCCGGGCATGGATGGGTATGAAGTTCTTAAAATATTAAAGGAAAATCCCAATACCGCGGGTATTCCGGTAATGATTCTTTCAAATCTGGGGCAGAAAGACGAAATAGACAAAGCCATAAATATGGGCGCGGCATCTTTTTTGATCAAAGCAAATTTTACTCCTTCAGAAATAGTCAGTAAAGTTAAAAATATTCTTGGTAAAGATTCTTCAGGTTAACTTGAAAAATGATTTATCTTTTATACGGGTCTGACTCCGTCTCCATACACGCGAAGATCCGGGGTATTATCGAGGCTTTTTTAAAAAAAGGCGGCACCATGGGCGCTGTTTTTAAAATTGACGACGATAATTTTTTAGCGGAAAGTTTTGAAAATTTAATAGTGACAGAGGGAATGTTCGAGCGGAAAAGACTGATTATCGCCAAGGACGTTCTTTTCAATAAAAAGACCGGGAAATCCGCCGTTGATATTTTATTAAGAAGAAGGGATGTGTCGGGATCAACGGTTATTTTCCAGGAGCGGGACTTATCGGCAAAAGATTTAAAGTCGCTTGGTAAGCTGGATATAAAAATTAACAGATATGATCTCAAAAAAAATCTCCGACCTGCGGAAGTTTTTAATGCATTCGCGCTAACCGATGCCGTAGGCGCGCGTGACAGGAGACTTTCATTTTTTTTATTTCATAAAGCCCTTTATTCGGGCATTGCCGATGAAGAGATATTTTGGAAAATTTATAGGCAATATAAGAATCTGATTACGATATCCGGTTTGAAGGACGGATCCAAAATTTCGGAAAGGACGGGACTTCATCCTTATGTTGTTAAAAAATGCAGTTCTTTTTTAAAGAATTATAGCGATAAAGAGCTTAAGAATGCTTTTGAAAAATTAATGTCTCTCTGGGTGGATTCTCGGCTTAAAAACGTTGAGCTGTCGGGGGGGTTAGAGTTATTCTTGTTATCTTTGTAGTCTTGAGGATTAACCGGCAAAACTAAAACGCCGCAAAGGCGATGTCGAGGCAGATTTGGGATAAATTTTAGATCTATTTTTTATTTTTGTTTATCGCTATTGCCAGGCGGGATTTTTTTCGCGAGGCGGTATTTTTTTTTATAACTCCTTTTTGGGCCGCCTTGTCGAGAGCTTTGTATGCGAGAGGTATAAGTTTAAAAGCTTCTTCTGTTTTACCCGCTTGCATAAGTTTGTTTATTTCTTTTACCTTATTTTTTAATTCATTTTTTCGTTTAAGGTTGCGGGCTTGTTTGCGTTTTGATTGTCGCAAGGCTTTTTTGGCTGATCTTAATATTGGCATATCAGTAATCGTAGAGGAAAGTTTTGAAGAAGTCAACGCTTTTTTGTTTTCGCTGGTATCGTGAATATAAGTCCGCGGGGGTTTCATGGGGGGGCGGTTTATTTTTAAAGTTTCTATATTTAATGTATATTGTTATAAATATGAAAAGGAGGAGGATCCCACGATATTTTTTTGAACGTTCCGCGGTTGAAGTTTCCAGGAGTATATTGGGTAAATATTTGGTTGCCTCTGACCGGTCCGGGAAAATAAAAGAAGGGCGCGTGGTTGAGGTTGAGGCGTATGTTGGTCCTCATGACCGGGCGTCGCATGCCTATAAAGGCAAAATAACCCCGCGGAACAAGGCCGAATTTTTGCGCGGCGGTTATGTTTATATTTATCTTGTCTACGGGATGTATTGGCAATTAAATATAGTCACCGGTAAAAAAGACCACCCCGAGTGTTTTTTGATACGAGCTGTTGAAACAGAAGGAAGGGCGGGGGAGGCGTCGGGTCCGGGTAAATTATGCCGTTATTTCGGGTTTGATAAGGATTTTTACGGAGAAGACGTCGGCAAATCGCCAAAAATTTGGTTTGAAGACCGGAATGAAAAAATTTTTCCGAAGAACATAGCTTGTTCCAGGCGTGTAGGCATTGATTATGCCGGACGATTTTGGGCATTACGGAAACTGCGCTTTTATTTAAAAGGAAGCTCCGTAATCACAAAATTAAATAAGAGTAAATTTTAATTTTTGATTGATTTTTTTGCTCAGAGTTATATGTCCTGCGTAAGTATAATTGGGAGGATTTGTCACAGGCGAGGATCAATTTCTGATGGCTAAATTTTTAAATTTAAGATCAATATATCGTTAGGGTTTAGGTATTTTTAATTTCTCTTTATTCGCCACCTCATTTATTTTATTGATGAATTCAGACGGAGTATAATTGGCTTTAATTATATAATCTTTTGCGCCAAGTTCCATAGCATGGTCGATATCGCTTTGTTGTCCCAGATTTGAAATGACTATAACCGGAATATCGGCAAGCCGAGGGTCGTTATTTTTAATGCGCATAAATTCAAAGCCGTCCATTCCAGGTAGAATAAGATCAAGCAGGATTATATCCGGATGGTCATTTCGTAAAATGTCGAAAGCCTTTTCTGCCTCCAGGCATGAGTTCACGGCGAATCCCGCCTCAACAAGTTTTCTTTTAATGATGTCTAAGAGAAATTGGTCATCGTCTATCACTAGGATCTTTTTTTGCGCCATTTTTTGTTTTTCCGGCATTAATCTTTCAGGTTGTCTTTTATTTTTTGTAAAACTTCATCCGGAGTAAATTCGGGCTTTATCAGAAAGTCTTTGGCGCCTAATTTTTTTGCCCTGTCTATCTCAACTTCTTGTCCCGAGTTTGAGATGATAATAACAGGAATATCCGAAAGAGAGGAGTCGGAATGCATTACTTCTAAAACATCAAACCCGCTGTATTTAGGCATCACAATATCGAGCAAAACCAGATCGGGTTTGCTTTCGCGCAACCTTTCCAACGCCACCTCGCCGTCAAACGCTTCTACTGTCTGGTAGCCGGACGAACGGAGCTTAGATGCTATGGATTTTAAGAGCCCCTCGTTATCTTCAGCTATAAGAATTTTTTTCATATTATTTTTTATTAATTATAAATATATGCAAATATTACCATATTTTTATTTGGTTAACAATTCAATCCTTTTTCGGATTACCTCAAAATCACTCTTAAGTATTGATATGCCGTATTTAACGCGATTACGGCTGTAAAATGTCCTCGGTGCGCCCGTTTATTGAGATAATCACATTATCTACCGTAGGGAATTGCGTTAATGTTTCGGTTATTTGAGTCCTGATAGTGGAAACTCGGCAGGACCCACCGACTTGGAATTCAAGCCGGTCGTCAAAATCTATTTTAGCCGTTCCGTTCTCAATAGTGAGGCTTTGGATATTAACTCCGGTGTTTAAACTCGTGAAGAACCCCTCGTTTGTCTCATTTTGAGTCGTTCCCTTCAATAGTTCGTTCAAAGCGGCTCTGGCTACTGTCTGTGTTCGGGGTACCTCCCGCTCAACCGCGAAAACTTTATTGCAGGAAAATTCCGGGTCTAATTCGCTGTTATTAAAATAAACTTTCACCTTCATCATTTCGGAAGGGGATTGTATGAATTTCACCGGGACTCTTAATTCATCCGCATGTTCCGGCAGACCTGAAGGATTGTTTTTTTTAAGAACAAGAGTGCCCTCTCGCGTCGCAGGATGCGCAAAGTTTAATTCCACTTTAAACGGTACGAAATCCGTGGCCATCCAGTCGGATTGGGCCTGGGCTATACCAATAACCAGCAAATTGCCGTCGCCGTCAAAAAGCTTAATCGGGAAACTCGCTTCAAAATACCAATTACCTCGAGCCTCTCCCTCGATCAAAAGAGGGCTTTGGACGGTTTGGTTCGGGCGGGGGTTGTCTATTTTGATCATGTCCGTCTTTTCAATTTCGTTGCCGATATCTTCTGCTAAATTTTTCCCGTCGGGAGTCCGGCATTGCCGGGGGTAACTTTCCATTACGGGGTAGCCGGACGCTACGCACAAATCAAAACTGTCGATAACGACTGCCGGCGCTTCGGTAGTTTTGTTGACCGCAAAATAAGCGACGGCCCCTACGAGAACCACGAGCGCTAATATTAAAATAAAAAGTATTGTATTTTTATTCATAATATTATTATTTTACCATACTTTTTTAATTAGGTGTCGTTATTTATCGTAATTCTTATATTTTAAAATAAAAGTTAAAAATATAATAAAAAACCGTCCGGTTATTCGGACGGATCTGGTAGCCATCTTATTTGTATAAGGAAAGAATTGAGTTGTTTGTTATCCAAAAACAGCAAAGGTAAAGCTCATGTTCCGCATAACTCTCTTACGTCTTGCGAATGCCTTTTTCTGCTTAATATTTTAAGCAAATCCCCGGCTTTTACGAAGTCGAAGCATCCGGTTATGGGTTTTGAGCATTTATCGCAACGTTTCAAGTTGTCCCCGCGGTTGGAGGGTTTTGTTTTTTAAAAAGCATCTCCGAGGCTTTGAACTCGTAATTTTGTTCTGCCATTTTTAAAAGACAGGAGAACTTTCAATACTATTCCGCAAGTCAAAGATTTGTTGCCGGTATTGCTTGTGGTGTAAAAAGTATCATCCGAAAGATCGAGTCGTATCTTGATAGTATAATTTGATCTTTTATTCGGTTTTGCGCCATCTGCGCCCCGTCCCATCTGATTGTGCAGCCATATATCCAATATTTCTTCGATAGCCCTTTTTTTGGTATTGGTCCTTATCACAGTATTATCGGGATGTTTGACGTTGAACATGATCTCGATCGTGATATCGGCTTTAGGCACGAAACACCTCCCTTTTTTAATTCTGATAAAAAGATATCAGAGACAGCGGGTTATTTCAAGTAGGTCAAGGTTGCTTTTAAAGAACCGCATTAGGTTTTCGGATTTTTACGTTGAAAACAGAAAGAGGCCCTATTTTTAGAAGTGGCTCGCCAACCCGGAAACTTTCTCCCAATTTATGACGCTCCACCAGGCATTGATATATTCGGTCCGGCGATTTTGATATTTAAGATAGTAGGCATGCTCCCAAAGATCAAGGTTTAATATGGGGGTTTTACCTAAAGAAAGAGGGTTGTCTTGGTTTGATGTTTTAATTATTTCCAATATTCCGCCTTTCTTTATAATGAGCCAAACCCATCCGCTTCCGAAAAGATCCGCCGCGTTTTTTGTAAAATCGGTTTTAAATTTTTCAAAACCGCTGAAACTATCTTTTATTTTTTCTTTAAGATCCCCCGTTGGCTCCGATCCCTGTTCGGGTCCGAGTATTTGCCAGAATAAACTATGGTTGGCGTGTCCTCCTCCGTTATTAATGACCGCTTGTCTTATTTCCTCCGGGATACGGTCTGGGCTTGAAAGGAGATCTTCAATGGTTTTTTCCGAAAGGTCGGGGTGGTCTTCAAGCGCCAAATTAAGCTTATCAACATAAGCCCGGTGGTGCTTGTCGTGGTGGATCTGCATTGTTCGCGCGTCTATGTATGGTTCAAGGGCGTTTAATTCGAATGGTAAAGCCGGCAAAACGTATTTTGACATATTTGATTATTTTAAATAATTATTTTTTAATATTTTTTCGATTACAACCCTCTGTATATTATATGAATAATTATATTATAATCAAATTAATAAATTAAGATTGAAGGGTCGGGAGGGCCTGGATGCGTAAAAATAGACATAAGTATGACGGCAAAATCGGCAACAAGATTGGCGAGACTTCCGAGAACATCCTGAAGACGGCTCTTCAAGAATTAAAAAAAGCGAACGACATATCGTCCTTTGAAAAGAAAGATCTACCCGGAATAGATTTTTTTATGATTACCCACAGCGGAGACACAATCTATCTTGATGCGAAATCAGGATATTACGCGGCTTATCTTCACTCTTTAAAATATAAAGAAAGTTATGCTGTCGTGGTCCCGCATAAAGGCAGGAAGCTCAAGCTCGAAGGATTGAGGCGTTTAATTAAAAAGGTAAAAAACGATCTGAAAAAGATCCTTAAATATTATAAGTGTAAATTGTGTGTTTATAAGACCCCAAACTCATCCCCGAATATCCTCCGGGTCTCATCGTAAAGAATTAAAATAATCAGGGACAGCGCGGGCTGCCCCTTTTTGTTTACGCGTTATACGTTTAAATTTTAGCTCGTCAGCCAAATTTATAGGGAAAAATATTGAAATCTGGCGGTCTATATGCTTTAATTCATTCAGAGTCGAGCTTAAGATATCCTTTTTAAAAGGAGCCAAAACCATGAAAATACTGCCTTTTCCAAATCTACGACAAACCCATTCTTATGATTGCGGGGCAAAAGCAGCGCAGTCGGTTTTGGCGTATTACGGAACGGATGTTCCGGAAAAAGAGATTATGAGTTTGGCGGGTACGAACAAAAACGGAACTTTTATAAAAGGAATAAGGAAAGTTTTTAAAAAATATGGGTTGAAGACCAAGATCGGAAAAATGACCGCCAGCTCCATTAAAAGACACATTGACAAAAGAACTCCCGTTATTGTTTTACTCCAGGCTTGGACAGATAAAGAAAATGTTAATTGGGAAGAAAACTGGGAAGATGGGCATTACGCTGTTGTTATCGGTTATAATTCAACGAAATTATTTTTTGAAGACCCGTCTTCTGTTGCGAGGGTGTATCTTACTTTGGAGGAATTCGAAAAAAGATGGCACGATAAGGGCGTGAGCGGTAAAAAGTATATTAATTACGGGATAGCGGTTTACGGAAAAAGAAGGCGTTACGACCCAAAACAAGCGGTACATATGGATTGACTTAAATCTTCTCAAGGAGGATCCGATGAATGAAATAGAAATAGGCAAAAGAATTGTCGCGGCAGATCTTTTTGAGGCAATTAAAAGTTCGGGACACATGGCTAGGCGTGGCTACGAAATTCTTTATGCCCGCGAGCACTATGAAGAAAAAACGGAAAAAATACGAACATCCGGAATAGAAATAAAAAAGAACGTTGGATCAGACAAAATAACCGGTTACGGTTTATGTTTTAACGCTGACGCGGAGGAGTTGGGAGACATCAAATACGTTCATTTAAGAATTGAGGCCGGAGTTGTTTCCGCCTTTTCCTACGCTATAACTATGGGGGATGAAAAGGAGATTGAAGAAGATCTTGTGAATTTAGCC
>PFCN01000002.1:29840-30012 GCA_002774705.1 Candidatus Niyogibacteria bacterium CG10_big_fil_rev_8_21_14_0_10_42_19
AGGTTGGGGGCGTTTTTTTGTGGGTCAACAAATGGGCGTCCAGAGGGGATCGAACCCTCATAGCTGCCTCCACAGAGCAGTGCTTTACCACTAAGCTATGGACGCCATACGTTTCTAAATAAAACTATATCATAAAGTTATTTAAAATCAACGTTTAATCCGATAATTAAAT
>PFCN01000006.1:0-3299 GCA_002774705.1 Candidatus Niyogibacteria bacterium CG10_big_fil_rev_8_21_14_0_10_42_19
CCCTCCACCGATCATGTTATTTGACTCACCCGATCCATCAACTCCGTCGTCTGACCCCGGAAATCTATCAGGATCGGTGTTCATTGATATCCCCTGAAAAGCGACCCAAGTGGCGGTATTGAGAATATCGCAAGTTGGAGGGCCCTCCGCGCAAATAGTCAAAGGAGGAATATATCCTCTTGTATTCGGACCATTCTCTTGGGACCCTGACCATTGGTTATCAATATATTTTGGCGAAATAATATCAAACTCATACCCCTCTCTCGCGTAAGAAGCATACCAGGTGGCCGGATTATCCGAAGTCCACGGAAATTCCATCGGTACAAGTATTTTTGCCCCATTCGGTCCGGTATAATTATCATCAAGAACCGAAATTTCATCGGGCGGGATTCCGTCACCCGCGGCCCATACTATATAATTCGGACGAAACCTTCCTGTCGGCCATGTTTCGGCGGTCTCGCCATTTCCGAATATAAATACCGGACTAAGCGAATCCTGCGCTCCCGGCTCTATGGGATAAACCAAAACCGGACCCGCCTCATGATAAAAATGCTCGCCCAACACTCTTAATGAGACCCGTCCTTTTGGCTGGGCGGCATCAATATAAGGCACTATGACCCCGACACCATTTGCTCTCAATCCCGGTTGAAAGGCATTAGTGAAAATCAGTGTTAATGTTTGATTGCCGGTTTGAGGAACGAGAGAGGAAGGAAGACGGGCCGCCATAACTCCATTTTTTATTCCATGCGGAGTGGTCGCCTCTATGCCGAGCACATTAATTCCGTTGACCGTAATGGTGTCGGAATTTGAATATGACCAAAAAATCCATGAATCACTGTTTAATATGGTCACATCCGGCAGAGGAATTTGAATAGTAAGAGGACCAATAGGCTCAATATCTCCCGCGCCGACACCGGCAGTAATATAATTCATATTTTCCTTCGGCTTTGAGATGTCGGGGATTGATAGTATCTGTTTGGACCACGAAGGAGGGCTCAAAACGCTACCGGGAACAATAGCCTCTGACCCCCCTGGAGGAGTCCAATAAAATTGAAGTTGAGAACTTGTTTGCCCTTCAACGTTTACCCACAACACGATATGGTGCCACCCGGATTCAAGATATATTGATTGTTGTTTATCCCCTGTAGCCCAATCCCAAATTCTAGTGCGGTCAATTTCAAAGCCGGTATTTTCAGTAGAATAAACATTTACCCTAAAATTATAAGTTCCGGCGGTCTGGGCAAATATAGCCCCGCGGTATCTTACCTTGGCATAATTCGGCTGACCGATAACCGACTGAAGGTGTCCGTCAAAATCGGAAAAATTAATAGTCTCCACGCGGGCGGTCTCAAACACGCCCATGCAATCGGAAGGAAGACAATTATTAAAATACCTTTCATAAGACCCCCAAAGCCCTCCGGTAGAAAAACTTCCCGGAGGAGGCGGAGCCAGTCCTCCCGTCCATAGACTAAGAAGCACGAGGTCGTAAACTCCGTACACATCCTCCGCTCCGACAATGGTCGCGCCTGAAATATTAAATCTTATCCTTATCCTCCCGGTCCCCGAAATGTGGCCGTTTTCAAATCCCGATGTTTTTGATTTGAAGTATCTTTGATAATTTGATCCGGGCAGACTTTCCGCCCCCATTGCCGATATGGCATAACCTTCCCCAAAATTACTATAAGTTCCGGTTGACCAATTATAAATCTGCATCTGAAGTTGGGGGGCGGTACCGGCTGCGAATTCCGGATGGTCCAGTCCATCGCAAGACCTGCTTGATCCGCCGTGCCAGCAACCCGAGCCTTCAATATCAATCTGGCTTATTTGGGAACCGGCTATTCCTAATGAGCTTACATCAAACTCCCAATTTATCTGGGTATTAGCGGGATTAGCGTTATCAAATCCGACCTGCCAAGAATTTGAAGATGAGCAAGTACCCCCACCGCAATCAAGTCTTGCCAGGTCAGAAATGCTAAACCCGTCATTTACCGCCGTTCCAGTTGTAGTCAAAGTACCCGATACCGGAGTAAATCTTGAAGAGGAACCGAAAGATGTCGCGATTGAAAAACTAATTAGATAATCCGTAGTATTGGTGTTCCCCGCGATAGAGGCGTCTTTGCATCTTACATAGTAATTGTAGGTGTTCCCATCCGAAAGCCCTGAGACGTTCGTAGAATGTGAAGTTCCTCCGGTAGTTGAAAAAGTTCCGGTCATTGAAGCATAAGAAATTCCGGAGAAGGTTGAATATTTGCAGGTTGCGTTTTCGTTGGTGAGTAGAAAAATATCGGTATTAGTGGTTCCCGAAGGAAGGAAACCCGAAGGAGAACCGTTATCGCGTAAAGGCGCGGTAAGGTCGGTAGTCTTATAAAGATCCAAAACATCCGCGTCGCTCAAAGCATAATTATACACGCGGACATCATCTATTTTACCGTCCGCGGGCCACCCCCAGCTGTCGGTTGTTAGGCTTTTAGCCGCCCCGATCCTCCACGGAAGCGTCCCGTATTCTTTTGTTGATTTGCCCGCCGCCCATAAAGAAAATCCTTTGAGTTCCCCGTTCACAAAAATTTTAGTTTGTCCGTTGGTTCTATCAAGAACGCCGGTCACATGATACCAACCGCCCGGAGTATGAGCCGCGCTGGACGCGCTATCGGCAACATCTCCCGAAAACCAATGGTCCATGTAAAATTTATTTTGGTTGTCAAATCTCAAACCCTCATGCAATCCTTCTTTCATGATGATTGCGTAGCTTTGATTGTAATCGCTGCCCATTCCGGGAGGAGTGGTGTCCATCTTAACCCAGGCGGAAAGAGTATAATTTTGTTCCTGAATATTTTCTAAAATAAATGAGTTCGGGGCTTGCACATAGTCATTAAGGCCGTCAAAATCCAAGCCCCCGTTTTCCTGGCCAGCCGCGCGCGCGGGACCATTATACAAAGTCGCATCATGACCAAATGTTGAAGAATCAACGGCCGTAGATCCGGACTCCTCATCAAACTTCCAATGAGCGACAAGATAATCCCCCGGCTGATAGACGGAAAAGTTAATAATATAATCATCTATGTTCGCGTTTCCCGATCCATCACTGCATCTCACGTAATAGTTGTAAGTATTTCCGTCAGAAAGCCCTGAAACGTTTGAGGAGTGCGTTGTCCCGCCGGTGGTTGAAAAAGTTTCGGTCATTGAGGAGTAGGAAACCCCGGAGGAAGTTGAATATTTGCAGGTTGCGTTTTCGTCGGTATTTAAAGAAATGTTGGTATTGGTGGTTCCCGCCGGTAAAAAGCCCGAGGGCGACCCGTTAA
>PFCN01000006.1:3324-3940 GCA_002774705.1 Candidatus Niyogibacteria bacterium CG10_big_fil_rev_8_21_14_0_10_42_19
TGTCGGCTGGCGCTCCGGCATTATAAAGATCCTGGACCTCGGAGGCGGATAGGGCGGTATTGTAAATACGGACTTCGTCTATTAATCCAGAATAATTACTTACATATCCCTGGCCTATGTAGGCATTCAAACTAGAGGCGGTTGCCGAAGAATATGAGGCCGCAACTTGATTTGTTTCTATTCCGTTTTTATACCACCTTAAGGTCATATTCGTCAGATCACGAACTATCACGACATGAGACCATTGGTTAAGGGTCAGCGGGCTGTTGTTACTAAATCCTTGATATGGGGTGGTGTTACCTCCTCCCGTACCGTAGTAATAATTAAGTACGCCGTCGATTTCCTGGGTGATGGTACCCTCTCCTCCGTAGGCTTTGGCATAAGGGTTTCGTCTCGCGGAAAAAGAGTTGGGTTTAAGCCATATGGCAATCGTCTGATCTCCAGTTATTTGAAGCGCGGAAGGATTACCGAGGCTCACATTGTCATTCGTCCCGTCAAAATTTAAAGCCCCATCTATCTTGCCGGTGGTCCAGACCGGGCCGTTTATGAGAGTTCCGGTGTTCCCGCTGTCGGAGGAATCTGCCGCGGTCGTTCCGGAAGTTTCGTCCAACTTCCA
>PFCN01000033.1:0-174 GCA_002774705.1 Candidatus Niyogibacteria bacterium CG10_big_fil_rev_8_21_14_0_10_42_19
CAACCTTATCATACGGTCCAAATATTTTCTTATCCTTTTCTCCAGGTCTTCCTGTTCGGAATAGGCCCGGCCCTCATGCAATTTACCGGTAAGCGATTGTTTTATTTTAAGGGTTGCGGATGTCGCCTGAAGCGGAGTAATGCCATAATGTTCCAGATAATTCGGGTTTAAGGT
>PFCN01000033.1:195-1216 GCA_002774705.1 Candidatus Niyogibacteria bacterium CG10_big_fil_rev_8_21_14_0_10_42_19
ATGCTCATTTACATATCCGCCGTATTTTAAAACCGACTCATGGACCATTTCACCAAAATCCCCGACCGGCATCATTAACGGTTTTTTACCCGCCATAGAACCTCCTTTTATCATTTTCAAGCTTGTCCAAACTGAATTAAGATTAAGCCATCTTTTTTGTTGAGTCAATATTTGGTACATTATATAAATATGGACCCAATCGACAATATCCCAAGTATCATTGAGCTATCCGCCAACGTGATAAACACGATCGGCATCCCGGCCATTATTTTTATCATGCTCTGGGCGGGCCTGCTTTTTGTTACTGCCCACGGAAGCAAACAACAAATAGCCCGGGCAAAAAAAACTTTTTTTTGGGGATTAATAGTGGGGCTGATTGTGGCTTCCATTCAAGCGATAACAATAATAGCCAATCTTAATCTTTTTTAATCGGTCAATATCTGATAAATTATATATATGGATAAACTTCTTGCATTAACAAATCCGCTGGCAGTAGACAGCTTTCCCGATCTTGTTGAGCGTCTTGCGCGGGCAGTAACTATAGTTGCCGTTCCCGCCATAGTGCTCGTGATAATATGGGCGGGACTGCTTTTTGTCACCGCCAGCGGGAACGAAACACAACTCAAAAAAGCAAAAGACGCTTTTTTCTGGGGAGTTATCGGGGGCATGGTACTGCTTGGCGCCTGGGGCCTTGCTATCGTGGTCAGTAATTTCGGGGGGACATTATAATTCAAATGAATACTCAAATTAACTAAAATCCCATTCCGATGTAACTGGAATGTGATTTTTAAGTTATAATTTTAAATTTTGCTCTTTTCCATCGGAGGATGGTCTGGGCGTATGTGAACCTAGATGCCACGATAACGCCAATCCGCGATAAGTAACGTCGAACCAAAAATAAGCCTTCCTCTGGTTTGCCTCTTATTAAAATGTCCGCCCCCTGGGAATCGATCACAAATAATCCCGCTGACGCGGGATTTTCGCGATCCCGGCTCGTGGCGCTCGCCTTTCCCTCGACAAG
>PFCN01000033.1:1276-53399 GCA_002774705.1 Candidatus Niyogibacteria bacterium CG10_big_fil_rev_8_21_14_0_10_42_19
GTGGTCGTCCTTCACTTCGTTTAGTCCGCCCCCTGGGAATCGAACCCAGAACCTCTTGGTTAAGAGCCAATTGCTCTGCCGATTGAGCTAGGGGCGGGGAAAATTATATATATTTTTAAAATATCTTCTCCTTTCCGCCGGAGGCGGATCCGCCTCCGGCGGAAAGAGGGAGCTGCTCTGCCAGTTGAGTCCCGACGCCCGACCAGTGTCAAGGTCGGGAGGCCGACAGACCCGTTGGGTCTCGTCGGCCCTATGGGCGAGAAAAATTTTTTAATACACTCTTAAGTATGCCGATCAGCCAGAACAAAAGCGCCGAAAGACTCCGGTTTTATCACTGCCTCAAAACCATAACCTTTTACCATCCCGACAACCGCGTCTATCAAGTCTCTCGTCGGACCCTTCGTGCCGACATCAAGATGAACGGTAATTTTATTGTCCCAAAAAAATTCTTCCCCTAATTTTTCCTTAAGACGACTTTTTAGTTCCTGCATGAACGCGATCGAGCGCATCGTCTCTTTATAAATACGGTCCTGCAAAGTCGGGCAAGTTTCGGGCTCGGATCTCGTCCAAAAATATCTGCCACCATTACCAATCCTCAATATGCCGACCGCGGTGACGAATTTAACCTTTTTTTCGGAGGCGGAGTCCGATCCGACCACAATCTGATATTTTGCGTCCGGTTTTATATGGATATATTTTACCAACTCCAAAACAAGCTCATCAAAATTAAGAGTTGTGGTTTGATTATAAAATCTACTATGAGTTATTGGAATCATCAGCGTTTTACCCATATTATAATAGTATTTTTGCTTATTACAATAGAGATTCCTGGACGTCATCCTGAATTTTATATGATTTGTCGGTGATATCCGCCGCTAAAATGCGGTCAAGCCTGAATATTCTTTTTGAGCGCCTAAGATGACAATATCCTTCAATGTCATTTTTGTTTACTCTGTAAATATCCACCAGACGGCGGTTTCTCGTTTGATTCGCCCCGGCCGGATTTGCGGTAACATAATCAATCTCAACAGCAAGCCTTTTTTCAAAAGCCTCTTTTAATTTAGAAAAAATGCCAGCCGATGAATTTTCCCCCCACCTGACCGGAATTGATATTTCATTAATATGATCGCGCGAAAAAAATTTTATAAAGCCGTTCTTCTTCCCGAACTCAAAAAGATCTTTGGTTACTTTAACATCCTGTACGCAGTAATCCTTGATCTTTTGTACCTGTCCTTCTTTAAACCACTCCAAGGCCTGCAAACCGTCGGCGCTTTTTTCTATACCTATAGTTGTTTTGGCGAGATTATTAAGCCCCACCCTAAAGCCGACCCCCTTTACAACATCATCCATCATATCCAAAAACCTCACGTCTTCAAGCGGAAAATTCATATACGGCTGAAGCACCGGAATATCAAAACTACGTATATTAAAACCGATGGCCATAGAGGCGTCTTTTATCATCGGCTCAAATTGGTTAAGTTCATTTTCTTCAAAAACAAAATATTCCCCTTTCTGATATGAGTATCCGGCGAGAACCGAAATACCCAAAAGTTCGGGGTGGTCCTTTGTACCGATCTCGGCAAAAGATTTTTTTGTTTCTACGTCGAAAACCAAAACGTCGCCTTCTTCCATAAAAAAGTTATATCATACTATTAATAAAAAATAAATCCCGTTAGAAATTTTACACAAAACATCAAAAACTCCCGACAAAACCTAAAGACGGATCCGCTCGTATAAATCGTCATCCAAAAATCTCGGCTGAATCCCGTTAGAAATACCAATTTTGATGTTATGCCGCATCAGTCGCTAAAAGAATAATTTCGAAGTGATTTCTAACGGGATGAATTTCTATCAGGATAAACCGCCTAGCCGAAAATAAGACAATCCCAAGAAAATATTGATTACCCTTTAAAAAGGGTAATCAAAGGCATAAAACCCGGCTCCCAGAAACAAAAGGGCGAGCGCCATAGCCAAAAGAACCAGATCGAATTCATACCCACCCACTAATCCCTGCTTGAATTTTACGAAGACCATGGCCCCGATCATATTGATCGCGATAAGAATGGCCGCGACCTGGGTAAGAAACCCAACCAGAAGCAAAATGCCCCCGAAAAACTCCACCACCCCAACCACAAAAACCCACAATTTACCGGGCTTAAGCCCGATTGATCCAAACCATTCGGCAGTTTTAGAAAATTCCTTAAAAAGCTTAGGGTAGCCGTGAATTATAAAAATCGTTCCTAAAACAAGGCGCAAAATCAGCGGAGCATAAAGTTGATAGGAAAGAAAATCCGGAAATACGCTTGACATAAATTTTTATTTTTTAAAAATAATTCGACCATTTATATTTCCTATCGAGGCCACGCGAAAATTTATTTTCGTGACGGCCGAGCGACGGAAATTCAAGAAATACCCGCGACATTTCTTATTAAATTTTGATAATCCAATTTACTAATTTATCGGTTAAAGAAGGGTTAACTCCTAATATATCCGTTCCGTGTCCGCCAATCGAAAAGATCTCTTTCTCTTTATTTTGCGTGCTTAATTCCCCAAAAATTTCTTCGGCCATTCGATCCGCCTCGGACACTCTTTTATCGTCATTGGCCGCGATAATAAAAACCTTTTGCTCCGGACGGATATTTTGAGCGTAGGCCAAAGTATTTATTCCGCGATAATCAAGTCCGGGAGAAAAAAGGATTGCTCCTTTTATCTCGGGGTCTAAAGCCAATATCTGAAGAGCTAAGTTTGCGCCTATTGATGCCCCTGCAACAAAAATAGGCCGATGTCCTTCTTTTTTCTGGAATAAAACCGCCGAACGCGCGTCCATTATGCTTTTTTGATGATCTTCATCGGAAAATTTCTTATATCCTTCTGGACCTCCTTCGGATGTGCCGTGACCCCGAAGGTCGATCGCCAAAACTCCCGCTCCCGCCTTATTCAGCTTGCCCGCAAAATCACTCCAACTTTCTTTTGTAGACGGCATCATATGGAACAAAGACACCCCCGGACTCCCGTGTGGGGATTTGTAATAAACGCCGGATATTTTGACTCCGTCCTCGGTTTTAAACTCTACCTGTTCCATTGTTTTAGTATATCACTTTTTTTTCGGACGATAATATTTTTTTCCTTTTAATTTTTCGGGCATATGCTCTTGCAAAATTTTTGTATTTTTACCGCCTCCGGCGGGGAAATCATGCGCGTACTTGTAACCTTTGGCGTAACCCATTTCTTTCATTAAATTGGTAACGGCATTGCGCAGATGAAGCGGAACGGGCAGGGCGCCATATTTTTTTGCATCTTCACTGGCCTCCATCAATCCTTTATAAGAAGCGTTGTCTTTTGGGGCTGATGCCAAATAGGTAGCACCCTGAGCAAGATTGATTGCCGCTTCCGGCATACCGACGTGTTCCACGGCATTCGCCACGGAAGACGCGACCACAAGAGCTGTCGGCAAGGCATTCCCGATATCTTCAGACGCGAAAATAAGCATGCGGCGCGCTATAAACCTGGGAGTTTCTCCACCTTCAAGCATGCGCGCGAGCCAATAAAGAGCGCCGTCGGGATCGGAGTCGCGCATTGATTTTATAAAAGCGGAAATAATATTATAATGCTCCTCTCCCGCCTTATCATACCTGATAGTTTTTTTCTGCAATATCTCCTCTATTTTTTTGCCGTCAATAATAGTTTTGCCCAATCTTTTTTTCTCAATATTCATGACCGCAAATTCAAGAGTGTTGAGAGATACTCTCGCGTCGCCATCCGCAAAAACGGCTATCTTTTCGAGTGCGTCTTCGGTGAGGAAAATACCCTTCTCGCCATATCCATGTATCTTATCTTCCAGCGCCTTTTTAACAATGGTTTTAATGTCTTTGAAAGAAAGCGGTTTTAATACCAAAACGATGGACCGCGACAATAGAGGACTCACTAATTCAAAAGAAGGATTTTCGGTGGTAGCTCCGATTAAAATTATCGTCCCATCCTCGACATGCGGAAGAAAAGCGACCTGCTGACTTTTATTAAAATGATGGATCTCATCAATAAAAAGAATGGTCCTTTGGCCGTAATTCTTAAAACGACTCTTGGCTTCTTCAATCTTTTTTCTCAATTCGGGAATGCCTGAGGTTGCCGCCGAAAAAGTCTCAAAAAAAGAATCCGATTTTTCGGCAACGATTCTGGCAAGAGTTGTCTTACCCGAACCGGGCGGGCCCCAAAGGATCACCGACTGCAATTCGCCTTTTTCGATTGCGACGCGCAACGGCTTGCCCTTGCCAACTATCTCTTCCTGCCCGAAAAAATCCGAAAAAACCTTAGGCCTCATTCTTTCGGCAAGAGGTCGAGCTCCTTTGAATTTTTCATCGAATAAGTCCGCCATTTTAAAATAATTTCAGCCAGAGGCTGATCCGCCAAAGGCGGAAAAAATATTTAAATCCCGACGATGTCTTAATTATATACCATTAATTAAAAATCAATTACCTCATCCCGCAAAGCATGAAAATGCGGTAATTAGATCCCGTTTAAAGCAAAATAAATAAAAATCCGGACACTTCGCGGGTGTCCGGATATTTCTTAAAAATATTTCTAAAGCTTTTCAAGCTCCTCCCAATAATTTTCGGCGCCTTTACGAATAATATCAATATCGATTTCGGTCAGATGAGAGAATCTTTTTTGCGGTTTTAAATATCTTCTGATATCAATAGCTTTTTCCGGCCGATAAGTAATTTTCCATTTGCCGTTCTCATATTCAATAAGGGGAAATATCTTGGCCTCCACCGCAAGACAGGCCATTTTTAAGGATTCGTGCGGAGAAAAACCCCAGCCAGGATTACAGGGCGCGAGAATATGCAGGAACCGCAATCCTTTTCCTTTATAGTTCTTGGCTTTACGGAGTTTTTTTATAAGGTCATCCGTGTGATAGATAGAAGCGGTCGCGGCATAAGGCACGCCGTGCGCGGCTATTATTTTCATAATATTCTTCTTCGGTTGAATTTTGAAAGCCGGAAAAGGAGTAGTTTCGGTAGCCGCTCCATAAGGCGTGGCCGAACTCCTCTGCCCGCCGGTATTTCCGTAAAATTCGTTGTCATAGCAAATAAAAATAATATCTTCACCGCGTTCTGACGCTCCCGACAAAGCCTGAAGGCCGATATCAAAAGTCCCGCCGTCTCCGGCAAAAGCAATTGTTGTTATGTCTTCTCCATTCCGCAATGACGCCCGTTTTATTCCGCTTGCCACAGCAGCTGCCGCGGCAAAAGGAGAGTGTAAAAGAGGAACACCAACCGGCGTGTAAGGATTCGGTCCGGCAATGATGGACCAACAACAAGCCGGAAGAGCTATTTCTGTCCGTGGGCCCATAACTTCGAGCACCCGAGCCATTACAAGAGACGCGGTACATCCGGCACAAGCGCGATGACCCGGCTGGATCAATGAAACGGGGTCTTCCGATGCCGGAACATCCTGGACCGAAGAAATATATTCCTTCTCCGCCCTCCAGATTGAATGACTATCTTTAGGCAAATCAAAAGAGTTGGCCTCTTCGACAAGGCCGGCAATAAATCCGGATGACGTTACGACACCCCCGACTCCAACAGTGTAGCCGAAGACCGGAGTGGATTCCGGATATATCGCCTTTTTTATTTCATCAAGAACTATTTCTTTGGTATCAACATCGAGCACCACGACCTTCTTTACGTTGTTCAGGACGGCTTTTATGTCTTGGGTGGGGAAAGGACGAAAAACTCTTATCTTCACTACTCCGGCTTTTATGCCTTTTTCGCGAAGGATATCTATCGCCTCTTCCGCAGGTCCTCCAATACTGCCCGTTGTTACAAGCGCGACATCTGCGTCTTCCATGCGATACTCAGTGAGCAAGAAATATTCCCTGCCAAAGATGTCTTTAAATTCTTCAAATACTTCTTTTATGTGCGGAAGAGAATCGTTAAAATCTCCTGCCAAGGCAGTCTTAAATTGGAAATAAGAATCCGCAGTGCCCGACGCTCCGATAGACCTGGGATCCGCGCAATCCAAAGCATGAGGAATTTTTATCTTCGGAAGAAAAAAATCTACTTGCTCTTGGGTCGCCAATTCCACGTCTTCTTTGGTGTGGCTTAGAATAAATCCATCGAGGCAAATCATAACTGGAAAATAAATTCTTTCGGCGATCCTGAACCCCTGAAGAACGCTGTCAAAAACTTCCTGGTTGCTTTCGCAATATATCTGGACCCATCCGGCGTCCCTCTGGGACAAAGAATCGGTCTGGTCGGCCCAGATATTCCAGGGAGGACCAAGCGCCCGGTTAACATTCGCCATAACAATGGGAAGGCGCGCGCCCGACGCCCAATGGAGAACCTCGGCCATGTAAAGAAGGCCTTGAGAAGATGTGGCGGTAAACGTTCTTGCGCCTTGTTGGGAAGCTCCAATGGCTGCCGACATAGCCGAATGTTCGGACTCGGCGGTCATGAACTCGCAATCTTTAAGCTCGCCTCTGGCGACAAGCCGGGCAAGAGTTTCGGGGATCTCGGTCGCGGGCGTTATCGGATAAACAGGTATAAAACCGGTTCGGGCAAGAGCGGCGGCAACGGCCGCGGCTTCGCTTCCGGTAATAACAACTTTATTCGCGGACATCCTCCCCCTCCTTTCCGATGTCTATTGCTCCGCGTTCGCAAACCTCGGCGCAAATTCCGCATCCTTTACAAAAATCAAAGTTGATCTCATATTTAAGCTCGCCTTTTTTAATGATGCAAAAATCGGGACAGAATTTTATACATCGATCACATCCGATACAAGTCCCGCAATTGATACAGCGATCAGCCTCCTCTATAGCTGTGTCTTCCGAAATAGTCGCGGTTGTTTCTTTAAAAGCCTCGAATTCTTCCCGGGTCAACTCTTGCTCATGCAAAATGCGTTCGTTTTTCCGTCGCAAGTTCACATAAAGAAGCTTAATATCATCAGGATAAACAACCTTGCGGTCGTCTTCTGCAAGGACGTCGTGGGAGAACATTTTGATAATCGTTCCTGCCGCTTTTTTACCGGAAGCGACGGCTTCGCTAACGGAGCGCGGTCCGTAAAGATTGTCTCCGGCGAAAATAATATTCCCGTCGACAATATCGTCTTCCGTTTTAAATTCATAACCGACTCCCCCCAAAAGAGAGTAGTCCGTTTCTTCGCCGACAGCATAAAGAAGAAGGTCACATTTTATTTCAAAATTTGAACCCTCCACCTCCACGGGAGTCGGGCGCCCCGAACCGTCGGGACCTGACAGCTTCATCTTGATGCAATGAACCATAATGGCTTCACGGCACCGGCGAGAGGACAAAGGCTGGACCAGAAAAGAAAATTTTACTCCTTCTTTTTTGGCCGCCATCACTTCATCTTTATGTGCCGGCATTTCATTTTTCGTGCGGCGATAAAGCACCTCGACTGTTTTGGCGCCAAGACGTAAAGCAACCCGCGAAACATCGATGGCAGTATTACCTCCGCCGACAACGCATATTTTTCTAATGTTGGAGGGAAAACGTTCCGTAAGTCTGGAATTGACCGAACTCAAAAAACTCAATCCGGCCATAACACGTTCCCCATCCTCAAGCCGCGCAATCAACTTCGACTTATGGGCGCCGAGAGCGACAATAATAAAGTCAAATTGTTTTTTTATTTCCGCGAATTTATTGGAATCAATTTTAACCCCAAGTTCAAGGCGCACTCCTAAAAACAAGACCATGTTCCGTATCTCCGCTCGAAGAAGGCATTTGGGAAGGCGGTATTCGGGAATTCCGCATCTCAGCATACCGCCAGGTTCTAACTCGCTATCAAAAATAACAACCTCGGCCCTTTCTTTGGCTAAAAAATGCGCCGCCGAAAGTCCGGCCGGACCCGCGCCTATTACCGCAACCCTCATTCCTTCAAGAGCGCCTGGAGATTTTGCTTTCGCAAAAAGACCGTTCTTTACTCCGTATTCGCCGAGAAACCTTTCAACCGCGTTTATGGAAATTCCGTCGTCCAGATTGTTACGATTGCATTTCTCTTCGCAGAAGCGATAACAAACGCGCCCGCAGATCAGCGGAAACGGATTTTCTTCGGTTAAAACCTCCCAGGCGCGCGCGAATTCTTTGCGCCTTACCAAGTCCATCCACACCGGAATGTTCTCGGAACAAGGACAAAAATGCGCGCACGGAGATTTCTTTTCCTCATAAAACGGAAATATCTTTCTCCACAACCCCGTTTTTAACGGAGATATTCTGGTTTGAGACAGGGAAACGGATTCCGTTATGCGTTTTAGCATCCGACTACTCCTTTGAACCCCTACGCTTACGGTCGGGGTTCTGATGGGGATATTCTTATAAAATTGTACGCTTCAGTCGCAATTTTTTTATTTTTTTCTTTCTCTTTAAAACCCTTTTCATCAATAAAACGAACGAGGGTTTCGATACCCGCCAGAGCGCTGACTTTTAAAAACGCCGCGACCATTGCCGTGCTAACAATAGGTCTTTGCGCCGTTCCAAGGCCGCAACTAAGAGCGATACCGTCGGCATTAATCAAAACCAACCGAAAACCCCGCAGATTCGCGAAATGTTCTTCCGGCTTTTTTGAGTTTATTAAAATAACGCTGCCCGGTTTTAATCCGTCGGCAATATTTATTATTTCTATCAAAGTCTCATCAAGAACAATGACCATGTCGGGATCAAAAAACTCCCCGCGCTCGCGTATTTTTTTATCGCTTATTCTGACGAAACCGGCGACCGGCGCGCCTCCGCGCTCGGGTCCAAACTTCATTGCTCCCTGGACATGACTAAATTTCTCTTCGCTAAAAACAACCGCGGGCAAAAGTTCGGTAGCGGTCTTAGCACCCTGCCTTCCTCTTCCATGGATCCTGATCTTTATCATATAAGAGCCCTCCTGTTTGTTGTCAAATATCAAATCGCTCTAATAATATCAATGAAATACCCCAAAATCAAGAGAACGCCTCTACGATAATATCGGTGAGGCGTTTTTTTGAATAAATAATTTTTCGACTATTTTTTAATCTTCTCCAGTTCTTTTTTCACCACCGCCCGGTCATCCCAGGGTGTCTTGGTCCCTTTCGGGCCCATTATCCAGGGCTCCGCGCCTTTGCCGGTGATAACAACGACGTCGCCTTTTTCCGCTAAAGCAATAGCGCGCCTTATCGCCTCCTCGCGAGAAATAATTTTTTTGGGAACAATAAACTGTTTGTTTGAAGTAAGTGAAAATCCCCCCGCTATGTCGCCCAAAATTTTCGCGGGGTCCTCATCATAAGGGTCTTCATTCGTTAAAATAACCTCATCACATGATTGGGCCGCGATCCTGCCCATCTCCGGCCTTTTCCATTTATCACGACCCCCTCCGGCCGCGCCAAGCACGCAAATCATTTTATTTATCTTATGTTCTTCGCCGGATACGGCTTCATAAACCCTCTGAAGGCCTCCCGGCGTATGCGCGTAATCGACTACAACCAAAAATGGTTCTTTTTGGATGAATTCCATTCTACCCGGAACCCCGGAAAACGAGTGAAGCGCCTCATTTATTTTATACAGGCCAAGCCCCTCCTCCTCGGCAACTTTCGCGGCAGCCGAAACATTCGCTTTATTAAAATCCCCACTCATTGGATTATAATAAGGAAAATTCTTTACGGAAAAAGTTTTTTTAATATCAAAAGGGAAATCAAGAAATAGTTCAAATGAAGGGTCGTCCCCGTTCACTATCGCGCGCTTTTTTATCACATATCCTTTTATTTTTTTTGACCTGCCGGCCGAAGTATGCCGGAAAAATTCCAATTTGGCGTTCCTATATTTTTCAAAACCCCCGTGCGCTTCAATGTGTTCGGGAGCGATATTGGTAAAAACCGCGTAATCAAAATTAATCCCGCAATTGCGCGACTGCAACACGCCCTGCGAGGTAACTTCAATGACGATATGAGTCGCCCCGCGCAACAGGGCTTTTTTGATAAACTTCTGAAGGCGAAAACGGCCGGGCATTGTCATTTTAAGATCGTTTTTTTCGCAATCTTCACCGATACAAAAATTAAGAGACGACGCGGAAGCCGTCAAAATTCCGTTCTTATTAAATATGTGCCTTATCAGCTCAACCACCGTGGTCTTACCGGTCGTTCCGGTAACACCTATAACTATAAGTTTTCTTGAAGGCAAGCCGTAAATTAAAGAGGCGACAAGCGCCAAAAAATAATGATAAGCCGGCTCGAATAATTTAAAAAGCGGAGCCGGAATAAAGCTCTTTATTAAACTTTTTATTTTCCCGGAAAATGATCCGCGAACCATGTTATTTTGTTCGTTCATTTCGGCGACCCTAAGATTTTTAACGCTGCTTTTATGCGCCGGTCAATGCCACCGGCATCCTCGGGTATCTTGTTTAAAGCTTCGCGAGATTCCCGTAATGAATAGCCGAGGCCGCGCAACGCTTCCAAAACATCTTCTTCGTCTTTAAAATGCCCGGTCACGGTTTCCGTCTTGCGGAGCTTCTCTTTTAACTCAAATATAACCTTCTCGGCAGTCTTACGACCTACGCCCGAAACCTTGGTTAAATAAGCGGTCTCACCCGAAGCTATCGCCTGCTTTAAAATATTCAAAGGCGCGACACCCATAATACCTAAAGCGGATCTGGGGCCAATACCCGATATTCCGATCAATGTTTCAAAAAATCCGACTTCTTCCACGTCGGCAAATCCATAAAGCTCAATGGCATCTTCCCGCTGATAAAGAGTTGTGAAAATCTTGATTTTGCCGTCTTTTTCTGGTAAATTTTTAATCGTCTCTCTGTTTATAAAAACCTTATAACCAACGCCGGAGACATCAACTATAATGTAACCGGGAGCGCGCGCGGCTATTTTCCCATCCAAAAAAGATATCATAATAATAAAATAGCATTTTTATGCTTATAAGAGGAGGCGCAAAAATCATAATGTCGATAATAACGCGAAAAAAATGAAAATTATTTAAAATATAAAAATAATATCTTAATCATTAAAATTACATAAAAACAAAAATGGATTTTCGACTTAAAACAGAATACCTGCCGTCCGGCGACCAGCCTCAAGCGATCAAGAAAATCGTCGATAATATTAACGCGTCAGTAAAATACCAAACCCTTCTGGGCATTACCGGGTCCGGAAAAACTTTCACCATGGCCAGCGTCATCGAAAAAACACAAAGGCCGGCGCTTATCATCTCTCACAACAAAACTCTCGCCGCCCAACTTTATCAGGAATTCAAAGAATTTTTCCCGGAAAATTCCATCCATTATTTTGTCTCTTACTACGATTATTACCAGCCGGAGGCCTATCTGCCGTCATCGGATACTTATATAGAAAAAGATTCAAAAATAAATAATTTTATCGACCAGTTGCGCCACGCCTCGACCCAAGCGGCGCTCACGCGAAATGATCTTATTATCGTCGCGTCCGTCTCATGCATCTACGGAATAGGCGATCCGCGCGAGTATGAAAATATGGCCTTTAAAATAAAAACCGGCCAAACGGTCAAACGCCAAGACCTGCTCCAAAACCTCGTTCTCCTTCAATATGAAAGAAATGATATCGAAAGCCCTCATGGGACTTTTGCGGTAAAAGGAGAAACAGTGGACATCGTCTCCCCTGACGGAGACACAATAATAAGAATAGGATTTTACGCGGATGTCATTGAATCGATCACCGAATTAAAAAATACGATTGAACATGAAACAAAAAATAAGGTTGGGCAGATCAAAATATTCCCGGCAAAACATTTTGTCTCTCCGAAAGAAAAACAGACGGATGCCGTCAAAAACATAAAATTTGAACTTAAAGAACGCCTCCGAGAATTAAAAAAAGCAGGCAAACTTCTCGAAGCCCAGCGCCTTGAACAAAAAACCGATTTTGACATGGAAATGCTCGAGAAGACCGGGTACGTGAACGGTATCGAAAATTATTCACGGCATCTTTCTTTTAGAGAACCCGGTAGCCCGCCTTTCACGCTTCTCGATTATCTCCCGAAAAACACGATTATCTTTATAGATGAATCCCACATGACCATACCGCAAATAAGAGGGATGCACGCGGGGGATCGATCTAGAAAACAAACCCTCGTTGACTACGGATTCCGCCTTCCTTCGGCCCTTGATAACCGGCCTCTTAAATTTGAGGAGTTCGAAAATAAAATATCAAGCGCGGTCTTTGTTTCGGCCACTCCGTCAAATTTTGAATTTGAAGCATCAGGAGGCCAAGTCACCGAACAACTTATCCGCCCCACAGGCCTGCTTGATCCGCGAATAGAGATACGGCCCGCCAAAGATCAGATTAAAGATATTATCGGCGAAATCAAAAAAAGTGCCATGAAAAAAGAAAGGGTTCTTCTTACCACTCTCACCAAACGATTAGCCGAAGAAATAACCGACCATCTGATAAAACACGACATCAAAGCCGAATACGTCCATTCGGAAATAAAAACCATTGAACGCTCAAAGACCCTAAAAAGACTCCGCGAAGGAGATTTTGACGTACTGGTAGGAATAAATCTTTTAAGAGAAGGGCTCGATCTTCCCGAGGTGGGCCTTGTTCTTATCTTAGATGCCGATAAAGAAGGTTTTTTGAGAAATAAAATATCTTTTATACAAACCATAGGACGCGCGGCTCGGAATCCAAACGGAAGAGCGATACTTTACGCCGATATTTACACCCGCTCTATCAAAGAAGCGGTCGAGGAAACCGAACGGAGACGAAAGATACAAATAAAATATAACCAAAAAAATAATATCATTCCTAAGCCGGTCAAAAAAGAAATAAGAAAGCCCTTTTGGATCGAAGAAAAAAAAGAAAAAGCCCCGGTTATGCTGAAAAATCTTTTCCGAGAGTTGGGCGGATGGGATAAGGTGAAAGACGAGCTTGAGCGCCAAATGCTGGAATGCGCCGACGATCTTGAGTTCGAGAAAGCGGCAAGACTAAGAGATATAATAAAGACTATCCAATAAAAAAACGCTCCGGTCGCGCCGAAACGTTTTTTTCATTTATTCTTCTTTTTCTTTTTCCTTTTTTGTTTCATCTCGCTCACCCACAACAACCGCCGAACCGAATGCAGGCGCCTCCTCTCTGTCCATCTGATCTCTATCTCTTTGGGTTCTAACTATGCAATATATCAGCGCTATAAGGTTTCCTATGAGAAAAAGAACTAAAAGCGTGGTTAAGAAAGGGCTTCTTCCAGAGACTCCTCCGGCGATAAGACCGCTCCTATTACCCGCTGTTTCGTCTTCATCTTTAAATAGACTTTCGTCATCAAGCAAGTCTTCATTATCCGCATCATTTAACGCCCCCGTCCCGCCTCCATTCGAAGAATTATTGCTATTGGAAACCGTAATATTACAGATCGCAAAATCAGAATTGCCGGAGGCATCAGTAATCGTAACCTTGGCTTCCTTAAAACCGATAGAAGTAAAAGTTTTTGTTATTTGTGAGGTGTTACCGGTCACATCCCCAGACCATGAAAATTTATAAGGTTTAACCCCTCTTGAACCGGCTGAGGCAAAAGAAACGCTCTCACCAACCTTAACCGAGGTTTTACCAACCGCGCATCCGGCGGTGAGAAATCCATCAAACGTAGTGTCGAGACTCGGAGATGGAGTTGGTGCGGGAGTTGGTGTGGGAGAAGGCGACGGCGAAGGACTACCCGCGCTTGTTACTTCAATCCTCGCTTCATCGGAAAAAATTTCTTGATTGCCCTTATTACTTGGGATACAGGTTATAAAATATGTAGTAGTTCTCTCGGGGAGAACGTTCGCCCTTCCTTTCCAGCCGTAATGCGTAACTTTAAGGGAAGAATCACCCGGAATTAAAGTAATATCGCAGGTTGCATAACCCGGCGCAAACCAAGCTAAAAGAGCCTTTTGTCCTTTTTCAATGGTTGAGGGGCTCGCGACAAAACTTTGAGCATTTGAAAAATTAGGAATAAGCCAAAATACTCCTGCGAATAACAGGGTCATAAAAACTACTGATTTTATGTGTATTTTTAACTTCATAATTCCTTAATATTTATTTATTGTGCAATTATATACCTAAAATAGGTTTTTGTCAATATAGTAAAAACCTTAATAAAAAACTCTAAAAAATTTTATATCTGCCTCTAATAATTACAAGAACCGTTTATACAAAAATTTATTTCTTTTTCCAAAGTAGCAAAATTCCCGATAGTATCATACGCCTTAACCAAAAGGCGGGAGGTGTCCTTCACGTCTTCTAAAGAAGACGCATCAGCAGTAAAACGATAAGGTGCCTCACGAAGCGTCCCTAAAAACTGGCCATTAAAAAATATGTCGATCTGTTTTATAGGATATTTTCCCGTAGCGTTAATGGTAAAGTTCAAGGACCCGTCCGCGGTCAGGCGGTCGGGGGGAGGCACCGAAAACGACAGTTGCGGTTTATATTCGGGCAGATGCACATTATCATACTCCTTCGGGATATCATCCATCGTCTGGTCTTTGATCAATTGGCGCGCGGCCCAAGCGCGTACCGGCGTTTCCCATAAATTAAATTGGGGGTCATTTGCGGGATTTGAAGGAATTTCTCCATTAGGGTCATTTTTATCAAGCCAGTACAAAATAGAATGAGGCTCGGTCAAAACTTTTTCTTTCCTAAATTCTTCCGGCGTATTTTCGGTCGCGAGCTTCCCCGAATAACTATCAATATAATAAATCCTCGATCCCCGCCACTCTCCTTTTAACACCGGCTTTGATACCGCCAAAGGAGTCGGCTGATCGAAATTTTCAATCGGAAGTATCTTAAAAACTTCCTGCATATAGGCGTTCCATAAAGGAGCCGCGATAAATCCCGCCACTTTCTTTTCCATCTCGGAATTATCGTTATTACCGAACCAGACGCCTAACGCGAAATTCGGCATATACCCGATCACCCAGGCATCGCGATAGTCGTTGGTCGTACCGGTCTTAACCGCTACCTGCCTGTCGGGGAAATAAAGATAAGATCTTTCACCGAAAGCGGGCGCGCGCGCTTCGTTATCGGAAAGTATACTGGTGATGGATCTGGCAATATTTTCATCAAGAACTTTCCGGGACTCGGGTTTATATTCTTCTAAAACCACGCCATCGGAGTCTTCGATCTTTAAGATCGAGGTCGGCGTGTTTCTTACCCCGTTATTCGCAAAAACCGAATACGCTCCGGTAAGCTCAAGAAGCTTTACCTCGCCTCCTCCGAGCACCAGAGTAAGCCCATAGCGCGCCGGATCATTCAAAGTAGTGATCCCAATCGATCTTGCTGTTTCAAGCGATTGATTCAAACCGGCAAGATAAAGAACTTTAACCGCCGGTATGTTTACCGACTGGGCAAGAGCTTCTCTAAAGGTTATCGGACCGCGGAATATATTATCGTAATTTCCGGGGTGATAGCAGTCCGGACCGGTATTGGCGGATACAATAGGACTACAGGTCGTATTAAATTCTGTCGCAAGATCGAAAACCACCGTTTCGGGTGTATATCCTTTTTTAAAAGCGGAGGCATAAATTATCGGTTTAATGGACGAACCGGGTTGGCGTCCTTTCATATAAGACGTGACATTCACCTGTGGCTCGAACTTACAATTAACTCCAACCGTACATCCTTTAGGGAGAGGTTCAAGATTCCAATCGCGCGACCCAACCATAACTAAAATCCCTCCTGTTTTAGGATCTATACCGACCATTCCGGCATTGTAAACATTAAATTGGTCTTGTTCTTCGTCCACATATTTTTTGGTCAATTCTTCGGCTTTTTGCTGGAGCTCCCAATTAAGAGAGGTAGTTACTTTAAAACCCTCCGATTCAACGGCATCTTCACCATAGCGCTGGAACAACTCCTCCAAAACATACATTACAAAATGCGGGGCCTTGAAACTTTCATCGGCGTGGCTTATAAATTTAACCTCTTCAGCCATGGCTTCCTCTGCCTCCTCTTTTGAAATAAATCCAAGTTCATTCATCCTCCTTAAAACCAGGTCTTTGCGCGCGTGTAATTCATCGACATGAGAACCATAAGGAGAATAATAGATCGTGGCTTTTGGAATTGATGCGAGATAGGCGGATTCGGCAAGAGTGAGGTCGCGCGCCGGTTTTCCAAAATAAGTCATACTTGCTTCCTCCACCCCATAACTCAATGCGCCATAAGGTATTTCATTTAAATAAAAATTTAAGACCTCCTCTTTCGAATACACCCGCTCAACACGATATGAAAGTACGGCTTCTTTTAGTTTACGGGTATATGTTTTTTCCTTAGTCAAAAGAACATTTTTAACTAGTTGTTGGGTAATAGTGGATCCTCCCTGCTTCTTGTCACCCGAAATAATATTAACGATCAAAGCCCGCCCGATTGCCTCAAACGAGACACCCGAATGATTATAAAAATTAGAATCTTCGATCGCCACGGTCGCGTTTTTTAGATCTCTCGGAATTTCATCAAAAGCAATGACAGTTCTTTTTATCGATCCGTGGACATCATATAAAAGAACGCCTCCGGTCGAGTCGTATATCTTTGTCGATTGAACGATCTTGCGCTCGCCAAAATGAGAAAGGTCCGGAATATCCATGGTTAGAGCCCAAACCAAAAAAACCCCCGAACCGAAAAAGAACGAGCCCGCCAAAACCGCCGAAACGATCTTAAGTCTTTTATTTTTTATTATTTTCTTCCGGCGCATTAGATTATTTTACACTAAAAATATGTTATTTTCAATATCTTGTTTCTATGATAAACTTAAAAACAAATGGTAAAAAAATATCTTAATGAATCCGAAATTTTTATCCGAAACGTTGAAAAAATGATCGGGTCGGAGGAATTCGAGAAAAAATTGAAAGGACCTAAAAAATTGCGGATAAAATACGGGGTGGATGTTACAGCTCCTTTTTTACACATAGGACACGCCGTAAACCTTTGGCTGATGCGCTCTTTCCAGGAAGAAGGGCATAAAGTGGTCTTTCTTATCGGGGATTTTACAACCAAAATCGGGGACCCGACCGGGAAGACGCAGACCCGCCCTAAAATTTCGGACGCCGACATCAAAAAGGGAACGAAAGAATTCATAAAACAAGTTTCAAAAATATTACTTACCGATAAAAAAGTTTTTGAGGTTAGAAAAAACTCCGAATGGTTCTCGCGCATGAAGCCGGCCCAATTCATTGAGCTTTTTTCGAACATAACCCATGCCCAAATAATACAACGCGACATGTTCCAGGAAAGGATAAAAAAAGGAGACGAGATATATATCCATGAAATGCTCTACCCCATCTTCCAGGGTTATGATTCGGTGATGATAAGGTCGGACGCGACCATAATCGGATCGGACCAGCTTTTTAACGAAATGATGGGACGAAACCTCCAAAAAATATTCGGACAAGACCCCCAAACCATCATAACAACAAAGATCACTCCGGGCATTCACGGCGGACCAAAACAATCAAAAAGTCTCGATAATTACGTCGCGATAGAAGACAGCGCTGAGAATAAATTCGGAAAAATAATGAGCCTCCCCGATGATCTAATCATCCAATATCTTGAGACCTACACCACAATGCCTTCGGCCGAAATAGAAAAAAACAAAAAAGAACTGGAAGATAAAAAAATAAACCCTATGTCCGTAAAAAAAGAATTGGCCCGGGAAATAATAAAACGTTACCACAGTAAAAAAGAAGTTTTGAAAGCCGAGGAGTTTTTTAAAAAAACCTTCCAGGAAAAAAAACTTCCCCAAGAAACTCCTTCAAAAAAAATAGACTCGAGTAAACCGATAATATACGTTTTACATGAGATAGGACTCACCCGGTCGATTTCGGACTCAAGGAGGCTGATCAATTCCGGAGCGGTTGAGTTTGAAGGAGAAATAATAAAAGATCCCCGCCATAAATTAATAACTCAAGGCGTCCTGCGTGTCGGCAAAAAGAAATTCGTAAAAATAATACCCAAATAACAAAAACTCCGCGTGGCGCGGAGTTTTTGTTATTAATTATACCTCTTCTTCTTCTCCTGCCTCCTCTTCATCCTCAACACCCTCATCTTCTGCCGACTCTTCGTTCTCTTCTTCATCCGAAAAACGAAATTCGTTAAGAATCATAAAATATACTGGCTAATTATTAAAAACGACCTATCTTTCACCTGTCCTTAAAATAAACATTGGACTGGTTTGAATAGATATAGCAAACAGAATCAAGCTTGTAAAGAGTATTATCGATGGTTGTGGATAATCATAAAAAAGGGCGTATTATAAAGATATATGCTTAAAAAATTTATGGCCGGGTTTAAATGAAAAATATAAAATTGAAAAATTTAACCTCCTTCCGTCTGGGTGGAGGCGCCAGAGTCATGTACTGCTTAGAGGAAAAAAACGCCCCCTTAATCCTGAAAAACCTGATAAAGAAAAAAATAAATTATTTTGTAGTCGGCGGAGGAACAAATATTATCGCATCCGATAAAGGTTTTGAAGGCGTGATCGTAAAAATTTCTTTTAATAAGATCCAGGTTTTAAAAAGCGGGATCCTGTGCGATGCGGGCGCGCCTTTAATGAAACTGGTTAACGAGGCTAATCGTTCCGGTTTTGCGGGCTTTGAAACCCTGGCCGGAATCCCCGGAACAGTCGGAGGGGCTCTTTTCGGAAATGCCGGCGCTTACGGAAAAGAGGTTTCCGAGGGCTTGAGCAAAATAAAAATATTTGACGGCTCTCGCGTTCGCTGGATCGCAAAAAATAAATGCGCATTTGCATACAGAGACAGTATTTTTAAAAAAAGGCCGTGGGTCATACTCCAGGCTCTTTTTAAATTAAAAAGGGGGGATAAAAAAAATTTAATTAAAAAATCAAAAGAAATAATTTGTATCCGAAATAAAAAATATCCCCCTGATCTTAAGTGCGCAGGGTCTATTTTTAAAAATATCCCAGTCAAAAGCAGTATGGGACAAAAGCTTATAAAAAAAATGCCTCCGGAAAAGATTATCGGAGGGAAAATACCGGTAGGCTTTCTTCTTGAAACCGTCGGCGCTAAAGGAATGAGGGTTGGAGAAATAAGGGTTTCGGAAGATCACGCAAATCTCTTGATAAATAATGGGCGGGGCAAAGCCGATGAGGTCAAAACTATCATCAACAATCTCAAGCTAAAAATAAAAAGAAAGTACGGAGTTGTTTTGGAAGAGGAGGTAAGATATCTTGAGTAGACTCAAGATTCGGGGTTAAAAATTTCGGCCGTTGTTTAAAAGTTTGTTTCGTTTTTACTTATCAATAACCTTGGCTCTTGAATTAAAATTTTTAACTTTAAATCTTGAGTTTTTAGCCGATCAGGTCATCCCCAACCCCGACAACGCCACCGCTATCGCGTCCGCCTTATCATCCGGCTGAGGAGTTTCTTTAAGTCCCAAAAGGATGGTTATCATTTTTTGAACTTGCTTTTTATCGGCCTTCCCGTATCCGCAAACCGAGCTTTTTACCTGTGTCGGCGTAAATTCATAAACAGGCCTCGACCCCGCGAAAAAAATTATAACTCCCCTCACTTCGGCCACGTTCATTGCTGTTTTTTGATTCGTATGAAAAAAAAGTTTTTCCATGGCGAGCGCGTCAGGACTGTGTTTATTTAAAAGTTTTTTTACGTGTTCCCCTATTAAAACCAATCTCTCGGGATAAGAAATTTTAGCCGAAGTTTCAAAACATCCGGCATCAATAAGAACATCTTTATTCCCGGAACGCTCCAAAACAGCCCAACCGAGCCGTCCGTAGCCGGGGTCAAAACCGAGAATTTTTTTATTTATCTTGTAGGTCGGCATTTGAATAGACCTCTTGAATATCGTCGTTATTATCAAGAGCTTCAAAAAGTTTTAACAAAGACCCCTCGTCTGCCTCCGAGACAGCTGTGTCGGATTTCGCCTCCCAACCATCTTCCGTTTTGTTAAAAAGGAATTTTGCCGAACCGGGACCCGCCATTTTTGCGCCGTGGTCCGATAAAACATGCTTAATCTCCTGTGTCGTACGGTTAACGCTGTCGGTAATTCCGGTTACCATTATTGCGACTCCACCCGGGCCATATGCTTCGATCAAAAATTCAATCAACGCCTCTTTGTCCGCGCTTGAACCTCTTTTAATGGCGCGCTCTATATTATCCGAAGGCATGTTGATTTCTTTTGCTTTGGATATGGCGAGTCGTAATACCGGATTTGTTTCGGGATCCGGTCCTTTTTCTCTTGCCGCTAAAGTAATATAACGGGACAATTTGGAGTAAAGTTGACCCTTCTTTTTGTCGGTCGCCGCTTTTTTATGTTTTATTTGAGACCATTTGGAGTGTCCTGACATATTTTTTATTTATGATTATTTTTAAATTTATTTGATTGCTCCAAAATAAGATCTTTTATGCCGGTAACATCCGGAATATCTTGAGCGGTAAAAGGGCGGCTGCCCGCTGTCTGCACCCGAATATTCCCGTATTTTAATATCGTAGCGATAAAGTTTGGAGTCTCTGATGTTACGTCCTGGATACGATCAAGTGAAAATTCCGAAACCTCTCTCCTAAACAACCCCTTCTGCTCAATATCAACTATCCTTTTGTCGGTAATTATCCAAATATCAAGATAATAATCTATCCATCTCGTAAAAGCGGTAAAAAAAATAACTAAAACATAGACACTGAACAAATATTTAATTACAGGAAGAGCCAAATCGCCCCCGCCAATAACCGGCCCCGCGAACATAAATAAGACTACGGGTAAAAAAAGCATGAGAATAATAATTAATATTTTCTCCGCTATGATTATCCAGTGCCGGTGAACTATTTTAATAATTTTTTCTTCCGAACGCAGTTTGAACATAAAAAATTAATTTCTCCCACGGAATATTAAAAAAATAAATAATGGAAACGATAATCAATATAAAAATAGCCACCATAAATATCCACGTCACCCATTTTAATTTGTCTTGAGACGGAGCATATTCTTGATAATGATAAAAAATAGCGAAAACAAAACCTATCACAACCGCGGAAAAAACAATGTGTAAGATCAAAAACAATGTCATATTTTTATGAAAAAAGCTCAAGGTCTCGGGGAGCCTCTTTCCCTAAATACTCCCACGCCGATCTTGTCGCCACCCTTCCTCTGGGAGTCCGTTTTATAAAACCAATCCTCAAAAGATAAGGTTCGTTCACTTCTTCAATTGTAGCATTTTCTTCGGAGGTAGCGGCGGCAATCGTCTGCAAACCCACCGGCCCTCCTCCGAATTTATCCACTATGGCTGAAAGTATTCTTCGGTCGGCCTCATCCAATCCTTTGTGATCAATACCGATAAGTTCCAGAGTTTTTTTGGCGACGTCCAGGTCAATCGAAGCAGACCCATGCACCTGAGCGTAATCACGCGCCCGTTTAAGAAGGCGGTTTGCGATACGTGGAGTTGCCCGGCTTCGCGCAGCGATATATTCTGCGGCATCTGCTTTAAGATCCACGCTTAAAACCGAGGAGGATTTTTTTATAATCTCCTTTAGTTCGTTTTCGTTATAAAAATCGAGGCGGAAAGAGCCACCGGAAAAACGGGACCTTAACGGAGCTGAAATTAGCGAGGCTCTGGTCGTGGCTGCAATCAAAGTGAAGGGTGGAAGATCAAGTTGGATAGAGCGAGCCCCGGGTCCTTTCCCTATGATTATATCGATGGTTCTGTTCTCTAAAGCAGGATATAATACTTCCTCTATAGCTTTATTCAAACGATGAGCCTCATCAATAAAAAGAACATCCCCGGGCGACAAGTTTGTTAACAAAGAAGCGAGGTCTCCCACTCTTTCTATGGCTGGTCCTGACGTAACTTTAATTTGAGCGTCCATTTCTTTGGCGACCAAATGAGCTAAAGTGGTTTTGCCGAGTCCTGGCGGACCATAAAAAAATAAATGCTCAACGGATTCTTTTCGTCCTTTAGCGGCTTGAATAAGAATCGAAAGATTCCTCTTAGCTATTTCCTGCCCTATATAATCACCCCAAGAAGAGGGTCTTAACGCCGTTTCAATAGACTTATCGTCGGGATCCTGGTTTGACGAAATAAGATTCATGATTATTATATTAAATTGTCGTGGTTGTTAATGCTATTGACAAATAAGATTTTTTAGAATATAATGCAACGTATTGAATTCAAATTAATTAAAAACTTACTTAGCTCTTCAAGTTTTTTTAGCTCCCAAGTCTCTAGGCAATTGAAGGCCAACACCTTAACCGGAATTATTCGCAGAGGACATGCTGGCTTCGGCTGGAATGCCCCTCGGAATAACTCTAAACCCGTTGTATAATACGGCGGGAATTGCCTAGAGATTTGAGAGTTATCTTGTTCCGATAACTCTTTCCAACTCCTCTAGAGTAGTTTCACCCTCTATAACTTTTAAAAATCCATCCTGAATAAGTGATGGCATGTTTTGGCGCTTCATTTCCTGCACTAAGTCGTTTTGGCTCGGATTTTGCATTATTAAATGCTCAACTTTATCGTCTATAAGAAGGATTTCAAAGGCACCTACTCTTCCTTTATACCCGGTGTTATTACATTCTTGGCATTTTTTCGGCCTCCAAAGCAAAATATTTTTTTCATCAATCTTTTCTTTACCGGGAATGTCGGGGAAGTTTTTTATAATGTTTTTTATCACCTCCATTTCTTCGTCGGTGGCCTTGCTTTGTCCTCGGCAATTTTTGCACAGCCTTCTTATTAAACGCTGGGCCATTGCAATGTTTATAGCAGGCGCGATGATCGAGGGTTTTACGCCAAGGTCTATCAGACGCGGAATAGTCCCCGCGGCATCATTGGTGTGGAGGGTTGAGAACACCAAATGACCGGTGAGCGCCGCGTGCATCGCGGTGTTGGCGGTTTCGAGGTCTCTTATTTCACCGACAAGTAGAATATCCGGATCCTGGCGCAGGATTGAACGAAGGCCGTCCGCAAAAGTATATCCTTCTTTAGTGTTAACTTGGGTCTGAGTAATACCGGGTATGTGATATTCTATCGGGTCTTCAATGGTTATTATTTTTTCCCCTGGTGTTTTTTTTCTACGAATAAAAGCGTAAAGGGTCGTGGTTTTGCCCGAACCCGTAGGGCCGGTCGTTAAAATCATCCCGTTGGGCGCTTTTAATTCCTGGTCAATAATCTTTAAAAATTGCTGAGACATCCCCAAGTCTTCCAAGGTCAATGCGATCGTTTTGGGATTCAATATCCTAAGCACGATAGATTCTCCGTACGGTCCAGGAAGAATTGATGTACGAATTTCTATATTGGTGTTCTCAAGTTTGATTGTAAAACGGCCGTCTTGAGGTTCCTCGTGGACGTTTAATTTTAATTCCGAGATTAGTTTTGTTCTTGATAATAAAAGTTTATACGCGCGAACCGTAAAAGTTATTATATCTTGCAGAACCCCGTCAAGCCTTAGTCTCATCAACGCTTCTTCCTCTCTGGGCTCAATATGAACGTCGGAAGCCTCTAATTGAAGCGCCCCCGCGAGAATCACTTCGAGAATTTCGGAGGTTTGTCTTTGTTTTTTTGAATTAATGGTCGGAATAATAAGGTCTCTGAATTGTTCCACGTTCGTCACCCGTTGAACAAACTCTTTTATTCTCTCGGGCGAAACTTCAATAAATCCTTTTTTAAGCTCAACGAATTCCGGGACCTCGGCGTAGCGCGACCAGGCTCTCTGGAGACTATTGTCGGAAACCATAAAAATTTTTAAAACATACCCTTCTCTTTCAAGTTCGTCTAAAATTTCACGGGTTTGCGACATTTCCGGATTTCTGGTAGCCACCTGTAAGGATTTGCCTACTTTTTGAAATACGGCGACTTTACCCTGAACGGCTTTCTGTTCGGTTACTAAGCGCAAGGCGTCAAGGTCTATAGTCATTTTAGAGAGGTCTATATATGGAATATTCCTTTTTTTTGAAATCATCTGCGCTAAGTCTTCCTCTTCGCGCTCACGAAGCTCTTTTAACATCTCTTCTGACCCGTCTTTCCCTATTATCATTATTCCATTGTATCTTGTTCAAAAATTTTTAACAATTCACGGAGTTTTAGTTCCGCCTCTGTAAAGTTTTTAAAATCCTTAGTAAAAAAATAATTGTCCTCCTGCGCGACTTGCGCGCTTGCGGATGCTTTTTTTAAAAAAACTTCATCTTGAGAATATACGAGACCCGCTATTCCATTATTTTTTTCCCAAATTAAAAATGACGCGTTACAATAAGGCAAATTTGTGCGTATTTTTTCGGCGAGTCCCACAAAAAAAACCTTATTTCCCTCTTGTTCGGTCTTCATGTCTTTTTTGGAAAGAAATGTCCACGACACCGAAGATCCGGCATTAAAATGCGTTCTTGCGAGAGCTCGCCCTAAAGTGTTGGCAAAATCAATATTTTTATTTTTAGTTAAAATATTCCTTAGTTTTTCTTTTTCCACCCCTTTCGCTAATAATTGATGCGCACATTTAAAAACCCCTTCGTCGGTCTTTTTTTGGAAATTGTCCGTTTCCAAAACCAACAAACCATATATCAGTGTCGCTAGGGTTTTGTTGTCCGCAAAAAATGACGGGTTTATAATTTCACATATATTAAAAATTTTTTGGGCAAGAGTGTGGCTATTTTTAGTAAAAAAAATCATTCCTTTTTTGGGAGGAAGAACAAAATTGGAAGACAGTTCTTCTAAATATTTTTTGTTTTCGGGAGAAAAAAATAAAAAAGCGGCATCAATCTCAAGAGTTTTTTTTGATATAATTATATCTTCTTTTTTTAATATTTTTTTTGGAGTAATAATAATGGAAAAAAGGTTGTTATTGTCCTCATATTTTATTTCTTCAATTGCGGTGTTTTTTGGAATCGAAATAATTATTTTTTCGGGGATAGCTCCGGTTTCTTTAAGTTTTCTTACGTCGTCAAAACCACCCAACAAATCATTCTCTCTTTGAGGGATATCTAAAACTTTCTTATTGGAAGCGCGTAAAATAAAACCGAGTATTTCGCCTGCAAAAAAAACGTCTATGCCGGCCTCTTTTTCTGATGCTATAAGAAAATTAGTTTTGTTTTTTATTAGATTCTTAAGGGTGTCTTCTACGTTGCTCATCCTTTTCTACTACCATTTTCCCGCGCCCTTGTAAATCCCGTTAGAAAGTCCCGTTAGAAAGTCCGCGTAATTTGGTCCAAAAAAACTGTTTTTATGAAATACGGATAAAATACTTTCTAACGGGATAAATCCCGGCCTACATGAAAATTTGTATATATTTTTAATAAAAAATTATTTTTTCCAAATAAAAACAGTATCCGTAAAATATTTTATTTTCGTGCGATATTAAATATTTTTCATCGGCATCGCGAGATACACGTAACTTGCGTCATAAGGATCTTGGATTAAAACCGGTTTTGAGTCTCCGTTAAATCTCAATAATACGTCTGATGACGATATCATACTTATTCCGTCCATTATATATGAATAATTAAAAGTTACATTCAATCGCTCTCCCGTGACGTTTGAAGGTATTTGACTGACGTGTTCCCCAATATCGCTGTTTTTTGAAAATATTTCAAATAAATTGTCTTCGGGGTAAATATTAAATTTTATTTCACGAAGACGTCCCGAAAAAATACTTGCCAACCGAACACCATTAATAAAATCGGATTTTTTGACCTTAACTTCTGTAGAAAAAGTTGTCGGTATAATCTGTTCATAGTTAGGGAATTTTTCTTCTCGGATCCTGGTTACAAGAGAATAGTTTTTAGAACTAAAAACGGCCTGATTTTCTCCTATCGATAACACAATAGGATCATTAAAATGCTCTAATATTTTTCCTATCTCAAGCACATGTTTGAAAGGAAAAAGAATATTAAATCCTTCTTCTCCTTTAAAAGGTATAGTTTTTTCGGCCAGGCGGAAAGAATCGGTCGCGGCCATTTTTATTTTATTTTTTAAAACATTAAAAAAGACACTTGATATTTCCGGTTTAATTTCGGAGGAAGACGCCGCCATTACAACACTAGCGATGCTTTTACTTAAATTTTCACAAGGTATTTCAACCGATCTTATTTTTTTAATCTTCGGAAAACTGGGGAATTCTTCCACCGGGTAACTTTTAAGATTTGTGGAGGTAGTTTGGGTTGTAAAAAAAACATCATTATTTTTTGATTCTATTTTTATTTTTTCACCCGTTAATGTAGATATAAGAGACACGCAAGATTTAGCCGGAAGCACGACGGACCCCTCTTCTTTAACACTAGCCGGCATCCACGCCTCAAAACCGGTATCAAGATTAGTTGAACTGACATGAATGGTGTTTTTTTTTGTATGTATCAACAACCCCTGTAAAAAAGGAAGATGCGCCTCCTTGGACGTGTGTCGCTCGGCTAGCGTGATAATTTTATAAAATTGATCTTTCAGACAAGTTACGTTCATATTTGTTTTTTAAAAAATACTTTTACCGGTCTTTATTTTAATATTAATTATTTTATATATATAAAATTAGTAGTAGTTATAGGGGCTGTTGATATGTGTATATATGTTTTTAACCGTTTGTTTTTATATTTTTTTATAAAAAATTTTTGCAAAAAAAAGTGGATAGATATACGTGGTAGTGTTAAATCTTTTTTTATAAAAATAGGACATAAGCTTTTATCAGTTGATATGCACAGTCAAGCAAGTTTGTTATACACAATTAATCTCCAAATTTTTCAACAACTATTCCCCGTTATTATAGAAGCGTGATCTGATCTGGCGTATCTCTTCGGTTAATTGCTCGCTTTTTTTTAATTCTTTACAAATTTTATCATAAGAATGAATGGCTGTTGTGTGGTCTCTCCCCCCGAATTTTTGTCCGATATAAGGATAAGATCCATTAAAGTCTTCTCTTAATAAAAACATAGCGATTTGTCTCGGTTTGACTATCTCTTTTCTCCGGCTTTTTTCAAAAAGATGTTTTTCGGGGATGTTATAAAAAGACGCAACTGTCTGGATGATCTGCTGGGCTGTTGCTATTCTTTTTGGTTTGATGTTTTTAGAAAGAAAATTCTTAATTTCCTCGGTATTTAAAGTTTTATTAAGGAGGTTCGAGCGGGCAATAACCGAATTTAAAGCTCCTTCAAGCTCTCTAATATTGGATTGTATTATCGTTGCGATGTGGCTTAATATTTCGTCCGATATCGCTAGGTTTTTTTCCGCGGCTTTTGTTTTTAGTATAGCGAAACGCGCTTCATATTCCGGCTCCGATATGTCCGTTATCATTCCTCCCTCAAAACGGGAGCGTAAGCGCTCTTCGATGTTCTCTATCGACTTAGGGGGACGGTCAGACGAAAAAACAATCTGCTTATTTTTTTCATAAAGAGTATTGAACGTGTGGAAAACTTCTTCCTGGGTTTGGATTTTTTTAGCGATAAATTGTATGTCGTCGATAATAAGCAGATCGATTGCCCTATATTTTTCTTTGAACGAAGCCGTTTCGCTGTTTTGTAGCGCGCTTATAAACTCGTTAGTGAATTTTTCGGATGAAATATATTTTATTTTTAAATTTGGGTCGGACTTTTTGATCTCATTCCCAATGGATTGTAAAAGATGTGTTTTACCCAACCCAACTCCGCCATATATGAAAAGGGGATTATAAAGAGTGCCCAAGTTTTTGGTTACTGCCTTAGACGCGGCATGGGCGAGTTCGTTGAAAGAGCCCACAACAAAATTATCGAAAGTATAACGCGAATTAAGATTTGTTTCGCGGTCCACGACAAGTTCGGATATTTCTGGTTGTTCCTCCGCGAAGTATTTTTTGTTTTGGGGTTCGTGTAAGGGTTTGGTTGCGTCCGAAGAAAGGCGGGGTATTATTGAAAAGGCCACGTTTCGAGTTTCCGGGGCATGATTACGAAGCGCTTTCAGAATATATATATGATATTTATGCTCAAGCCACTCTTTAACGAAGGCGTTTGGGACGCCTACCGTTATTTCCCCCTCCAGCCGGTCGCAGATAGCCGTATTTTTAAACCATGTTATAAAATTTGCTTTCGAAACATCCGATTCTATATCGGTTAGCGCCTTTCCCCACAGTTCTTCGTTTGTCATAGAAAAAATAGGCTTAATTTAAAAAATAAAATATTTAAATTTAAAAAAAAGAATAATTTTATTATACAACTTTTATAAAGGAGAGTTTTTTAGAAGAAACTATGATAAACATTAATCTTATGTTAACAACGTGTGTATTCCCTGTGAATATTGTAAATGTTCGATTATGTGTTAGAGTAAAAGAATAAAAGAAATTTTTTATAATTTAGTGAATTTAATATGCCAAAAAGAACCTATCAACCTAAAAAAAGAAAAAGGAAGAGAAGCCATGGATTTATCCAGCGCAAAAGAACGTCGTCCGGGAAACGCGTATTAACCCGTCGCCGAAGAAAAGGAAGAAAGAGGATTACAGTATGACCCTCCCGAAAAAAAATAGGATTACTTCAAAAGAAATAAAAGACATTTTTAAAAATGGGAGAAGGCTTGAAAACACCTTTTTATCGTTAATATTCATTAAAAATAAAAGAAAAACATCTCGGCTTACGGTTGTTATCCCATCAAAAATAATTAAAAGTAGCGTGAATAGAAACAAAATAAGAAGAAGATCGAAAGAAACATTCCGAAAAACTTTGCCTTTGTTTGAGTCTCATTATGATGTTGTGGTTTTGTTTCACAAAAACCCTCCCGCTTCTCAGGAAGACTTTTATGATATACTTAAAAAAGCTTTTAAGCTTTAAAAAGCCACGTAAAACAATGAGGCGCGATCAAAATTTTAAATTTATAAATAATAGTTTTAAAAACATGATTTTTTTATTTTCTCACACCACTTCCCGCGGGGCGAGGTTTTTTGTTTTAAAGACTATTGATTTTTACCAAACGTTTATTTCAAAAGACCAGGGAATATTTAAAACGAGAACGCGCAGTTGCCGTTTTTTCCCCTCGTGTTCGGAATATGCCGCCGGAGCTTTTAGGAAATACGGTTTTTTGAAAGCGTTTTTTATGTCTTTAAAAAGAATTATTCGTTGTAATCCTTTTCAAAAAGGAGGGTTTAATCCTATATGAGTTTTTTGGTTGATTTTTATAATATAATTTTCTTCAAGCCACTTTTAAATGCGTTGGTTTTTCTTACATCTGTTGTTCCTTTTCATGACCTTGGGGTAGCTGTTATATTGCTCACGCTTATTGTGCGCACTATTATTTTTCCTTTTACCCATCGTTCGGTCCAGACGCAGGCAAAAATGCGCGCAATCGAGCCACACCTAAAAAAGATACGCGATGAACATAAAAACAACCAAGCAGAGCTGGCAAAAAAGACGATGGAGCTTTATAAAGAGCACGGAGTTTCTCCTTTTTCGGGGTGTCTTCTTCTTTTAATTCAGCTTCCGATTTTAATCGCCATGTACCGCTTGTTTATTGAAGATATTTCGGGTGCGTCAGCTCATCTTTATTCGTTCGTTCATTTTCCGGAATATATAAGATATTCTTTTTTCGGTTTGGTTGATATGACCAAACCCAACATAGTGTTGGCGGTGATTGTAGGATTATCCCAATATATTCAAATGAAATTGGTGATGCCTCCAAAAAAAGCGTTCGACAAGAATAAAAAAGAAAGACCTTCTTTTAAAGAAGAATTTTCTCAATCAATGGCAACGCAATCGGTATATATATTTCCTTTTCTTATATTTTTTATCTCCATTAGATTTCCGTCAGCCGTCGCTCTTTATTGGACAACTTCGAATGTTTTTGCTACTGTACATGAAGGAATTGTAAGAAAAAAAGCTAAAAAATATGAACGAGAAAATGAAAGAAGAGATCCAGGCGCTGATAAAAACATTGATCGATAAAATGGGTGTTTTGGCATCCGTAGATATCAATGAAATTTTTGATACAACCCAATTCGTTATAAAAAGCAAAGACGCCGGGATTTTAATAGGAATAAACGGTGCAAATTTAAAAGCTTTTAATCATGTGGTTCGTAGAATGTCCGAAAAAATATCGGGGTCCGAAAAAGGGGCAAGGTTTTCGGTTGATGTAAATGACTATCAAAAACAAAGGATTGACTCGCTCCATGAATTGGCTAAGATGTCCGCGCAGAGAGTGAGGTATTTTAAAAAAGACGTCGAAATGGAGTCTATGAATGCTTTTGACCGGAGGATTATTCATAGCGCTCTTGCGGAATATCCGGATATTGTTACCGAAAGCACCGGCGAGGGGATGAATAGGAGGGTGGTGATTAAACCCTTGTAAAAAATAAATTAATACAAAAAACCGAGATTGCGCCGGTTTTTTTATTTTTATTTTTAGCGGAGAATTATAATTTTTAAATTTTAGTTATAGGAGTTTGTGTGGGATTTTAAACATCTAAACCGCTCTCAAAGCAAGGCCTATTGCTGAGGCGTATTTTAGTGAATTTTTGAAAAGTATCGGCGGGATGAAGTCGTCAAACGAAGCTACGTTTGTCCAGACATTTACGTATTCAACGTCGATATTAAGAGTGTGCGAAAGATAGTCATTAAGTCCGTACATATTAGTTTCACCGCCACAAAGAAGTATTTTTTTTATTTTACGGGATGGGGCGAAATGGACATGTACCGCGTGGGTTTCCCAAAAATCTATAAGCTTTGAAAGCTCATCTCTTAAAGCCGAGACGATCGGCAGGACTATTTCATACATTTTTTCATCGGGGGAGGAGGCCAGCAGGCTTGCCCTTTCTTTTTTTATTCGCTCGGCTTCAAGAATAGATACGCCAAAAGCCTTTGATATTGCTTTGTCTATATTTTTTCCGGACACCGAAGTGGTTGAAGCAAAGCGTACTTGTTTTTCGGAAACAATTATAAAGCTGGTCCGAGTTCTGCCGAAATCCATTATCAAATACGTGTCGCGGGAGTTTTTTGGTATGCATGCCCGCGCTATCGCGTGCATTTCCAGATCGAAGCCGACCGGTTCCAGTCCTGCTTTTTGGTACGTTTCATAATACGAAGAAACCAATTTGGACGGGGCCGCGGCTATCATGACATCCAAATGTTGGGGCTTTAAAGAAGTAGCCGTTTTTTCTATGATCTCGAAATCAAAATTTACCTCACCCGGAGGCAGAGGGATATGTTCCGAAAGCTGGACCTCTAACACCTGTTTAATGTTCGAGGTCGCCATCATTGGCAATTCCACCGCGCTTAAATACGCTTTTTCTTCCGGAAGAGAGGAAATTATATATCGTATTCCTTGGGGCACGCAGCTTTCTTTTAAAAAGCCGGCCAGTTCTTCTTGTTTGATTATTTCACCCGATACGATCAGCCCTTCCGGTATAACTTTATTCCCAAAATTACTTATTCGGAGTCCCTCGGGGGTTCGTATGAGTTTAATAAATTTAAGAGTGCGATCCGAAATATCGAGACCGTATGCGGGCATCTCCAAAAATTTGGGAGGGGGGAATATTTTATATAAGAGAGACATTATATATATAATACCACACAAAACAACGCGCTTCATCTTTAGAGTGGATTAGAATGTTTATAATATTGTACGAGTTTAATTTAAAATTAGAAAATCAAAATGGAAAATAATCCCTATTTTATTAAGAACTCTTAATTTTATAGTCTTACTATGTCTGGACAAGATCGGAATAATGTAAATTTTCCATCGGAAACGAAACAGTCTTTGGTTAAAAAATATAAAAAAACATTCAACATTTTAAATTATTATTTTAATTTTTGATATCCGCGCTTTAATTTTTAATAACTTCCCCTTAACACCGCGGTTCCGCTGAAATCCCCGGAATAAGTATATTTGCCGTTGGTTTTTTCGGCTGTAAATTCAATCTTAGCGCCCTGTGAGGTTGAAGAAGCGGTTATTTTATAAAAAACGAGATTCGTGATCTTTATTCCGGAGGTGAGCGTCCTTTCTTGTCCGCCCCCTTCTTTGATAATAAGATCCGGCCCGCGGACAAAAAATTCTAGGGTTTGGGGGGTGTCGTCGCTTGAGCTTATCACTGTATTTAATTTAAGCGTTCCCGGACTCGTTCCTAGAACGCTGCCGTCTTCTACGATCTCGGAGGCGAGCCTCACTTCACGCATCATGCGCTCCATGGCGGATCTTCCTTGGTTTGATACTTCTTTTGATATGCGAGCGCGGACAAAAGAAGAGCTCAAAAGAATAGATGAGTTCGTGACAACGGCGAGCATCATTGTGAGTATCGTGATATAGATTATTATTTCAAGCAACGAAAAACCCTTCGTCATATTATTAATTTTCGAACAAGTTGGTTAGATATGTGGAGGCCGATTTGACGGTATTTGTTTGGCGGTTGGAAAACCACGTTGCCGTAACGGTTATTTTTTTTGTCCCGGGGTCTATTGATTTTTCGTCCGGTGAAGTTGATGCCACAATATTTAAGTCCGACTTTTTCCGATAAACATCTTCAAACGTAATAATTCTTTCAAAGCGGTCATCAATAAGTCCGGGGTTTTCGGTTATTAGCGCCCACTTGTTAGTACTCGTAGAAAAAGAGGGATAGTAGATAGTCCCCTGGACAACGGTATTAATATTCTTTTGCCAACTTTCATCTCTAAGAGAACGCACCACCTCAAAACCCTCGGTTATTAAAAATTGAGCGCGACTGTTCACGGAGGACTCTCCTATTATTTTGAAAGCGATCTGCGCGGTTCTTATGAGCGTAAAAAAAGCTAAGGAAATAATACCCAAAGCAAGCACGATCTCGATAAGTCCGAATCCTTTTTTATTCTTTAAGTTGTGAGAGGCTGTTTTTTTCATATCCCAATCTCAAAAAGTTGGTTTATTTCATGAGGCTTAAGAGCCCGGCCGTATACGCGCACTTCATCCATTGTGCCTATAAAACCGCCCAGAGAGCCGTCTCCGCCGATCTTTAATTCATTTGAACCGCCCTGAAGCTGGCCCGAGAAGTCGTTTCTTGAGGCGGTGAGCGTCCCGTTTACGTATGTTTCAAGCAGAGACCCTTCCCTCCTGTATACTATGTGGTACCACGTATCCGCCAAGAATGACTCGCTTGTCGCCAGTTCATAAAACAAACCGGAGTCATTATAAGTTTTAAACATCGGCCCGCCGGTATTTAAAAATCCGGTCTCGTATTTGAAAGGATTTGCATAATAAATAAAATAATTCCAACCGCTATGGAAGCTTGAAGAATTGACCGAAGGCTTTACCCAAAGCGATATTGTAATGTCGCCGGCGTGGTCAAGGCCATTCGTGGTAGGAATCGAAACATATGAATCGATTCCGTTAAAAATTATTCCTTTACATATTTTCCCCGCGACCCTTCCGGATAGCGGGTCTATATTTACCAGCGACCCGTCATTGTTATTAATACTTGAATCGTATGCTGTTAGGCCATCGGTTTCATTAAAATTCCAGTACCCATCGAGACCCTCAGGATTTTTTAAAATACTTATACCTCCCGCCGGCTGGATGACGATAGTTTTAGAGCTTAACTTATTTATTTTTGAATTAAACACAACGGCTCCGAATTGAGAGGTCCCGCCGGTGGAACGGTTAAAAATTACATCGGCCCCCCCGCCGTTTAATGAAAGACACCCGATCTCTACCGTTTTGCCCAGGAGGACTTCTTTGTTTTCCGGATTGCCCGCGTTATATAAATCTCCTTTAAACAACACAATCTTATTGGTTTCAAAATGCACGCCATAATTTGACGCGCCTTTAGACGAAAGAGTATTTAACTTTGCTTCCGCCAAAGTAGATAGACCTGTCTCCGCGTAGGAATTTAATTCCGCGCTTTGTTTAAACCTGGGAAATACGCTTAAAGCGAGGGTCGATATGATAATGATCAGGGAGGCCGCTATTAAAAGCTCGATAAAAGTTATTCCTTTCATAAATTAAAGTCCGGCCATAGACGAATAGAGAGGCGTTATCATTGAAAAAGCAAAAAACCCGACCACGATACCTATGATTATCATAAGAAAAGGCTCGATTATGGTTGAAATGTTTTTAGTTTGGGCATCAACCTCCTGTTCATAAAAAGAAGCAAGGCGTTCGAGCATTTTCGATAATTTTCCGGTCTCCTCTCCGACCGCCATCATTTCTCCCACCAGAAGCGGGAAAAGATCCTGGTTTTCGATGAAAGACTTGGAAACGGTGTTCCCCTTTTGGATGTCTGTTTTTGAATCGCGAATGACTTTTTTAAAACGGGGATTTTGGATGACGTTTTCGGTGACATCCAATGCTTCAAGGATCTCAACTCCGGCTCCGAGCAAGGACCCGAAAGTGCGGGCGGTGCGGGCGGCATTTATTTTTTTTACTAACCCCGATATTATGGGGATTCTAAGGGTTAATCCCGAAACAAAATCACTAACTTTATCGTTCTTTAAGATAATTCGCAACACAATCGCAAGACCCGCGATCATGAAAATGGTAATAAAAATATTATTGGTCAAAAAGTTGCTTGTCGCGAGCATTATTCTTGTGCTTAACGGGAGCTCTATCCCGAGCTCTTCAAACGTTGAGACAAGCGTTGGCACCACATACATCATCATTATTACGCCTATTACCGCCATTGAAATAAGAATTATGACAGGATAAATAAAAGCCCCGCGTACTTTTCTTCTTAGGTCATATTCTCGTTCAAGCTGCCCCGCGATAAGAAGGAGGGATTCTTCAAGGTTTCCCGACGTTTCCCCCGCCTTGATCATGGCGACAAAAAGACGGGAAAAAATTTTGGGGTGCTCAGACATGGCTTCCGATAAGGGCTTACCGCGCCGGATGTTATCCGAAAGATCGCCTATGACCTCTTTGAATTTTGCGTTAGTTGTTTGCCTCGTGAGCACTTCAAGCCCCCGGGTTAAGGCTACGCCAGCTCCCACCATAACCGAAAGATTACGTGAAAAGATCATTTTTTCGCTCATCGACACCGATCTTTTGGGGGTAAGTTTATTGAGAGAAAAATAAGGCAGAGCTGATTTTTTTTTGAAAGAGACAAGCATATACCCCTTCTTTCTTAAGGACTCGGCTAAAGTGAATTGGTTTTCGGTGTCTTCTTGTCCGTTTATCTCTTCACCCGATATTTTTTTTGCGCTGTATGAATATAAGGTCATAATTATTCGGAAGAAACTCTTAAAACTTCTTCGATAGAAGTTAATCCCTGGGCTGATTTTATTATTCCGTCTTCGAACATAGTGATCATGCCTTCTTTTCTTGCTTGGTCCTCTATTTGGTCCGATGTAGCATTCGCAACAATCAGATTTTTGATGGTTTCTGTTACATTCAGAACTTCATGTATTCCGATCCGGCCATGATACCCATCCGGACTTTCGGAGGACGGTTCCGGTTTTAAGAATTTGACGTCTTTCCACGAAGCGCCAGGTTTTATCGCTTTATATTTTTTTAGAACATCAAGGAGATGATCCGGGTCCACCCCATCGCCCAGTTCTTTTATTTGTTCGTGAGTTAGGGTGTAAGAATTTTTCGCCTTATATAATCGGCGGACCAGCCGCTGGGCGATAATAACGTTTACTGTCGAGGAGACAAGGAAGGGTTCGGCTTCCATTTCATGCAAGCGTGGGAGGGCGCCTGCCGCCGAATTGGTGTGAAGAGTTGAGAAAACCAAATGACCGGTGAGCGCCGCGTTGATAGCAAGAGCCGCGGTCTCGTTGTCTCTTATCTCCCCCACCATGATCACATCCGGGTCTTGTCTTACCAGAGACCGTAGGCCGTTTGCGAATGTAAATCCGATGTCCGGATGCACTTGCGTTTGGTTTACGTTTGGCATGCGGTACTCGACCGGATCCTCAATCGTTGAAATGTTAACCTCCGGGTGGTTGATCATGTCTATTAACGTATAAAGAGTGGTCGTTTTACCGGAGCCGGTAGGACCAGTTGCGAGGAGCATTCCGGTAGGATGTCTTATCGCCTTATGGATAACCTCTATTTGATCTTCGCGAAATCCAAGCTCTTCAAGAGTGAAGCCGTGCGAACCTTCGGGGAGGAGCCTTAATACCGCTTTTTCTCCGTCATAGACAGGTAATATCGAAACACGGAATGAAACTTTTTCTTCGGATGTTTCTATTTTAAAGCGTCCGTCCTGCGGGAGTCTGTGCTCATCAAGTTTAAGGCGGGATAAAACTTTTATTCTGGCGATGATTCCTTGTGAGATTTTTTTGGGGAGCACCATGGCATTCCTTAAAATTCCATCAATTCTATAGCGCACCAAAACCTCTTTTTCCATCGGTTCTATGTGGATGTCGGAGGCCCTTTGGGTTATAGCGTGTTTTAAAAGAGTGTCGACGATCCTAATTACGGGGAGGTCCTCGGCTAGTTTTTCAAGGTCTTGTTCTTCTTCGTCCTCTTCGGCCCCCGGTATTGATTTTATTTTTTCCGAAGTTTCGGTTTTTATTATTTCACCAAACTCCGTCTCAAGGCTTTTTTGGTATTGTTTTAAGGCGCTTTTAATCGCTTCGCGGCTTGTGAATCTCGGCAGTATTTTTAAGTTCGCTTTTTTTTTGATGAACTCGATCGTTTCAAGGTCATCGGGGTCAAGCATTGCTACCTCCAGATTATTCCCGTCCTTACGATAGGCGATTATGTTATGGTTTCTCGCGATCGGTTCCGGGATTATCTTTAAGGTGTCCGGGTCGATTTTTTCGTGCTCAAGATTTACAAAAGGATACCCAAGGATATAAGCACGCAGGCGGATTAGGTCATTTTCCGATATTTTCCCTTCTTTTACTAAGATGCCGCTCAAATCCTCTCCGGTTTTAGCGGCTTTTTTTTCGGCTTCGTCCACGTCTTTTTGTGAGACTAGTTCCGAGTCGAGAAGAAATAATTTTAATCTTTGAGGTTCAAGCTTCATTTAAAAACCGCATTTAAATAAAAACATCGTCATTCAAATTTTGGCTCCGATTATTATTTTAATATTCTCTTTATTACGTCCACTATTTCTTTTATGGAGTAATTTGCTTTTACCAAAAAGGCTTGCGCTCCCATTGTCAGCATTTTTTCCATGTCATTGGACCCTTCAAGATTGGTAAGAACTATTACCGGTATGGACGCCAGCTCGGGTTTTGAAGAAATGTATTTCATTACTTCAAAACCGCTTTTTTTCGGCAAGATGATATCCAGAAGTATTAGGTCGGGTCGTTCTTCGGAGGCCGCGCGAATCCCCGTGTCTCCGTCGCTTACCGCCGAAACTTCATATTCTTCGCGCTCCAAAGACTTTTTAAGGGCTTTTTGGAAAGCGGAGTCATCTTCGATAATTAATATTTTTTTAGCCATAATATTATTTTAACGGACTAGTTGGCAGGGTTATCCAAAAAGTGGTCCCTTTTCCTTCAATAGAATGAACTTTTATGGTTCCTCCCGACGCTTTTACGATCTCGCGCATAAGATAAAGACCCAAGCCGAGTCCGCCGGTATGATACCGGAGACGATTGTGAGATCTGAAAAATTTACTAAAAAGCAGATCAAATTCTTCTTTGGGTATCCCGACGCCCTGGTCTGAAATTGACCACAAAAGCCTCCCGCCTTTTTTGTCTATTGATATGACTATTTCTCCTTTTTCGCTGTAACGCAGAGCGTTGTCTATCAGGTGCTCAACCACGCTTTGAACTTTTTTAGGGTCAGCGTATGCCTGGGGTAGGTTTTCGGAAGAGAATAAAGACAGTGAAATATTCGATTGCTTGGCGGTTCGTTCAAATTTTTCGATAGCGCTCTGGGTTGTTTCGGCTAGCGAAAAAGGAGCTGGCTGGAGGATCATTTTATTGTCTTCTATACGGTATGCTTCAAGAAGATCGTTTACCAGCCGGAGAGCTTTGGAGTTTTCTACGGAGATATCTTCGACCGCTTCGCTTATTTCTTTTGATTCCATTTTTTGGGCCGAATCTTTTATTAATTCAAGCTGCCATTTAATACTGGACAGCGGATTTCTCATTTCATGCGAAACAACGCTGATAAATTCGGACTTGGCGCGCGAAACTTCTGCTACTTTTTCAAAAGCGTGTACTACCGCGCTTCCGACTATAAAAAGGAAGGCGGTGACCGTAAGAACGATGAGAGCCGCGATCTCAGGGTCGGCATAAAGTCTGGCGGTGATGTTGGTGACGATAATTGCGATAATAATAATAACCCCCATAATAATGAATAGGAACTGGGGGCATTGCCAAAGATCAATCCCATATTCGTAGCAATATTTTTTAACATTCAATGATTTGAGGAATTGTTTCATAGTTATATTATATAGTTATATTTCTTAAATTGAAGAGTTATAAAAGCGATTTTCTGTTGATAAACATTGTAATTTTTTCAATTTGAACGCTTTAAGCTAAAAAAATCCCAAAAAAACCACCACAGCAATTTTTTTTTAAATGTCAATAGTGAAATTTTGGAGATTTTATGTATAATATAAATAGGCCGCCGAAAGCGGCTTAAATTTTAACCAATTATTTTATAATCAAATGCTATCCGATCCCAAAGTTCTTAATGCCGCGCTTGAACAACTTGAAGCCGAGCGCGGGGTATCAAAAGAGAAGATTTTAGAAGCTGTTGAAATGGCTTTAAGCGCGGCCTACAAAAAAGACTATGGCAAAAAAGACCAGATAATTAGGGCTCATTTTGACGTAGGATCGGGGCAGATCAAATTTGAACAGATGAAGATCGTAGTGGATGAGTCTATGATTAAATCCGAGGAAGATCTTGCCAGAGAAGCCGAAGAAAAAGAATCGGAAAATGAAGACCATAAAACAGGACGTTCTTATGAAAGAGAAGAGGAGGAGCTTGAAGAAGGGGCTGTTCGCAAGGTTAGATTCAATCCGGAACGCCACATCATGATTCTTGAGGCAAGAAAGATTAAGAAAGGGATAAAACCCGGGGAAGAATTAGTGTTTCCTCTTGAATCAAAAGAAGATTACGGAAGAATAGCCGCGCAAACCGCAAAACAGGTAATTATGCAAAGAATCCGCGAAGCCGAGCGCGAATCGATCTTTAATGAATTCAAGTCAAAAGAAGGGGATATTGTTTCGGGGATTGTCCAAAGAATAGAAGGGGGAAATGTTTTTCTTGATTTGGGAAGGGCGACCGCTGTTTTGCCCCGTGATGAACAGGTCAGAGGAGAGCGATACCGGTCGGGGGAAAGAATAAAAGCATTTTTATTCATGGTTGAGCAGACTCCGCGGGGCACGAATCTTTATCTTTCACGCTCTCATCCCAAATTTTTAAGCAAACTTTTTGAAATAGAGGTCCCCGAGATAGTAAATGATGTCGTTGAGATAAAATCAGTCGCTCGCGAGGCCGGTTCACGTTCAAAAATAGCCGTATTTTCAAAAGACCCCGATGTTGACCCGGTTGGTTCGTGCGTAGGACAAAAAGGAGTAAGAGTCGGCACGGTTATTAATGAACTCGGCGGAGAAAAAGTTGATATTATTGAATGGTCGGAGGATTCGGAGACTTTTATTGCTCATGCCATTTCACCGGCAAAAGTTCTTGATGTTGAAATAAAAGAAAATAGAAAAGAGGCCGAGCTTATTGTGGCCGAAGATCAATTGTCGCTTGCCATCGGCAGAGGAGGTCAGAACGTCCGTCTCGCCGCGAAGTTGACCGGATGGAAAATAGATATCAGGTCGCGCTCCGGTGAGTCTGTGGCGAAGGCAACCGAAGAGGGTGAGGTGACCGGACTTGAAGAAAAAAATAAAAAATAGTCAAAATAATTATAAATTTTAATAAAGATTATGATAACCCCTACTTTTTTAGTTCTTATTATTATATCCAGTTTTTTTGCCTTGGTTTATGCGATATGGGCGCGTAATAAAATTTCAAAATACTCCCCAGGCTCGGAGCAAATGCAGGAAATTTCGCGGGCAATTTATGACGGATCAAAAGCATATTTGAAGCGCCAGTATATTACCGTGGCTTATGTGGCTACGGTGCTTGTGGTTCTTATTTTTATATTTTTAGGTCTGACTACCGCTTTTGGATTTTTGGTGGGAGCGGTAGCCTCGGCCCTCGCCGGATATTTTGGGATGATGACCGCCGTTTATTCCAATTCGCGGGTGGCTAATTCCGCGCGTTCGGGCCTTTCTGAAGCATTCGATCTCGCTTTTTTGGGAGGTTCTGTAACCGGATTTTTGGTGGTCGGTCTGGGACTTTTTGTCGTTACCGCGTTTTGGTTTTTATTCGGAAATATTGAAGCTCTTATTGGTCTCGGTTTTGGGGGCTCGTTGATTTCGGTTTTTTCGCGACTGGGCGGCGGAATTTACACTAAAGGAGCCGATGTTGGAGCTGATCTGGTGGGGAAAGTCGAGGCGGGTATTCCTGAAGACGACCCTCGAAACCCGGCGGTTATTGCCGATCTTGTCGGCGATAACGTTAGCGATTGCGCCGCCATGGCCGCCGACCTTTTTGAGACATACGCTGTAACGCTTATCGCCGCTATGCTTTTGGGTTCTCTTATTTACCCCGGAGTTAACGCGGCTATCCTTTATCCTCTGCTTTTGGGGGCGCTTGCCATTATCGCGTCTTTAGTGGGAGCATATTCCGTCAGCGTCAAATCAAAGGAAAAGATTATGGCCGGTCTTTACAAGGGTCTTATTGTTTCGGGTCTGTCTGCTTTAGTGCTTTTTTGGCCGGTAACCTCAATAATGGTAACAAAAAACGCCATAGATTTTTCATTTTGGGGTGATACGATCACACCGATAACCGGAAGCGCTTTTTCTTTATTTGCGTCAGCTTTTATCGGCCTTTTAATAACCATGCTTATGGTCGTGATCACCGAATATTATACTTCTAAAAATTTCAGACCGGTCAAGGACATAGCGAAAGCATCCAATTCCGGCCATGGAACGAATATTATCACCGGACTTGCTATTTCTATGGAGTCGACGGCCCTCCCGATAATTGTCATTGCTTTCGGGATTCTCGCGGCGTTTTGGTTTTTCGGAGTATATGGGGTCGCAATCGCGGCGGTGTCCATGCTTTCTCTTGCCGGGATAATCGTTACGATAGACTCGTTCGGGCCTATTACCGATAATGCCGGGGGCATCGCCGAGATGACCGGCCTCTCCCAAGAGGCCAGAAATATTACTGATGCTCTGGACGCTGTTGGGAATACCACCAAAGCCATAACTAAGGGTTATGCCATTGCATCGGCGGGTCTTGCGGCTTTGGTTTTGTTTTCCGCTTATGTCGCAGAAATTGAAAAATTCGGGCAAACAATAATTTTTGAGCTTTCGGATCCGATTGTTCTTGTCGGGATTTTCTTGGGGGCGCTTATGCCCTATCTTTTCGCGTCAATGGCAATGAAAGCGGTAGGAAAAGCCGCCGGAAGCATTGTTGAAGAAGTAAGAAGGCAATTTAGAGAAATTCCCGGAATCATGGAAAGAACCGCAAAGCCGGATTACTCGCGCGCGGTAGATATTGTTACTAAAGCCGCCCTTAAAGAAATGATAATTCCCGCTATTCTTCCGGTGGTTGCGGTGATTGCGGTCGCCTTGATTTTAGGATTTAAGGCGCTGGGCGGATTTTTGATGGGGGTTATTGTAACCGGACTTTTTGTCGCTATATCCATGACCTCGGGGGGAGCTGCCTGGGATAATGCCAAGAAATTCATAGAGGAAGGAAATTACGGAGGTAAAAAATCCCCGGCGCATCAGGCCGCGATTACCGGAGATACGGTCGGCGATCCTTACAAGGATACGGCGGGTCCGGCTATTAATCCCATGATCAAAGTTATTAATATAGTAGCCCTACTTCTCGTAGGCTTATTGTTGTAATGTCGATTTTAAATATAGAAATTAAAAAACTACCTCAGTCTCAAGTAGAGATATTGTGTGAAGTGTCGGCCGATGAATTTGAGAGCGCTTACGATAAGGCCGTAAAAGAATTCAATAAAAAAACCAACCTTTCTGGTTTTCGTCCGGGCCACACGCCAGAAAAAATCTTGATCGAAAAAATAGGAGAAGAAGTAATAATGGAGCGCGCCGTCCATCTTTGCATCGAGAAAGCATATCCGGAGATATTAAAAGAAAATAAAATAGACGCGGTCGGGCGTCCTCAGGCGTCTATTACTAAAATCGCCCGCAATAATCCTTTGGGGATAAAGATAATCACATCAGTAATGCCCGAAATCAAATTACCCGAAGACTACAAATCGATCGTTAAGGAAGTAATGGTAAAAAAAGAAATAGTTGTTGTTGAAGATAAAGAAGTTGAAGAATCTTTGGAGTATCTCCGTAAATCAAAAGAACGTAAAAAAGACGCGGGTCCCAGACAAGATCCATCCTCACAGGAGAACTTGGCCGAGCCGGCCCCAAAACCCGACCCGTCGCCAGAACTTAATGATGAATTCGCGCAGAGTTTCGGTAATTTTAAAACTTTAGACGATCTTAAGTCGGCGCTCCGCGATAACATAAAAATGGATAAAGAAGTTAAGGCGCGAGAAAAAAAGAGAGTCGAGGTTCTTGAAGCTCTTTCTAAAAAAATTAAAATACTCATTCCGGAGGTGTTTTTAGAGAATGAAAAAGAAAAAATGATAGCAGAACTAAGGTCATCTATCGAAAATATGGGCATGAAGTGGGATAATTATCTTGAACACGTGAAAAAATCGGAAGAAGAACTTAAAAAAGGATGGGACAAGGAAGCCGAAAATCGCGTATATTACGGATTTATTTTGCGGGAGGTGGCTGATCAAGAAAAGTTGGAGCCGACTGAAGAAGAAATAGAGGCTCACACCCACCAGATACTTTCGACCTATCCGTCCAGTGAATCGGCTAAAATTGACAGAAAAAAACTGAAAGATTACGCTTATGGTATCTTGAGAAATGAAAAAGTATTCCAGCTTTTTGAATCTTTTTCTTCCTGATATTTTTAAATAAATTAAGTATTTAAATTCAAATAAAATTAATAATATGGAAAATTATTTAATTCCAACCGTAATAGAAAAGTCGCAATTTGGAGAACGCGCCTATGACATTTATTCGCGCCTGTTAAAGGAGAGGATTGTTTTTTTGTCCGGTCCTATTAACGATCCCATAGCCAATACGGTTATTGCCCAGCTTTTGTTTCTGGAATCGCAGGACCCAAAAAAAGACATTGAGCTTTATATAAATTCACCTGGAGGTTCTGTTTCGGCAACGCTCGCCATTTATGACACGATCAATCACATAAAACCGGATGTTTCGACCATTTGCGTCGGTTTTGCCGCATCGGGCGCCGCTATTTTACTTGCGTCTGGCGCTGATGGAAAAAGACACGCTCTCCCTAATTCGGAAATAATGATCCATCAGGTTTTGGGGTCGGCTGAAGGTCAGGCGGTTGAAATAGAGATTTCGGCCAAGCATATTTTAAGGGTCAAAGACAAATTAAACGAGATTCTTTCGAAACATACCGGACAGTCTTTAGAAAAGATCGAACAAGATACGGACCGCGACTTTTTTATGGACGCCGAGGAAGCTAAAAAGTACGGGATTGTTGACCGGATAATTCGTCCGAAAGGAGGAAGGGTGCCGGAAAAAATAATTAAGAACAACAAGAAATAGATTTCGGTGGGAGAATATCCTCGCGCCTATTTTTTATACTCATCAAACTCATTTACTATCCCGTTCAATGACCGTTGAGCAGGATAGTAAATATTATAAAAATAAAAATCCTCTCCGCGAACACGGAGGGGATTTATATATATTTTGCTCTTTTTGGAGAGCTTTACTTTTTTAGGATATATTTTATTTCACTCAACTCTTTGCAGATAGAATACATCCACGCGAAAAAGACAAAGAATACTATAAAAATTACTCCTCCAGAAAAAATACTACTTTCCAATTCTATATCAAGCTGCCGATTCCCAATGTAGAAAATAACGCAATTAAAAAAGATACAAGCGTCAGCATGGAGAGCGTCATCGGTTTTTTCTCTTCTTCTTTTGTGTTTTCGTAAGCCGCCTGCCGGTATTGATTATATGTCGCGTAGAGCGTCGCAGATGTGCCGCGCAGCCATTTTGCGTTTCAAGATATTTGAACGCTTCTTTGAAGGCGCTTTCGATGTCTTCGTAGTTTTCGATGCCCACCGCGAGGCGGATCATTGTATCGGCGATGCCTTTTTCGAGGCGTTTCGCGCGGGGAATTGCGGCATGGGTCATCAGAGCCGGACACTGGATCATAGTAGTAGTCGAACCCAGCGAAACGGCCAGTTTGATGAAAGTATTATCCGAAAGATAGTTCAGTAATTTCTCGACCATTTTCATGTTGCCTTTGAGCTCAAAACTCAGAACTCCGGAGCATCCCTTCATCTGACTTAAGGCCAGAATGCGGTTGCCGCTTGTTGCGAGTCCCGGATAGTAGACTACGGACACCATCTTGTGACCCGACAGAAACTCGGCAATCTTCGCGGTATTTTCGTTGTGCCGCTGCATGCGGAGCTCGAAGGTTTCCAAACCCCTGTTGATTAGAAACGCATCAAACGGTCCGATGGATGGACCTAAAAGTCCTGCTGTTGCCTTCACTTTGGCAATAATCTTTTTGGTTGAGACAACCGCTCCCGCCACAACATCACTGTGGCCGTTGAGATACTTGGTCGCGCTGTGAAAAACGATGTTGGCGCCCATTTCGATGGGCCGCTGATTATAAGGCGAAGCAAAGGTGTTATCGATCATGAAGATCAGGTTGTGCTCTTTGCAGACCTTGGCAATCAAGCGGATATCGAATATCTCGAGCGTCGGGTTGGCCGGCGACTCAATGAACACGGCCTTGGTATTTTTGTTGATTGCGTTTTTCAGATTTTCCAAATCATTGAGATCGACGAAATGAACCTTTATTCCCAGCTTATTTGGACAAAAATGACTGAAAAGATCATCCGTGCATCCATAGACCGTGGGGCAAGAGATGATTTCATCTCCCTTTTCAAAAAGAGCTATCATCGTATTAGAGATAGCGGCCATCCCGGAAGAAAACATTCGTCCCGCTTCGGCCCCCTCAAGGGAGGCAATCTTTTCTTCGATTATGGTGGCATTCAACCCGCCAAAGCGACCATAAAAATATCCCTCTTCCTTACCGGCAAAAATATTGGCCGCCGTTTGAACATCCGGAAAACGGTAATTTGCCGTCTGGAAAATAGGCACCTTTGAACACGGTCCTTTGACCTCAACCTTGTCTTCCGTTTTGCTTCCGTGGATAGCGCGGGTCGCAATGCCGCGACCCCTCTTTTCTTTTTTTGCCATCGTAGCAACCCCCGTTATTTTATTTTTAATCTACTTGAGTCCGGAGTTTTTCCGGCGAGTATCCTTCTATTTTGAACTTTGGCATTAAATAATTATATCTGTCAATAACACGTAATGTATCATGACTTCAGTGGCACTAAATAGGTAAAACATAAAAACGTCACACACAAGTACCCATATATAGGAAAGGTGAGGAGAGACGCGGTTTTTTAATTGACATTTGTATAGGAGTACTATAATTTTATAAAAGAAATAAGAACTTTGAGCAGAGAGGAGAGCGACCGATGAAAGAAAATATCGTGGTTTCGTGTCTTTCGAACGGCATTCGTGTCATCACGCAAGAGAGAGAAACCGAGGCAGTCGCGTTTTGTTTTTTTGTCGGCTGTGGTTCGAGAAATGAAAAAGATGAAATAGTTGGAGTTTCTCACGCGCTTGAGCATTCGATGTTCAAAGGCACTTCTTTAAGAACGGCACACGACATTGCAAGAGAAACGGAAGGCAAGGGAGCGGAGATCAACGCTTTTACGTCGGAGGAGTGTACCTGTTATTGGTTCGCGGCTCCGGCTGATACATTCAGGGAAGTTGCCGAAGTTTATGCCGACTCTCTTCATAATTCTCTTCTTGACGAAAAAGAATGGTCCACAGAACAAAAGAATATTCTTGAAGAGCGTCTTATGTATGAGGAGAGCAACACGTTGTGCGTTCAAAGCATTTTACTGCCGGAGGCAATGTTTAATCTGCAGATGAGCGTTATCGGTTCGATAAAGACGATCAAAAGAATAAAACCTATCCACATGCGGGAGCTGATAAAAGAATGGTATTTGCCCGAGAACATTATTATTTCGGTTGCCGGGGGTATCAAACATAAGGTCATTCTTGAAATATGCGAAGAGTTGTTCGGGAATTTTCATAAGTCTTGGGATGTGAACCCAAAACTTCCAACCCTAAATCCCCTACCCGCGCAAAGCCCCGAGCCCTATGTTGAAAAAATAAGAAAAGAAAAGCAATTCGGTATCGCCATGGGTTTTCGCGCTTATTCCAAAACAGATGAGCGTAGTCATGCGGCAAGTCTTTTGAATTTGATTCTTGGCGGGGGGATGTCCTCGCGCTTATTCCAGGAGGTAAGAGAAAAAAGGGGTTTTGCTTATTCCGTCTATTCTTCGCGTGAGGGATTTAAGGATACCGGAACATTTTCAATTACGGCATTTACATCCAATCCTCTTGAGGCCCTTCCGGTTATTATTAAAGAACTGGGCAAGATCAGGAAGTCTCCGGTGAGCGATCGCGAGATCCGGGACGCAAAAATCGCAAGGAAAGCTTTTTCTAAAAAGGAAGAAGGCTCCGTTTCTTTTGCTTTAAGAAATGCTTCGTCTATTTTTTACCACGGCAGAATAATCGGTCGTGATGAAGGATATAAAAAAATAGAAGGCGTTAGTAAGAAAGATATTTTGGCCGTAGCGCGGGATATTTTTGTCCCCGATAATATCACGATCGCCTTAACTGGTCCTCGGTCTTGGTATCCGGAGATACAAGAAGAAATACATTTTAATTTTAAAAAACGGCTTTAAGCCGTTTTTTTATATTTAAATATTTTTTTGTTGCTATTTTTTTTCTTTCTAAAAAAATCCCGCTTTTAGCGGGATTGATAATTATTCATTGAAAAATGGAAAATCGTTTTCGTCGGGCCATTTTCCTTCGTGTTTACCTTCAAATGCTCCGATAAGGCGTTCTATCGCAAGGTGATAGGCGCCCATGCGGAGAGTTGTATTATACCGTACCGAAGTTTTTACCACTTCCGCGGTATTTATTTGCATTCTTTTTTCAAGACGGTCAGTTACCTCTTCCATCGAAAATCGACGAGTTCGCGTATTTTGCAGCCATTCATAATGGGAAACAGTGACTCCTCCGGCGTTGGCCAGAATATCCGGAACGCAGATAATACCTTTATCTTTAAAAATTTTGTCGGCTTCCGGAGTGGTTGGGCCGTTGGCAAGCTCGAATATAAAGGGGGCGTTAACACTTTCCGCATTTTCTTTATTAAGCACATTCTCAATCGCCGCAGGCACCAGAATGTCGCATGCAAGGGTCAGGAGAGTTTTATTGTTTATTTTTTGGCCTTTTTTGAATTTAGAAATGGTTTTTTTCTCTCTGGACTCTTCATCTAATTCTTTGAAAGAAAATCCTTCGGGGTTATAAATTCCTCCATTCACGTCGCTTACGGCTATGACTTTCACGTTAAAGCTTGGAGCAAGTTTTATAAAATTCGATCCGACATTTCCGAATCCCTGAACCACCGCTTGAAGGGTGTGACTTGGAAGTACGCGTTGTTCCTGTAAACTTTTAAGCACGTAGAAGCCGCCCAAAGCCGTCGCGATCTTGCGTCCGTGGATGCCGTCCGAACCATGAGCGACGGGCTTTCCCGAAACCACCGCGTCAGGATGAGGAATATGCCGGCGTTGGTTCATGCTGATGTATTTATTAGCAATGACCGACATGATGCGCGCATCCGTTCCCATATCCGGAGCCAAGCGGTCCAGTAATGGCCCGATGCTGTCTCCGAGCTCGGAGACGAATTCCTCGGTTATCGTTTTCAGATCGGAAAACGAATACGCGCGAGGGTCAATTGCTATCCCGCCCTTAGCGCCTCCGAAAGGAAGCCCGACAACCGCGTTCTTAAGGGTCATATCCATTGCCAGACCTTTCATCTGCTCTATCGTAACGAGCGGATGATAGCGCAGGCCCCCGCCATAAGGACGGAGTCCCGTGGAATAGGGATTCCGGTGCTTTATGCGGATTGCCTGAAAATGATGATATTTTCCATCGGTAAGTTTGGCGCGGATAGTGAGAGCTAATATTTCTTTGAAACTTTTCAATTCCTGAACTTGCCAGGAATCATTTTTATGCCCCTGCTCTTTTAGAGCGGTGTCCATGTAATGCAAAACGTGCTCAAATAGAGGATTTTTTTCGGCCATGTGCCTTTCCTCCGGTTTATTTAAAAGAAACTCCTATTATCTTATTAACCCTTAGACGGGAAAAAGTAAAGAAAATCCCCACCATTTATGGCGGGGATCATATCTTTTACTCTATAATTACCACGTCATTATCTTTATTGAGCATCAATTTGCCACTGCTCAGCAGAGATATGACCGCATAACAGACATCTCCTTCGTAACAAAAGGAACCCGCTTAGTCCGCAATACATCAATAATCTCATCCAAAGACATGGAAGCATTCTTTTATTTTAAAAGATGCTCGATCCCTGTTTTTAGTCCGCTATAAATCTTAAGTTTTTCGACGATTGTTCTTTCGTCACGACTTTTTCTTGTTGGTGTCATGCAACATCATTTGAGTTTATTTTTTTCTGATAACAAATTTTCTATTTATATTAAAATCCAGTTCCCCGCAATCTATTAGGCACCATACGGCTCTTTTTATCTGAGAAACACAATATGGCTTTTTCAAAAGCTTGCTGAGTATTACGCTCATCGTTGTTTCGCCTTCAACCCCTACCAGAAGCAGTATGCTTTTTCTCAGACGCTTGTCTTTTTTGGATATCAAATCGTCCTCCCTTTCGGTTTTGGTTTTTAATGTACATCTTGAGGTGGGCGATAGAGCCCCGCATTCGCGGGATTGCTGTTTGTTACCAATCGTTTCACTCTTGGACAAACAGGGAAAACTACCGTTTGCGCAATGTTCATCCCGTTAGAAGTTTAACTTTGGACTCACCGGGAATCGAACCCGGGCCTCCGCAATGCGAATGCGGTGTAATACCACTTTACTATGAGCCCATATACTTATAACGGGACGGGTGCGCTGTTATACCACTTGACTACGGGCCCTAAATTCCGGCGTAGCCGGAATCGAAACTAAATACTAAAACTTCTCTTAGTATTTCAAATTAAGATTAATATAAATTTAGAAATAAGTTAAGTCCTCCAACGATTTGATATAAGCCCTTACGCGGTTGCTCTGATGACCTCTTCGGGCGAGGTTATTCCGGCTCGTATTTTTTGGATGCCGTCTTCTCGGATAGTTTTTAGCCCTTTTTCTATGGCAAGCTTTTCTATTTCGGAGGCCGAGGCCTTGTTTAAGATCAAGGCTCTTATATCTTCATCAATATTGAGTATTTCAAACAATACGCTTCGTCCGTAAAAACCCGAATCAAGACACTCTTTACATCCTTCGCCCTTGAAAAATGTTTCTGAAGGATCCATGTTGAGAATTTTTAGCACATCGGGTGAGGGCGTATAGGAGGTGCGGCAGTTGGTACAAACCTTTCTAACCAAGCGTTGCCCGATGACTCCAGATAAAGCGTAAGCGACGAGGTCGCGTTCAACATTCATATCCAAAAGACGTGAAACAGCGCCCACACTGGTGTTCGAGTGCAGGGTGGAAAGAACCATTCTTCCGGTGAGCGAGACGCGAATGGAGTTTTCCGCCGTTTCCAGGTCTCTTATCTCCCCTATCATTATTACGTCCGGGTCTTGCCTAAGGACTGATTTTATCCCAACCTCATAAGTGTATCCTTGGTGGGGAACGATCTGGCTCTGCCTGACCCTTTCCATGTAATATTCAACCGGGTCTTCAATTGTCATTATGTTTACGTTGTCGCCAGACAGTTCTTTAAGTATTGAATAAAGTGTCGTTGTTTTTCCGGCGTTTGCCGGGCCTGTTACGAGCACCATTCCGTGTGTTTTATGAATCATTTTTTTAACCGCTTTAAAATCTTTTTCCTCGGAAAACCCTAAATCTTTAAGTGAGATTAAGAGATCGGTACGGTTAAGAATACGCATAACTACCGCCTCTCCGTAAACGGTCGGGAAAAACGAACAGCGTATGTCTAATACTCTTCTTTTTATTTTTTCTCCGTCTTTTACTCCTTCGGACGCGGCCCAGACAAAATGTCCTTCTTGAGGAATTGTATGCTGGGTAATATCCAAGTTGCTTATTACTTTGAGGTGAGATACGAAATTTTCGTAATCTATGATCGGACGGTCGCCGATAAATTCCAAGACTCCATCAATTCTTAACCTTATGATCATTGAATCCGGACCCGGGTCAATATGGATGTCGGAAGCCCGACTTTCCTGGGCGGCATAAAGAACGGACTCTTTCAAGTCTTCTGCCGAAACCGTCCCCTCCTCTTTTAGTTTGCTCATAATTTTTTTATATCAAATAAAAACCCAACAGTCGAGGAATAAAAAAAATAAAAATATCGGGGTGCCGAGAATCGAACTCGGTCTTTACGCACCCGAAGCGCACGTACTGCCGGTATACTACACCCCGAAAACATTTTTAAAACTTAAAGCGCGTCTTATGAATTTTAACTGTCTAAAGGCGCGCGCCTGTATGTCGCAATCTCACCTTACGAAGTATTTTTTCCTAATCGTTTCTACCTCTTTTTGTTCTATAGCCTGTTTTACATTTTTGGCATATTCTCCCATTTTTTGCAACTCTTTTTCATCAAGCCGGTTTAACTCTTCAACTCTCTTTTCTTGGTATTCGCGGTTATTTAGAGACTCGTCTTCAATGACTTCTTCAAGGAGAATGTGGAGAATATATCCGACCTTAGGTCCGGGTTCAATCTTGGCTATTTTTATCACATCTTCGCCGTTTACGGTTAATTGAGTAACCGAAAGAGGTGAACGAAGCGCTTCTTCTATCATTGATTCATATTTACGGAGTCTAAAAGGGCGCTCTTTGGGCCTAGACATACCGACTCTGTCGCAGTACCGTACTTTCATTAAGTTCCAAATGTTTTCTTCCCCAACATGTCGTATGATCCTTTTTACCGCGGAAAGGGTGATTACTTCGGTATCGGAGAAAAATAAATGCCACCTTACCAGCTTAGCGACGTCTTCAATAATCTTATTCGGGAACTTTAAACGTTTAAGAGCTTGAGCGGTAATTTTTCCTCCGACCACATCATGTCCATAAAAAGTTGAATCATGGCCTTCCCCTTTTTTAGTTCTCGGTTTACCTACATCATGAAGAAGGGCGCTTAGTCTTATTTTAAGAGGCCATTTATTTTCAGCCGCATGTTTTAAGGCCCTAATATTATGTTCCCAAACAGTATAAATATGTTCTTTGTTCTGAGTGACCCCCCAACCCTCTTCCAGCTCCGGAAGGACGTGTTTTAATATGCCAAGCTCGCGCATTATTTCTAAACCCACATCCGGAGAGTCCGAATTTATTGTTTTGGCGAACTCGTCTCTGATACGTTCTTTTGAGATTAATTTTAGTAAGTCGGCATTATTCCTTAAAGATTCTTTTGTTTTATCCTCGATCGAAAAATTAAATTCGGAAACAAACCGAATCGCCCTAATGATCCTTAAGGCGTCTTCGTTAAAACGTTCATTTGCGTCCCCTACGGCCCTGATAATGCCATGTTTAAGGTCTTTTTGGCCGTTGAACGGGTCCACGATTTCATAATCTTTCGGATTTTCATTTTTTATACTTAAAGCTATTGCGTTAATCGTAAAATCACGCCTTGCGAGATCGTCTTCTAATTTATCGGTAAATTTTACTTTGTCGGGGTGCCTTTTATCGGTATATTTCTCCTCTAACCGATAAGGAGTTATTTCAATTACGGCCAGAGTGGGGTTTTCGGATTCTGTTTTAACACCGACCGTACCGAAGCTATTTTCATAAAAACTGTTCGGGAATATTTTTTGTATCTCTTTGGGTTTTGCGTTTGTGGTTAAATCCCAATCTTTAGGCTCCTTACCGCTTAAAATATCGCGGACGCACCCGCCAACCAAAAAAGCCTCAAAACCATGCTTCTGGAGTTTCGAGGAAATTTGTATGGTCTCATTCGGTATAGCCAATTTTTCTTTTTCTTCGGGCATAATTTTTAATCTTTCGAAATTCATTTATAGTGAATTATACAGCAACTTGACACATATTTGCAAGCATTACATAATTTTTTCATAAAAATATTATTATTTTATGTGAGGAAGGTGTTTATAAGTTTTAT
>PFCN01000033.1:53423-59202 GCA_002774705.1 Candidatus Niyogibacteria bacterium CG10_big_fil_rev_8_21_14_0_10_42_19
ATATAAGCGTTGAAAAATAATAGAAATTTTAATTTTCTTTAAAAATTAACATTTTTTATTTATACACATATAATTATGAAGATTTTTCAATATTCCGCATCACTTGCGGTTTGATAATTAGTTTTTGAGTATTTTAATATTTTTGAGTTTCACGTGTAACCGTATATTTGGTATTTAGTGTTTAGAGTGAATCCGGAATTTATTTGATCTTGTGGTTTCGTGAATGTTTCATGTGTAACCGCGTAGCTGTATTTTGTAGCCAGATAAGCATCGGGATTTATTTTATTTTCTTTCATATATAATCATGGGCGTAAGCTCATAGATATCCAGGTTTCGTTTCACTAAACGGGACTTTGGTATATTTATTTGAGTACATATATGATGCCACGGGCATAATCTATCGTAGGTTTTATCCCGCTTCATCAGTGTTTCATATGAAACAACATATACTATATAATAAATACTGAATACTAATATGGTCACAGAAAAAAGAAAAATTGGTGATGTCGGAGAAAATATTCTTGTGAAACATCTCATGAAACATAAATATAAGATTCTTGATAAAAATTATAGAAAAAATTGGGGAGAAATTGATGTGGTGGCTAGTAAAGACGAAACAATTCATTTCTTTGAAGTTAAGACTATAAGAATGTTGGGGGGAAGGGTTTCAGGTGAAACGCATGATCCTGAAGATAATGTTCATGTGTGGAAAAGAAAAAGGATGTCCAGGGTTATCCAAAGCTACCTGGAGGAAAAAAGAGTGCCGGAAGAAATAGAGTGGCAGGTTGATGTAGCCGCGATTTTCCTTGATTTTACGTTAAAAGAAGCTAAGATTAGGATTACTGAAGATATAAATTTAAATTAGCTGGCCTTTGTTTTATTCACGGTGGGACTTTGGTTCCGGTTGTACCGGAACGGGGTGTAGCCCCGACGATAGGTCGGGGTCTCGACTTCTTTAATATAATTATTTTGAGCGTCGAGATATACCGGTAGTACGCCTGTGTGGGGATAATAATTAACATCGGGGGTATAGTGTAGTGGTTAATGTGCTATGTGGGGTTCTTACTTCTGTCGGGGTGTAGTATACCGGTAGTACGCCTGTTTTGGGAACAGGTAGACCGAGTTCGATTCTCGGCACCCCGACAGAAGTAAGAATTTGAGTATCCCGATGTTAATTATTATCCCGCAGGGGGAGGTAGACCGAGTTTCCGCTAGGGGCGGACCCGCCTCCGGCGGGCGATTCTCGGCACCCCGACAGAAGTAAGAATTTGAGTATCCCGATGTTAATTATTATCCCGCAGGGGGAGGTAGACCGAGTTTCCGCCAGCATTGCCTGCGCCGTTCGCCGATTGGCGGAGCCCGAGGGAGGCGGACGGCGCGATTATTGGAGCCTTGACCAAATAGTTGCCACATTTGTTTTTTTAGCTATACTATTATAAGAAGCTGAAAAGGTCGGCTTTTTTTAATTATTATAAGTAAAAGAACAAACTTTATGGCAACTTGCGAAAAATGTAAGGTAAATGAGGCCGAGGAAGGAAAGACGGTTTGTGCCGGTTGTGAAGCTGGTGCGGGCGCTGAAGCCACTCCGGCTCCTGAAGGAGAAAAGCCACAGGCTTAATTTAAAACATTTCTAACAAAATCCATAAGTCAAACTAACGTGGCTTTTGGCATTAGCGACAACCCTCGTATTTTGATCAAGCTAGCTTAGGTCAAAATCGGGGGTTGTTTGTTTATAGGATGTTTTTTATTGGATTTATTGGTTTTTTTGATATAAAATTTTAACAAAGCGGGATTGGTTTAATGGCAGGACGACTCCCTTCCAAGGAGTAAGCACCGGTTCGATTCCGGTATCCCGCATAAAAAACAAAATCCGGCCTTGTGGCCGGGTTTTGTTTTTTTATTCTCAGAGAAGCGGAATCGAACCGTTGAAGGTCGGGGGGGAGCCCGTTTTTTTGTTGGTTTATGATGAATTTTATTTTTTTGACATATTTTTTGATACAATTAAAAAAGACGGGAGTATAGAGACCAAAAGATGGGGGCGGTTATGAGGATGCATAAAGTCGTTGTGGCCGAAACTCTGCTCGGCGACTTCACCCTAAAATTCCTTGAAATTAAAGGTAAAAAAGACGGACCAACCTTGGGTATAGTTTCCGGGATTCACGGCCACGAATTATCAAGCATCGGCGGGCTTATTGAGTTTTGGGAAGAATTTATTGCGGTTAAACATCGGAATATTGCCGGAAGGGTTATTATCCTGCCTTTTGCGAATCCACTAGGCCTTATGCTCATGGAAAGAGAAGTTGAAGAAAATGACCCGAATAGGAGTTTCCCGGGGAATCCTAAAGGGGCGCTGGCCGACCGGATGGCTTACTCAATATTGTCTTTTTTTAAGAAAGAAAAAGTTGACTTGGTTATTGATATCCATACTATGAATCCCTTGTCGGTTCCGCATATAATCATAGATCAAAATTGCGTGTATTTTCCCGAAATAAAGTCAAAAACCCTGTCATTAGCCGACATGTTCGGCATAGGTGTTGTTATAGATTTTCCATATTTTGAATATAAAAAAGAAAAGTTGGATTCGTCTTTAACCGCACAGATGATCGAGCACGGCATCCCTTCTTTTACGGTTGAAGTCCCGGGAGAAAACTATTCTCCGTCTTGCGGAGAAAAGATCGTATCAAGCGGTTTGTGGAATATGGTCCGAGGCCTCGGTATTATTAAAGATCGCAAGCCCGATTGGCGTCATTTTTCCAAAGAGACTCTCGGAACGGATTCTTTTTCATATTTTTTGGGTCCGGTCGCCGAACATGCGGGTTTTCTTAAAAGGCTTGTTGAGCCGGGGGAAAAGGTATTGACGGGCCAAATTTTAGGCGAGATCAGAGACAGCTCCTGCGCGGTCACCGAACAGATAAAAGCTCTAAGGCAGGGATATATAGCCGACATTATAAATGCTTCTATTATTTCAGCTGGGGAAAGACCATTTACGTTTTTTGTCCAGAATTGATCATATTTGTTTAAAATAAAGGCCCGGTTTTCGGGTCTTTTTTGTACTTTTTTGTCAATGCTCTATTTTTAAAACGTGATATACTTGAATTAAGTCGGTCGTTTATTAATTTATAAATAAAAACATAAAAAATTAAGATAATGAGTGTAAAAAAGATCATTAGATTTATTTATTTGATACCGGTCATGTTCGCGGTTGGTGTGTTTGCTCAGGGGCCCGTTTCTTCGCCACCCGCGCCCCCTCCGCCTGATTTTAAAGAAATCCAGGAGACCTATAAGGAACAGTTGGGTGAAATTCGTGAAGATAGGACGCAAATCAAGCAGAATTATACAGATGAGGTAAGAACGTTGAGACAGAATATGGCGGATAAAACATTGGAAGAGAGAGTTGAGGCTATAGAGCAATTGAGAGCCAGGCGGGAGTCATTTATGCAGGATATGATGGCGCACAGGGAGTCTTTTAGAGCGACGCTGGAACAAAGAAAACTTGAGCTGAAAGACGCGATAGAAGCTAAACGCGCGGATATGGCCACACATTTGCAGGAGAGGGTGTCGGATGAAAACAAACAGAGGGTTGTTGAAAAAATTGATCAACGTTTTGATGCTTTGAACGAAAAATTGACCAATCACTTTATAAACGTTCTTGATCGATTGGACGCGATCTTACTTAAAATAAAGGTGCGCGCCGAAAAAGCCAAAACCAATGGAGCCGATATCAGCGCGGTTGAAGTTGCCATAGAGGCGGCAGAAGAGGCGATCGCCGAAGCGCGAACGGCCGCGGAAGAGCAGGCTTTAAAAACTTATACTATAGAGATCGAGGGAGAGGAAACGTTAAGAGCCAACGTCGGCGAAGTCAGACAACAATTGGGGGACGATCTTAAAGGAGTGCGTGAAATTATTAAAGAAGCCCGCGCCGCGGTTGTTGATTCGCTTAAAGTTCTGGCGCGAATACAAAATGTGAATGATGAGGTAGAGGGGGAAGAAGAGGAGGATGAAGACGCAACCGGTACATCCACGGAAGATAATGATCAATAATTATAAATATTAATATTAAATATCAATTTTATGGAGCCAATTATAAAAGACCAGAATTCCTCCGGACAAGAAAATACTCCGGAACCGGAGCAAAATATCTCTCAAATTGCGAAACTTAAAAAAAACAAGGTACTTCAAATTGCTTTGGTAATAATTATTTTTGTTATATTGTTTTTGATTTATTCCGCCACCCAAAAATCGTTCCCGTTTATGCCACCCCCGCCACCAGGATCACCCTCGGGGTTAGAGTCATTTGATTCAAGCGACACGGGTCCTTTGGTGAACCTTGGAGCTAATACGACGCAAGATATTCAACAAGACCTAGATCAAACCGAGGTGCTTGATGTGGATCAAGAGCTTGATTTGATCAATAATGATCTGGAGCAGTTATAGTAATATTTAGAATCGGGTATCCGGTATTTAATTTTTAAAAACAGCCCTTAATTCGGGCTGTTTTTAAATTGATGTTTAATTTGTTTTTCATTAAAAAACATGTATATTTTTTATAAGTACTTTAATATATTAATAGTTCGGATCCTTTTAAATAAGGATATTGAGGCGACGTGTTCACCATAGGGGGGTAATTTTGATCCTTTTATCCAATGGGCGTATTATCGATTACGTTACAGCAAGCGGAGCATTGGCGTTTGATGGCTCGGGTTGGCCTCATACGCGGTATTTATTGGGACCCTTGAAATTTCATGATTCCTCTTTATTTACGGTTACTCTTAAAACTCTCACGCGTGAGCCTCGTCGTGGTAATGGATATACAAAGGTTTTGCCTCTCAATCAACATGGCGCGGTTCTTTCTTTTTGGGACTTTTTATTTAGTCCGAATAAGATAGCCGGATTTGTAAACAGCGTTGGATTAAAAAATCCCGGTATTGATAGGGCAACCGGTAAATATCCGAGAATGATTAAAAAGAGTGGACTTAAGGTTATCGGTTCGTTATATGCCGATGACCTGAATGACCTAGTATACATGGCTAACAAATTCAATGATTGGCCGCTTGTAGCTCTTGAGCTAAACGCGTCTTGTCCGAATATTCCGCAAAGATCGAGAGAGGAAAATTCCGCTTTTATAATCGAATCGGCCCGTATTCTTGCAGAATCGTCAAATCATCCTTTGATACTTAAGTTGTCTTTTGATGATGACTATTTATTTATCGCGAAAACGCTCGCTAAAGATAATTTTATAGAGGCCATTTCGATGAACAGCATCAAGTATTCAACGGTATTCCCGGGCCTTGATAGCCCATTTTCCCACATCGGTGGCGGGGGTGTTTCGGGAAAATTAAGCCGTGATTATTATTACATCATGGCTAAAAACATAATGAACGAGACGGATATCTCGCTTATACTTCCGGTGTGGTCGGAAGAATGCATTGAAAATTGGCTCCTGCTTTCGACGATAAATGACCACGACATATCATTAAGTTTCGGTTCCGTTTTTATCCGCTGGCCATGGTGGCCGACCGCGTTCATTAAAAGAAACGGAAAGGATCTTTAATGAAAACCACGAATTGTTCTTTTTTAACAAAAAAAACATCCCGGCGCAACCGGGATATTTTTTTCGCCGGAGGCAAATTCGCCTTGGGCGTAGAAGTAGTAAATTTTTCTCTGGCCAGAGAAAACTATTTTACCGCGTCTTTTAATGCGCGGCTAGCGCGGAATTTCGGAACGGTTGTGGCCGCAACGTCTACCATTTCTCCCGTTCTCGGGTTTCTTGCTTTTCTTG
>PFCN01000015.1 GCA_002774705.1 Candidatus Niyogibacteria bacterium CG10_big_fil_rev_8_21_14_0_10_42_19
TGGTGTCCGCCGAGTCCGCGAGGCGGTGGCGGGGCGTCCTCATTCGTGGGGGTTCTCCGCAAAATGGGTTCTGACTTTTTCAAACAAACACCACCATTTCAGATTTGCCGAAGAAGTTGCCTCGGGGCTTCGCCCCTCGGCAAATCAAATTTGGTGGACCTAGGGAGAATCGAACTCCCATCTAGCGCATGCCATGCGCTTGTTTTACCACTAAACTATAGGCCCTTTAAAATTATCCTTGGAATTTCTTCTAACTCCAATTGTATATGAGTACCGCCACATGTTAAAACACAAACACCCATATAATTTTTTTTCATCGTTTTTTTACCAATAGTGCGGGGATCGGGCTTTGATGAATAAAAATTTTCTAACGGTATTAAAGTTGTATGCGACCAATATCTATGCAATTTATTAATATTCTGATCTGCTCTATAACAAATGTAACATTTTAAATCCTTTGAGCCGATACCATAACATAGATACAGTAAACGCATGTAAAGCTTGATAATATCAGGATCAGAGCTACCAAGCATTAAACCTCTATGCGATTTCCATTTTGATCCCTCGCCCAAATAAAGCATAGCCAAAAGCATTTTTAATATATCTTTATCTTTTATTTTTTTATATAAATGATCATTTTTTTGTATTAAATCAGATAAAAATCTTTCTCTTTTAATCTTATTTGATGCCCATGCTGTCTTCTGGGCTTTAGTAAAATTTTTGGCATTAAGACGATTTACTTTTTCTTGATACCAAACAGGCAAAACTACGTCATTACACCAACTGGAAAGGGTGCTTTTGGGGATGGAAAGGCCTAAGTCCCTTATTATCTCTGAATAAGTTTTTCCATATGAACGCAATTTTCTTGCTTTTTCCTTTATGAGCTCGCTTCGCCTTATCTTCATAATTAAATTGTACCCCAAATATTATCAATGTGCAATTTAAAATTTCTACCACGTAAAACAATTTTTGTATTATGTACTCATATCATCCCCTCGAGAGGAATTGAACCCCTATCTCTCCCTTAGGACGGGATTGCTCGATCCGTTGAGCTACGAGGGGAATTGTATTGTATGACCAATTTGTATATTATATGAAAATGGACTACCAAAATCAAATCATAAATTCGATAAAAGACGTTTTGCCCGCGGTCGTGAGCATAGTTGTCTCAAAAAATCTTGAGGATGTAACTAAAGAATTACCGTTCGACCCCACCACCCTTAATCCTTATGACCGGGCAATGCTAGAAGACAAGATAGCGCATACTCCGAGAGATGAAAACGGAAGGATTAAAGTCGGAGGAGGCTCGGGTTTTCTTATTTCTTCCGACGGACTTATCCTCACCAACAAACACGTAATGTCCGAACCACACGCTTCCTACACCGTACTTGTTTTGAATGGGAAAAAATACGACACCAAACTCATTTCATACGATCAAATAAATGATATTGCTCTGTTAAAAATAGAAGATAAAGATCTGCCGACAGTTAAATTGGGATCATCGCAAGATCTTGAATTGGGACAAACCGTCATCGCCATCGGAAATGCTTTGGGAGAATTTGCCAATTCCGTTTCAACCGGCGTTGTATCAGGTCTTTCAAGGCTCATCACGGCAATGACTGATTTTAAAGGAAACCAAGAAAGACTCCGCGGACTTATCCAGACAGATGCCGCAATAAATCCCGGCAATTCCGGAGGACCGCTCATTAATTTAAAAGGAGAAGCAATTGGCATTAACGCCGCCGTAATATTCGGCGCGCAAAACATTGGTTTTGCGATACCTATAGAGCGGGCAAAAAAAGACCTGGAGGATATAAAAAAATTCGGACATATCCGAAGACCGTTCGTTGGAGTGCGATATATCATTTTAAACAAAGCGCTTCAGGCGCATTTCCGCCTCCCAATTGATCACGGAGCGCTTATCTTGAATGAAGGAGTCCCGGGCGACAGAGCCATCGTCCCGCAAAGTCCAGCCGACAAAGCCGGGCTTAAAGAATTCGACGTAATTACCGCCTGTAACGATAAAAATATAACCGAAGAAGATACTTTTGAAGACCACCTTTCACAGCACCAAGTCGGCGATGTTCTTGAGTTAAAAGTATTCCGAGGCGGAAAAGAGATATCAACAAATATCACTCTTGAAGAATTCGCGATCCCAGCTCCAAAATTGAAAGCGTTTAACGCTTAAACAATTATCTTATTCACAAAGAAACCCACGCTATATGCTATTACGGCGGCCGCACCGCCGATAAAAAGCATTTCCACTCCGGCAACAACCCAGTTTCTATCGGTAAAAAAAGATCTGAGTGAACCCAAAACGAATAAGGTCACGGCGGTGGTCAGGACCGACCAGAAAAAAACGTTACCGGAATTATAAAATATCAAGTATGGGAATATCGGAAAAAGACCCGCAAAAATAAAGGAAAAAAAAGTAACCGCTCCTTTTTTTAACGGTTTAATTGATCCGTCGGAAAGTATCCCCAATTCTTCCGACATCATAAAATCAACCAAGAACTTTTTATTTTTTGAAATAAGACGAACCAACTCTTCAAGGTCTTCCCCGTCATATCCTTTTTTAATAAGAATTTGCCTAGCCTCAACCATTTCGGACCCGATGTCGTCTTCAACCTCGCTTTTCTCAACCTCGCGCTCGCGAATCGAAAAAGCGGCATCAGATGAAGCGCTAAGATAATTTGACGCGGCCATCGAAAAAGCATCGGCAACAAGTTTAGCCGAACCTATCAATAAAACGGTTAATGGGGAGAGTGATGCCCCAACGACACTGGCCACTACGGCAAACGTGGATACAATGCCGTCATTCGCCCCCAAAACGGCATCTTTAATGAATACCCCGTATTTAAAATGCGAATTGGATTTTTTGAGTAAATTATATTCTCTCATATTTATAAATATATCATCTTACGAACACACTTGCACTAAAAAGCCCCTCTTAAAGAAGGGCCTTGAAAATACTATCTTAAAAAAAATTTTTCATGACGGAAAGAGCAAAATCCAGTTGTTTTTTTGTGATCATCAAAGGCGGAGCTATCCTTATTACTTTGCTGTTTGATGTCTTACCGCAGATAATTCCTTCCGA
>PFCN01000007.1:0-3780 GCA_002774705.1 Candidatus Niyogibacteria bacterium CG10_big_fil_rev_8_21_14_0_10_42_19
GGAATGATGACTCTTATCGCCCTTGCCGTGTCCGTCGCTTATTTTTATAGCGTTGCCATGACCTTTTTAGGTAGGACCGAAACTCTTTTTTGGGAGCTTGCCACCCTGATAACGATCATGCTTCTCGGACATTGGCTTGAGATGCGCGCGGTTACCGGCGCGCAATCAGCGTTAAAAGAGCTTTCAAAACTGCTTCCCGATGAAGCCGAGGTTTTGAGAAACGGTAAAACAGAAATCATCCTCATATCAGAACTTAAAAAGGGCGATATTGTGCTCATCAAACCGGGCGGGAGAATTCCTGCCGATGGGATAATAAGAGAAGGAATATCGGATGTAAATGAATCCATAGTAACAGGGGAATCCAAGCCGGTGCCGAAAAAACCGGACGATGCCGTAATAGCCGGCGCCACGAACGGAGACGGTTCGTTGAAAATAGAAGTTTCAAAGATCGGTGAAGAAACATTTTTAGCCGGAGTCATGCGCCTGGTCGCGGAGGCCCAAAGTTCCAAATCGCGCCTGCAGATACTCTCTGATCGGGCCGCTTATTTTCTTACAATCATTGCGGTCGTAACCGGAATAGCCACTCTTGTTGTTTGGCTTTTATTTTCCAGCCCCGAATTTGCCGTCTCAAGAATGGTAGCCGTTCTTGTAATCACGTGCCCTCATGCTTTAGGTCTTGCGATTCCGCTGGTCAGCTCCATATCGACGACTAAAGCCGCGCGGAACGGTTTTCTGGTCAAACAACGACTAGCGTTAGAAGCGGCAAGAAATATCGATATAGTTCTTTTCGATAAAACCGGAACCCTCACCCGCGGAGAATTCGGGATCGACCGGATAATTCCCGCGACCCAAAATAAAAAAGAGGAGGTTCTGCAATACGCCGCTTCCGTAAACGCCTACTCCGAACACCCGCTCGCAAAAGCGATGGTGCGGGAAGCTAAAAATAAAAATATTTCCCTGCTTGATACCGAAAATTTTAAAAGAATACCGGGCTTAGGGGTGCGCGCCGAAATAGGAGGAAAAGAAATCCTGGTGGGTAGCCACTCTCTTGCCGAAGAAAGAGGGATAACGCTGAACGATGAAATTAAAGAAATATCAAAAAAACTTACCGGCCAAGGAAAGACCGTAAATTTTGTAATAGTAAAGGGAGGGGTGATCGGCGCGATCGCTCTTACGGACGTCATACGCGAAGAGTCGCGCGAGGCAATTAAAACTCTTTCTCAAATGGGAATTAAAACGGCTATGATTACGGGGGATTCCGAAGATGTCGCCGAATGGGTATCGGGCGAGCTCGGCATTGATGAATATTTTGCAAAAGTTCTCCCCGATCAAAAATCGGAAAAGGTTAAATTTTTACAGCAAAAAGGACTAAAAGTGGCTATGGTGGGAGACGGAGTAAATGATGCCCCAGCTCTAACACAGGCCGATCTCGGCATCGCGATAGGAGCCGGTACAAATGTGGCGATAGAATCGGCGGGCATTATTCTAGTAAAAAATGACCCGCGCGACATACCCAAAGTCATCAAACTATCAAGATTTACTTATTCAAAAATGCTCCAAAATCTTTTCTGGGCGACCGGATATAACGTAATAGCCATCCCGCTGGCCGCGGGGGTCCTTGCGTTCAAAGGAATATTTCTCCAGCCCGCTCTTGCGGCACTTTTTATGTCCGCGTCAACCGTGATAGTGGCGTTTAATGCGATTTTGCTTAGAAATAAAAAATTATAGACTGTCGCCTATAATTTTTACTATTGTTCCCGATTGAGTTCTTCCGAAAATCTTTTGAATTCATCCAAACTTACTACAAGGGCATCGTTTGATCCTTCCCGTTCGGCTTGGCGTATCTTTAAAGAAGTTTCTTCGAGTTTTTCTCTTAAAAATTCTTTTTTTAGATTTTTTAAAAGCTGTTTCATTTCCAAATCGATGTTTTCGGCGTCGGCATACGCAAGCTCGGAGGCCAAAGCCAGTTTTTTGATATAGTGGTCGTCAATCGCGCTCCCCGCGCCAATAATATTAAACATCGCCCTGCGGGCGGGAGAAAACCAGTCTCCACGACAATCTGCTATAGAGGGTAAATTATCTTTCCCGGTAGAAACTAAAAGCCCCAAGATTCTTTCCTCGATAAGGTCTTTTCGGGTTTTACTGTTATCGGCGCCCGGATCCGGGCGGTCTTCTTTTTTTGAATTTTTCCGCGCCGAAATTATTCTGTTAAGGTCATTCCATAAAGGCTCCTCCGACAACAAAAGACGCCCGGCCATTTCTTTAATCCAATGAGCCCGCTCAACATCGCTCGCGAGATCGGCGACATAAGGCAAAACATGCTTTATCACCTTATTGCGGAATTCACGCTCATCTTTGATTTTTGACCTTATAATATCAAGATAAAACTCAATAAAAGGCCTGGCGGAGCTTACCGCCCTTTTCCACTCTTCAGGCTCTCTCTTGATAACGTCAGCCGGGTCCTCGCCATCCGGAAGTATTACCGCTTTTACGTCAAAACCCTCTCTAATAGCGAGATCAATCCCCTTTCTCGCGGCAAGGAGGCCCGCGCGATCCATATCGAATGAAAATCTTAATTGATCGGCAAGACGCCGCAGAGACACCAGATGAGATCCGGTCAGCGCCGTACCTGAAACCGCGACGGCATTGGTGACTCCGGCCTGATGCGACATACATACATCCATCTGCCCCTCAACCAAAACCGCATAATTCTTACGGCGAATCTCGGATTTCGCGCGGTCAAAACCGTAGAGTAATTTTGATTTGTCATAAAAGGGTGTCTGCGGAGTATTTATATATTTAGCGTCGGCATCTTTTTGATTTTCGCCGTCTTTAGCAAATATACGCCCCGTGAAGCCGACTACTCTGCCGGAGGAATCGGATAATGGAAACATTACGCGCGCTCTGAACCTGTCATAATAACGCGACTCCCCTGATTCTTTTTTTATGACCAGACCCGTCTTTTCAACCTCATCATTCTTAAAACCTTTTGATATTAAATGCTCCAAAAGCGCCTCCCATTTTGGCTCGGCATATCCAATCCTAAATTGTTTAACAACCTCATCCTTAAGCCCCCTTTCTCTCAAATAATCCCGGACATCGGTTCTGCGCGCCAAATTCGATTCATAAAACAAAACGGCTTCTTCAAGTAAATTATAAAAACGATTTCGTTCGGATCTTGCTTGCGGGTCTTCCTTCTTCAATTCGATACCGGTACGCTCGGCTAAAATGCGCAAAGCATCCGCGAACTCGACATTTTCCAATTCCTGGATAAACTGAAAATGATCTCCCCCTTTTTGGCACCCAAAACAATGCCACATCTGGCGCGCCGGGGATACAAAAAAAGATGGGGTTTTTTCCTGATGAAAAGGACACCTACCTTTAAAATTCGAACCGGCTTTTTCGAGTTTGAGGTGAGATTGTATTAATTCAACAATATCCAGTTTTGCTTTGATTTGCTCAATCGGGGTAGACATTATATTCAAATAGTATATTTAAAATCAAGATTTATCAAATGGTTTTTTAACAATGGTTTTTTAACAAAAGACCAAATTTTAAACACTAAATTTTAATTGAATTTTAAATACTTAAATTAGAGATCCGGTAATTTAGATCTAATGTTCCGCCTTAAATGGAACGTTCTTTTGAATAAAAATTTAAAATTTAAAAATAAAAAAACAGAACACGGATCTCTCCGTGTTCTTATAATTAATTTACATCAAGGTCGGGGGCCGGATATCCTCCATAATTACGAACCGAGCCCACAAAAGAGCCGAAAAA
>PFCN01000007.1:3788-16714 GCA_002774705.1 Candidatus Niyogibacteria bacterium CG10_big_fil_rev_8_21_14_0_10_42_19
CCGCTTCGGGTCATCGGAAGATAAAACCTGGAATTCTTCCCTAGGCAGGAGGTAGACGTCGAACTTAACTCCCCATCCGGTCGTTATGTCCTTTTTTTTGATTCGGAGCCATCTTAAAAAAAGACTCCCGTTCCCTTTTGTCATGATCGGCCTCAAATTGAATTTGTATCCGACACACTTCGCGGCTTTCCTGTAACAAATTTGCGCGTAGTCCGGAAGGTCTTCAACTCTACTTGAATTATTCGGGAGAAGTTCCGGACGGACATCAATCATTTTTGTTGTATTAGGAATAAGATAAGGATTAAGCCCCATCGCCAGCATATCTTCATAGGTGGTCTCGCCCATTACTATTTTTTCGGTCGTCGTCTTTACCTGCTCATAATCGCTCCAGGGGAGCTTTGTGTCGGTGGGTTGTATATTCACCGAAGGATTCCAAGAAGAACATGCCAACAAAAAAATTGAGGTAAAAACCAGACAATAATATTTCGCGGTTATCAAGATACCTCCTCCGGATAATATCTACCCGATAAGTTTTATATATTCTATTTTTTAATTGACTAAAAAACAAGACCCAAAAAAGATATTCTATCACCACACCACAAACAGTTGCGGGTAATAAATAAAGAAAGCTACTCATAAATGAGTAGCTTTCCACCAAGAAAGGTAACGACGTTCTTCAACGAGCTTTAGCAGGATTTCACTTCCCCAAATTCGACGATAAGTGCGGTAAAGCTCCATTTTTTTTGTGCCATAAAAATCAAAAGGAACATCCGTAGGATTGAATTTATACCACTTCCATCCATGCGTCTCGCCGGGTATGACGCAGTCCGGACTTCCGTTGTTCAGCGCGACAGCCGCGTAAACATGCTGTAAAATAATCTTTTCGCCCCGCACGACCGGCCTTGGCTCGAAACGTTCAAGGATTTGGAACTTCAATCCGGTTTCCGCCCGGACTTCGCGAGCGGCGGTTCTTTCCGGATCATTTTCATCCTTTTTTTTCGGACGTCCCCCCGGAGGAGTAAGACCCGGCTCTTTTCCGGAGTGCCCCGCATCCAATACCATGGCCACATTTTCAAAATCATTATCAAAAATAAAAACGTGGGCACTGTAATCCTGCAAGGTCGACTCCTTTCTGTTATTTTTATAAAAGTCTGATAATAATTATATATAAATCTAATCTTAAAGTCAAGTTTTTTATCGAATTTAATCTTAAGACGCGTTTTAAGTTATAATCCAAGATACATTTGACCTTTTTTATATACATATATATTGTATGAATATGTCAAACGAGCATATGTACGGGCACGCCCTGAACCTTATCCCGAATACTTCCACGTTAAAACTTGAAAAACTATTAAACAGTTTAGGCTCATTCGAAAATTCATGGTTTGCGGAAGAAAATGACCTTGTGGGCATATTATCGGATAACGATTATGTAAAAAATGTCATTGAACACCGAAAAAATATCAAACCGGAGGCAGAATTAATTAAACTTGAAAATGCCGGTATAAGTCTTCTGTCCCTAAATGACCCCGAATATCCCGCTCTTCTGCGTGAAATACCCCACCCTCCACCAATCTTTTATTTTAAAGGAGTCATCGAAAAAAATAAGACGCCAAAAGTAGCTATCGTGGGCACGAGACGCGCAAGTCACTACGGAATGCAAACAGCATTTGATCTTGCCGCCGAGCTTTCATCCGCCGAAGTATGCGTGGTCAGCGGTCTTGCTTTAGGGATAGATTCGGCGGCTCACCGGGGCGCTATTGCCGGAAAAACACCGACCTTCGCCGTACTCGGATCGGGTCTTGAAAAAATATACCCGTCGTCCAACAAAGGTCTTGCCGAAAAAATCATCGAGAATAGAGGAGCTGTAATTTCGGAATTCCCTCCCGCCTTTGATGCCCAAAAATGGACATTCCCGCAAAGAAACAGAATTATCGCGGGGCTGGCCCAGGCCACGATAGTTATTGAGGCCCCTGAAAGATCGGGATCGCTTATAACCGCCGGATTCGCTCTTGATGCGAATCGCGAGGTCGGAGCAGTACCCGGAGAGATAACTTCGATTAATTCTACTGGCACAAACGCTCTTCTCAGAAAGGGAGCGGCAGTCATCAGATGCGCCCAAGATGCGCTTGAACTGATAAAGGGCGTCGGATACGAACAAGAGGCGGAAAATTTAAATGAAACCGAAAACCTCATCCTTTCTTTCCTTCGGGACGAACCCCATGACGCAGAAGACCTTATAAAAAAATCAAATTGTAGCGCGAGTGAATTAACCCAAAAGCTTACCTTTCTTGAACTGAAAGGAGCGATCAAAAATAAAAGCGGAACATTTTATATAACATGACAAAAAATATGAAATTGGTGATTGTAGAATCACCGACAAAAGCCAAAACCATTTCCCGTTTTCTCGGAAAAGGATTTTACGTGGAATCAAGCTACGGGCACATACGCGATCTCCCCTCCTACAAACTGGGAGTGAATATCGAAAATGATTTTGACCCGCAATACGTTATCCCACGCAGATCTCGCCCGGTAATAAAAAAGTTAAAAGAACTTTGCAAAAAATCGGAACGAATAATCCTTGCGACTGATGAAGACCGCGAAGGCGAGGCAATCGCCTGGCATCTTATCGAAGCTCTCGGGCTAGGGAAAGAACCGAAAAAATCACCGAAGACCGCGAAAACAACAAAAAAAACCCAAAAAATAGAATCAATAATTGAGCGTATCGCTTTTCATGAGATTACCCAAAAAGCGATACAGGAAGCCCTAAACAACCCCCGCGCCCTCAATGTTAATCTGGTTAACGCCCAACAGGCGCGCCGTATTCTTGACCGACTCGTCGGATACAAACTTTCACCCTTCTTGTGGAAAAAAGTAATGAGGGGCCTCTCAGCGGGACGCGTGCAATCCGTTGCTTTGCGCCTGGTATGCGAACGGGAGGATGAAATACGCGCCTTTAAGTCCCGAAAATACTGGGCGATCGAAGTAAAATTACAAAAAAAAGATTGCCTATCCGAAACAAAACCTACGTGTATGGCATTTAACGGAAACTTAAGCATAATAAATGGTAAAATTATCCCGGAACCCGGAATTACCGATGAGAAAGAAGCGCAAAAAATAACAAGCGATTTGAAAAATTCGGATCTTCGCCTCGCCTCTATTAAAAAGAAAACCCAGGAAAGATCGCCTCGCCCTCCTTTTACCACCTCTACTCTCCAACAAGAAGCCTGGTCACGTTTAAGATATTCGGCTAAAAAAACAATGCTTATCGCGCAACAGCTTTACGAAGGAGTTGATATCAGAGGAGAGGGATCAACCGGTCTTATAACTTATATGAGGACAGACTCGCTCAATGTTTCGGAAGACGCGCTTAAAAAAGCTCGGGAATTCTTATTGTCTTCTTACGGAGACACATACTCTCTTGAAAAACCCCGAGTATTTAAAACAAAATCCAAAAGAGCGCAGGAGGCGCATGAGGCTATAAGACCGACCGATCCGGGGCTTGCGCCCGAAAAAATAAAGAGTGATCTGACGCAGGACCAATACCGACTTTACAATCTCGTCTGGAAAAGATTTCTGGCAAGCCAGATGCCGAACGCCATTTTTAACCAAATAATAATGACAATAGAAGCCTCTAACCCCGGAGAAAATATTTACAAGATCCGATCTTCCGGTTCGGTTCTCAAATTCGACGGTTATATGAAATTGAATCCATCGGGGGCAGAGGACGTAATTCTCCCCGAACTCACGGAAGGCGACCAACTAAAAGCGCTCGAGGTCAATTCGATTGAAAAGCAGACACAAGCCCCCCCGCGATTTACCGAAGCCTCTCTTATCAAAATTCTTGAAAAATTCGGCATTGGGAGACCTTCAACCTACGCGCCGATAATGTCCACCATACAGGAACGCGGTTACGCTTTTAAAAACGAAAATAAATATCTCACCCCGACCGAAATAGGCGAGAAAGTAAACAAGATGCTCGTCGAGCACTTCCCTAAGATAGTGGACATCGATTTTACCGCTTTAATGGAGGAAGAATTTGACAGAATCGCGGATGGAGAAAAAGAATGGAAAACGGTGCTAAAAGATTTTTATGACCCCTTCGCCAAAAACCTAGAAGAAAAATATGAAACCGTAAAAAAAGAAGTGATGGCCCAAGAAACGGGAGAAATGTGCCCCGAATGCGGAAAACCACTTGTCATCAGATACAGCCGTTACGGAAAGTTCATCGCGTGTTCCGGATACCCGGACTGCAAATTCACCAAGATTATACCGCCAGAACCACTCGGGATAAAATGCCCAAAATGCAATGAAGGTGATATAGTTGAAAGACGCACCAGAAAACGCAGAGTATTTTATGGATGTTCAAAATATCCCGATTGCAGCTTCGCGACATGGCAAAGACCGACGGGCGAACTTTGCCCGAAATGCAAAAATGCCCTGGTACAAATGAAAAACCACGTAAAATGCTCCAACAAAGAATGCGGGTTACAAATAACGGAATCCGACAAAAAAGAGGACCCTTTAAATTAGAATATCCATAAAAATTTTATTTAAAAAATGGACTGGTCTGAATATCAAAACAAACTGGACGAATATAAAGCCGGACTCGAAAACAGGAGCCTTATAGAAAAGGCCTTCTTTTTTGCCGAAAAATCGCACGAAGGACAAAAAAGGTATTCCGGAGAAAATTACATAGAACATCCGATAAAAGTTTCGCTTTCTATCGCTGCTATGGGGCTGGACGCAAATACCATAAGCGCTGCCCTTCTTCATGACACAATAGAGGATCAAAAAACCACCTCAAGAGATATCAAAAAACATTTTGGAGCCGATGTGGCATTTTTGGTAAACGGAGTTACTAAGGTGGATAAGATTAAATATCACGGAGTCCAGCGCCAAGCCGAATCCATGCGCAAAATGTTCCTCGCTATCGCCGAAGATATTCGGGTTGTTGTCCTAAAACTAATGGACCGACTGCATAACATGGAAACCCTCTCAAGCCTTCCCTACCCCGAAAAACGCATCCGTATAGCCAAAGAAACTCTGGAGATATATGCCCCTATCGCGGATCGACTCGGTATCTGGGACATAAAAGCCAAGCTTGAAGATCTCGCTTTTAGCTATGTTTATCCGGAGGAATACAAATGGATGCAACAAGAAGTGAAAAAGCGGGTGCCAATGCGTGAATATTATATCGAACGCATTATCCCTATAGTCAAAAAAGAGCTGGGGCAAGAAAACTTACGTCCGCTTGAGGTAAATGCGCGAGCCAAACATTATTATAGCTTATGGAAAAAACTTTTAAGATACGACATGGATTGGGACCTTATCTACGATCTGGTCGCGGTACGCATCATAGTTTCAAATATCCAGGACGCCTACGGCGCTCTGGGTATAATCCATAAAAACTGGAAACCGTTGCCCGGACGCATTAAAGATTTTATTGCTCTTCCTAAACCGAACGGCTACCAATCGATCCACACAACGGTTTTCTGTATAGACGGAAAAGTTGTGGAATTCCAGATAAGAACGGCTGAGATGCACCATGAAGCCGAAATAGGTATTGCCGCGCATTGGGCGTGGGCGGAGGCAGGTAAACCAAAGCGTGCCGAAGGCTTCAAGGGGTCGCGTTTTATCTGGGTGACTCAATTAAGAGAATGGCAAAAAAAATTCACAAAAAAAAATATGGATTCGGCCGAATTTTTGGAAGCTCTTAAAATAGATTTCTTCAAAGATCGCATATTTGTGCTCACGCCCAAAGGAGACGTCATAGATCTTCCGGAAGATGCCACGCCACTTGATTTTGCGTATCACATACACTCAGAAATCGGGAATCACGCGGTCGGAGCGAAAGTAAACGGCAAAATGGTCCCGTTTAACCACAAGCTTCAATCCGAAGACGTGGTCGAGATTCTTACAAAAAAAGACCGCAAACCTTCACAGGAATGGCTGGAGATAGCAAAAACTTCCGTGGCAAAATCACACATAAAATCGCTTCTGCGCAAAAAAGAAAAACAATTTTCGATACAGTCCAAAAAACTAAAATCGGTAGAATTAATCGTGACATGCAAAAACAGGGTAGGCATTTTAAAAGATATCTCCAACGCGCTATCATCTCTTAAAATAAACATCGAGGATATTGAAAGTCACGCGGCCGGAAAAAATTATCCATCCATCACTTTAAGCTTCACGCCCGTTGATCAATCACAAATAGAAAAAGTAAAAACTCGCATCAAAAAAGTACATGGGGTGTATTCAATCGAACTAAAGAGGTTTAAATAGTAAAAGTTCTCAGGTCTTCATCTGTTGCAGGGCTCTGCCCAAATTTTCGGTCTTCAAAATTTTCAGGAATGCTCCCCGGTATCTCATCCGGGCTTTCTTGGTTTTGGCCCCCCGATATCAAATTTTCCCTTCGTTCCATCATCGGATCCGCTCCGGACTCCGAAAAGGACGCCTCTTGCATGTCGTCTTTTCCGGCTAAATGAGCGCCGCCTTTCCCCGGATCATCATCTCCAGAGACCTTATGAAAAAAGCCATAAAGTTCGTCCGGTGAGAAAAAATCTATGGATATCCTCCCCCCTTCTCCTTTCTTTTCGATAGATACGCGCGTACCGAAAATATTCGATAATTTTTCTTCTATAGATCTGGTTTCGTGATCGAACTCTTTTTTACGCGCCCGCTCAACGGCAATACGGCGGGCAGCGACCTCGGAGGACCGGACGTTCATTTTTTTGAAGATTATGTCGTTAAAAAGACGGGATTGTTCTTCGGGCCGATCGGAGAGCATCAAAAGAGGACGAGTGTGGCCTTCATTTATTTTTCCTTCGGCCAAAGCCTGCTGCATAACATCAGGTAAAGCAAGTATCCGAATGGTGTTGCCTACAAATTCACGGGATTTGCCGATCCGCTCAGCGACATCTCTTTGTTTCATATTAAATTCATTAATCAATTTTTTAAAAGCATGCGCGCGATCAATAGCGTTGAGGTCTTCGCGCTGGACGTTTTCTACCAAAGCCAATTCCAATTTTACTCTTTCGGAAGGTTCTTTACGGATTATTACCGGAACCTGTTCAAGCCCGGCCAAGCGCGAAGCGCGAAGTCGCCTTTCTCCGGCAATCAATTCGTACTCAACAGATGTACCGGTCGACACTTCGACTTCCCGCCTTACAACAATCAAGGGCTGAAGAACTCCGTATGCGCGTATGGAATCAGATAATTCTTTTAATTTGAGCTCGTCAAACTCACGCCGAGGTTGTTGCGAATTAACCTTTACCTTGGACGCCTCAACCCAAAAAACGCTTTCTGCGGGGCGCAACTGATTATTTTCTCCAAAAGTCATATTATTTGTTCAGAATAACAGATACAGACAACATTGCGCAAGTGAATTATTTTAAGTATAATTTTGATGAAGAAGATCAAAAATCAATAAAATTACGGCCAGGTGGAGGAACCCCAATACCATCCTGCTGTAGGCGGGATGGTACAGGGCAAGTCGGCAGATCTGTTCTGTTTAATTGGTGCCGCCGTGGCGAAATGGCAGACGCGATGGACTCAAAATCCATTGGTGGCAACACCATGTCGGTTCGACTCCGACCGGCGGCACCAATTGTACGGAACCCTTCCCTGGCCACGCGCTTAAAAACGAGAAGACCGTAAAAAGGTCTTTTTGTTTTCCCAAAAAAGAAAACCCCTAAAACATTGTTTTTTTAAAAAAAACATGCTACTTTTTTATCGGAACAAAAAAAGAGAATAGGAGGACTTGCGCAGTGGTTTTCGACGACAAAACACTTGAAAAATACGCCGATGTTTTACTTTGGGGTCTCAAAACGGCCAGAGGCGCCTCTAAAGGAAAGTATGAAAAAGGAGACATAATTTCGGTTGCGGTTGAGAATTTTCTTGACCCGTCATCCATGAAACTGGCAGAATTTTTGATGGCAAAAATTCTTATGAAAGGCATGCACCCGATTATTGATTTTTTAAAACCGCCGACGATGGAGTTATGTTTCTATAAAAATATTATCGACAACATCCAATTAAAATTTGTGTCTCCGGGAAGAAAAGAGTTTTGTAAAAATCTGAACGGACGTATTTTTATTATGGCTCCGGGTTCGCTTACTCATCTAAAAGAGGTTGATTCGTCCAAAATAGCCGAATCGATAAAATCAGCTAAATTTATTAGAGATATTCTTAGCAGGAGGGAAGAAAAAGGACTGTACGGTTGGACACTATGTCTTTTGCCAACCCAGGAGTTGGCCAAACATTCGGGACTAAGCATAGACAAATACGCGGAACAAATTATAAAGGCATGTTTACTCGACGATAATGACCCGATAAAAAAATGGGAAGAACTCAAGTCTTCTTCCGAAGAAATAAAGAAGCGCTTAAACAGCATAACCGTAAAAACAGGAAAGCTCCGCGTCGAGTCGGATAATATAGACATGCTAATTACTCCGGGGAAAAAGAGACAGTGGCTTGGGGTTTCGGGACACAACATTCCAAGTCCTGAAATTTTCACCTCACCCGACTGGAGAGGAACCCAAGGAGTCTATTTTGCCGACCAGCCGTCCTATCGTAGCGGCAATCTGGTAAAAGGAGTTCGGCTGTCGTTTAAAGACGGACGAGTGGCAACTGTTAAGGCCGAAGAGGGCGAAGATTTTATCAAAAAACAACTGGCCATGGACGACGGCGCCGGAAAAATAGGAGAATTTTCTTTAACCGATATAAGATTTTCCCGCATAGACAAATTCATGGCCAACACCCTTTTTGATGAAAATTTCGGCGGAAAGCATGGAAACTGCCATATTGCCGTAGGCTCGGCTTACACGCAAGCCTACAGCGGGAATCCGGCTGATCTAACTAAAAAAGAAAAGAAAAATCTGGGCTTTAATGATTCGTCTCTTCACTGGGACTTGGTAAACTCTGAACCCAAAAAGGTTACCGCTTATTTAATATCAGGCAAAAAGATTGTTGTTTACGAAAACGGCAAATTTGTTTAAATAATTTATTATTATTGCTCCGGTTCATCCGGAGTATTTTTTATTATTATCATACCCTCCAACACCGAGTGTTAAATAAATTACTTACGAATATCCATGCATAAAAACATTAAATTACTAATAATTTCTTTAAAAACCAAAGCACGGCAGAGAAAACAAAAAAAATCAAGGGCAAGATGCCTTTTTTTTATTTATAATAATATTAAGGAACTTTAAAAACCGAATACGGGGGGGCATCCGATGAAGATAAAAACAAAGCCGATTCTTTCGTTGTGTTTTGTTTTGGGACTATCCACCATCTTAGTTTGTTGCGTGGCTGGTTCTAACGGGAAAATCCCGGAAAATGCCAAGCGCACCAAACAATTAATCAACCGAATAAATAAATTCTGCATAGAAGAACTAGGGATCTCAAAAACGATCAATTTTCAAAAATATAAAAAGAACGTAAAAACGACGTATACGCTTGTTTTAGCTCCGATAAACCGCCTTTATTATGATTACACATTTAACACAACTAAAAATAGAAAGTTCGACGACATCGAGGAAGCCAAAAAAGAATCCGACGCCATAAAAGAAAAATACGATACTTATATTTACCGCCTTGATGGACACGCCGGCGAGTATCCTCTTACCGACCCATTTTTATCGCTCTCCACGACCCGCCAAATTTTTCTGATCATCCACGAAGACTGGCATGATAATATTTCATTTTCCCGATCTCTGGAAGAAGCGACCGGGAACTTGCTCGGATATTTGGGCACCATAAAATTTTTAAAAGAATCCCATGCGGACACCAAAGATATAAAAGAAGCGGAAGCAACATTAAAATGGACGAAAGAAAAAGCTCGTATAGTCACGCATTATTACAACATTCTTGAAGAATTATATAACCGTCAGAATATCGACGAAGCAGAAATAAAACGCGAAAGAAGTCTTATTTTTACTGAAGCCCAAAAAGAGTGCGCGGATACCGAAAAAAGAACCGGAGCGTTACTTTCAAATCTTGATTTTAATAACGCCGCCCTTTCAAATTGGATAACCTATGACCGCTATTTTGATCTGGTCTGGCGTGTTTATATCTATACCGGAAAAAATCTAAAAGAAACTGCCCGAATTTTTCGTAAAATAGCCCCGTTACCGTCCAGCGTGTGGAGCGATGAAAATAAAATAAAAGAATATGAGAAAGAAGCCGTAAAGTATCTCGAAGGATATGCTGTCCCAAAAAAAATAACGTCCCGCTTTTAGCGGGATTTTTATCTATATACTAGGTCACTCGATAAACAAAAGCGGACAACTTTTACTTTATAATATTAGTCCTTTCCTATATAATGAAAATGATTGGTCTTTAAAAAAGGAGAAATAAATGCTTAAACGCGTCATTTTTACGGCTTTTATTTTTTTCTGCGCATTATTGCAATCCAACGCCGGACAATCTCCACCATATTCGATTAAAATTGCCAATCCTAAAGATATTCACCCGGGCGGTTTTGTGGCGGTAATAATAAATAATTCATCAAATGATCCGCTCCAAAACTATTCATACGTCTTCAATAATTATAATGCTAAATTCTTTTTTTACAAAAATAACTGGCACGCGATAATCCCCATTTCTTTCTACGCGCTCCCTGGCAAATATCAACTAGTCGTAAATGATAACAACCAACAACTGACTTCGCTTGAATTTATTATCAAACAAAAAAAACGCTCTGTTTATCATTTAGGACGACCGAGCCCGCTTCCAAATTCGATTATCCAAAGGATCGAAAAAGAAAAAAAATATCTACAAAAAATCTACGAAGACACCGAACATCCGGCATATTTTAAGGGATTCACCCTCCCTTTAAAAAGTACGATTGTTACTTCCGAATATGGAGTAAAAAGGGTTCGTCCGAATCGGTATTATTACCACGCCGGGACAGATTTTAAAGCAAAACCGGGAGAAAAAAATTATTCTACCGCCGAAGGAATTGTCGCCTACACCGGACGTCATTTTCTTGAAGGAAATATCGTTATTATAAATCACGGCTCGGGTATTTATTCCTGCTATATACATCTTTCAAAAATAAAAACAAAGCCGGGTAAAAAGGTAAAAAAAGGCGAACTTATTGCCTATTCGGGACAAACGGGAGCGGCCGCACGCGGACCGCATCTTCACTTTATGATCAAAATATATAATACACCCGTAGACCCCATCGCTTTCATCAAATACATTAACAATTTATAATTTAAAAAAACTCAAAAAAAAATCGCCAATTTCTTGGCGATTTTTATTTACTTATTTAACTTTATCGAGAGCTTGTTTGATATCTAATATAAGATCATCCGGATTTTCTAATCCCACCGATATACGAATCATGGAATCCGAAATTCCCATGCGAAGACGATCCTGAGGGGCTATACCCGAATGGGTCATCGCGCCCGGATGTTGAACAAGAGACTCCGTACCACCGAGACTCACCGCAAGATTTATCAGCTTAAGCGAGTTTAAAAAAGTAAAAGCTTCCTTTTTCCCACCTTTTATATCGAAAGAGATCATTGCTCCTGAAGACAGGCACTGATCTTTGTAGATATTATACTGCCGGTCTGTCGGTGCAATATGACCGAGATAATAAACCTTTTTTACCTTCGGATGCTTTCTTAAAAAATTGGCGACATAGCGGGCATTTTTCATCTGACAAGTCATCCGCAATTTAAGTGTTTCAATAGATCTCGTCATAAGCCAACAGGTCAAAGGGCTCGCCATATTACCAAAACACATCCGAAGAGATTTTAAGCGCCCAATGAGTTCTCCCGGACCAAGAACAGCACCCGCTACAAGGTCCGAATGTCCGCCAATATATTTGGTGGCGGAATACAGAACAAGATCAGCGCCGTGTTTTAACGGATGCTGCCAAAGCGGTCCTAGAAAAGTATTATCAACGCAGAACGAAACCTTTTTCTCGGGCGTAGAAAATCTACGAGCTATCTCGGCGCAAGCCTTCATATCAACAAGTTCATTCGTAGGATTAGCCGGAGTTTCAATAAATATCATCTTGATGTTCTCCGATATATTTTCTTTACGGATGATATTTTCTATATCATGCAAACTTGATCCTGCCCGAAACCCCACCGAACGGATATTATACCCGGCAAGCACTTTATTTAATAGGTGGTCGGTTCCTCCATATAAGGGCTCACTATGCAGCACCACGTCACCTGGATTAAGAAATCCAAAAAAGACGGTGGTTATGGCTGCCATACCGCTCTCAAAAACAGCGCAAGCCTCGGCCTCATCCCAAAGAGTCATACGATCTTCAAATATCTCGAGGTTAGGATTGTTCAGTCTGGAATATATAAGACCGGGAGACCTTATCGGACCGCTCATTTTTTCGCCATGAGCCATCTTGAAAAAATCTTCGCCGTCTTCGGCGTTCTTAAAAACAAAAGTGGACGTTTGGAAAATGGGCGGCTTAATCGCTCCTTCAGACCATTGAGGATTATAGCCGTAATTCATCATTAAAGTTTCGGGTTTTAAAGCCTTACCGCCAATATATGCTTCGGGTTTAAACTTCGGCCTTTTCAAGGCATCCTCCTGTTAAATGAGTTTATTGATTTATTTTCAAAACCGACTTAATATTAAAACAAATTAAGAGTTTTGGCAACCCTTTTGACCATCCTAGTTTCCTCCTACGCTCGACTTTCCGGCCGAGCTTCGGATGGACAAGCAATGCTTAAACTCACCGCTTACCCTTCGAAGTCCCGTTGGAAACGGGACGTAGTAGGGGCCCTCGTAGTTCAACGGATAAAATGCAAGATTCCGAATCTTGCGATAGAGGTTCGATTCCTCTCGAGGGCATTATAAAAATAAAAGCATGGCGATGCCATACTTTTATTTTTATAATGTATTTATATGACTCCGCTCGAACTCATTTTATCAAAAATTTC
>PFCN01000007.1:16733-18425 GCA_002774705.1 Candidatus Niyogibacteria bacterium CG10_big_fil_rev_8_21_14_0_10_42_19
CATTTTTAGGGAATGGGAGAAAGGATATAACAAAACTACAAAATGCAGCCTAAACTGGATTTTGTAAGTTATATCTTTCTGCTCTGAATGTTATTCTGCCGGTGTCAAAGGAACTCCTGGCGTTACTCCACGGTTGCACCTATTTTTCTCATTTCCTTAACAATCTGCACCAATTGGGCGTGAGCCTGTCTAATATACTGATCTGCTTCTTTAATAAATTGGTGTCCTTCTCGGAAAAGATGATTAGCCTCAGCCAAACTAGAAATTGCTTGGAATTTTGCTTTAGCTGCTTCGTACTTTTCCTTTGCTAAAGACAACTTCTGATTAAAATCAGATAACCAAGTCTCAAGTTGGCTTGTGTCTTTTCCGGCCGCTTTTAACTCCTGAATTTTGGCGTCTACTTTAACCGAAAAACCTTCCGCCTTGCCGATAACAAAACTAATTCGGGCCGCCCAAATTTGGCCAGTAATCCTTTTCACTTTTGCCCGATGATTTTTCCAGTACTCCCGAACGGTTTTTGCTTCTTCTTTGATAGCTGTCGGCGAAGCAGTCTGAATTTTGGGCAGTCTCTCATTCAGCCAATTAATATCCTGATTAATTTCCGCAACGATGGCCTGTTTTTCTGCCTCCGGAAGAGCGCCGCGATTGGCAACCCAATTTTTTATCGTCTCCAGCCTACTAATCAAACTCTTAACTGCTTTTTCTAAGTAGTTTCTCGCCGCATCTTCAAGAACTTTTTTGTTATCAGCGTTCCTAAACTGCTGGTATTTCGTTCTGGCGTTCAGAAAATCTTGGCGCGCGCTTTTGTAAAAATTGACTTCCTTTTGGTATTGCCCCTGCGCTTGCTGATATTTTGCCTTGGCATTAGCATCCCTTTCTTTAAGAGTAAGAGCTGAAGCGGATTGACTCATTAATCCAACGAGAATCGCCAAAACCGCAAGAGTACTGATAATTTTAGTTGTTTTAGTCATAGTAGTTTAAGTTAATTAACATTTACTTATTTCGACCTTATTCAACGACATTTGATAATCCGCTATCAAGGGTGTCTAAAGAAGTGTCGTTGATAAATCCACCCTCCAAATCGCTTAAGTCATTGGAGAAACCGCTTAATTCTAAAGCAAGTTCGCTTTCCAGATTTTCTATTGAGGTTATGTCTATCTTTTTGCCAGATGTTGCCGGAATAATTTCTTCAGCAATTTCGTTTAAATCCTGTTCAAGATTCTCCAGAGACTGGTCTTTTTCCAATCCCTCTAAATCAGCGGCATCTTGTTCAAGAGCTTGCTCTTCAAAAGAAACCTCTGATTCTATTGGCGAGACAGCTACTTTTTGCGACTGCCAGTAAATTGCACCAATAATAAAAAGTACTAACAGAAAAACACCAAAACCAATATAGAATTTTTTATTCATAACTAAGAATTTTATGACTTTACACTCATTTGCTAACAAGCGGGGATTCGACCTTTTATTTTTATCCCCTTGATATATTCACCTAATAAAAAGCATACTCTCTCTCTGAAAGTCAAATTTATTTTCCACATCTTTAATTTATCACAAAGAAAACAAAAAATAAACACCCCGTTTTTTTATTTCATTTCTTTTCATTCCCATTCCCTAAAAATGTTCTGCCCGCGAGCCGAAGCATAGCCCCGCCGCCCCGCGCGTCAGCGCGGAGCCGAGCGGAGCGATTTCGTT
>PFCN01000007.1:18441-31823 GCA_002774705.1 Candidatus Niyogibacteria bacterium CG10_big_fil_rev_8_21_14_0_10_42_19
TTTATAATATTTTTTCTGAGAGGAATCGAACCGTAGGCGCGAATTTTTAGGGAGTCCCGGTGTAGCCGGGACGACTATAAAAATTCAGCGTTCCGACCGAAGGGAGGGGCGATTCCTCTCGATGGCACCAAGACAAAACTGGACGGCTTTTTTTATTCTGGGTTTTACGGGACCTCTTATCTATGCAATAATAATAAAATATTTATGAACAAGATCGACCTGCAAATACACTCCACAAGCTCAGATGGTAAATATCCCCCAAGAGAATTGGTGGAAATGTCCAAAAATTCGGGATTAGAAACCATCGCCGTTACAGACCACGATACCGTGGCCGGGTTAAATGAAGCGGTTTCCGCCGGAAAAGAATTAGGTCTTAAGGTGATACCGGGAATAGAGATAACGTCCAAACACGAAGATAAAGAAATACATATTCTTGGATATGGAATCAATTTTGAGGGCGATAAAGTAAAAAAACTCCTCGTTGATTTTAAGCTCGACCGCATTCGAAGAGCAAGAGAAATGGTCATCCGTCTTAAGAAACAGGGATTTGATATTGAATTTGGGGACGTATTAAGGGAGGCGAACGAAGCGGTCGTCGCGCGCCCCCATATAGCTTTAGCTATTTTGAAAAATGAAAAAAATAAAGAAAAGCTCGGTTCAATCTCAACGGTGCATGACTTTATAGAAAATTTTATTGTCCTCGGCAAAAAAGCCTACGTGGAAAGAAAATACGTCCCGGCTTCCCGCACCACCTCTTTTATCCATGAGATGAGAGGCGTTGCCGTCTGGTCTCATCCCGCGATCCATTATGAAAAAGATTATCCTTTGCTTGAAGAACATTTAAAAAGCCTGGTGCGCCTGGGCATCGATGGAGTTGAGGCTTTTAATCCGTCGCAAACCGAAGATGAAACGGAATTCCTTCTTTCGGTTTCAAGACAATACAAACTCATTTATACAGCGGGATCCGATTTTCACCGCGAAGAAGAACATTTGCGCGATCCCTCGGACCAGCGCCCGGCGCAACACGTAGGAGATTTTAAAACTTTCGGCTACTCTCTTGAAGAAATATTACCAAATCTAAAACTGGCTCTCGATAAACGAGGAAACAAAACCGATCAATAATATTTTCTTTTTAGAGCTCTCAAAATAAACGCCGTTAATACCCCGACTAAAGCCCCCGAAATTATATCAAGTGGCCAATGAATACCCGCGACCACCCGGCTAATACTGACCAAAAAGGCGGCGGCAATAAATATGACCCCGATCTTCGGGCGGTAAAAATAAACCGCAATAGCAAGACCAAAGGTAAATGAGGCGTGCCCCGACGGAAAAGCATGCCCCATTGAATGTTCCACGATCTGTCTAGCCGACTCTAAAACCTCGAAAGGACGCGGGCGGTCATACAAGAACCTAATAAACTGTGCTACGACAAACCTCGATACAAACGCGGAAGCGAGCGCGAAAATAAAAAGCTCCGCGTTTTCTTTGCGCAAATGCCTGTACCGAGGGAAAAATGTAATTAATAAAAATACGGCAAGGCCCGCGAGCATCACCGCTAAAAGATAAACCGCGAAAAAAACGACCATGCTGTCAAAAAGACCGGATGACCCGGCGAGTGAGTTTAACGGCCGGAATAAATACAAATCAAATGCGTTCATTTTTCTTGCTCCTGAAGAATAACTACGTTATTAAAAAGCATCGCCACCACGAGAGGACCGACACCTCCGGGAATGGGAGTTATGTAGGAAGCTTTAGATGATGCCGACTCAAAATCAACATCGCCCACGGTTTTTCCATTAAGCTCGGACAGGCCAGCGTCTATAACAACCGCGCCCTCCTTGATCATATCTCCCGTTATTAAATGCGGATGACCAGCCCCTGATATCAAAATATCGGCATTCCGAACATAACTTGAAAGATCCGCAGTATTTTTTGTAACTACCGAAAACCCCACATCTTCTTTTGAAAGCCAAAGAAAAACTCCTCTTCCGACAAGGCGCCCCGCGCCCACTATCAGAATATTTTTAGATCTGTATTCAATGTTATATTTATCCAATATTTTTTTTACGGCTCCGGCTACGGGAGGAAAAATCAAGCTTTTACCGGTGATAAAATTCCCCAAAGCGCGCGCGGAAAGCATATCGGCATCCTTATCCGGAGTAACAGAATTTAAAATATATTGGGTATTTATATGGCCGGGCAGAGGAAGCTGAATTATTACCGCGGTATTTTTATTTTCATTCACTATATCTGCAATCCTCTTACGTAAATTATTGGTCGTTATATCGTCGGCAAACGCGAATATCCGAACCTCAATTCCTATTTTTTCTCCGGTTTGTTTTTTAATTTTAAGAAAAGAATCCGTAGCTCCATCCGCCCCAACCCTAATAATGGCGAGCTTTGGTTTTTTAGAAGATCTTTCAACTTTTACCCGCAGCTCCTCCATGAGGTCCTGCGCTATTTTTTTTCCGTCCAAGATGGTCATTTTATGGGAAATTTTTTACAAAGGTTTCTAACTTTTATTTTTACCAAATTCTTTTTACGACCAATAATAACTTCGTGGATCATTGATGCGATTAATATCATTTCTTTTTCCCGCATTCCTCTTGTGGTTAATCCTGGAGTACCGAACCGAATGCCCGAAGGATCCATCGGCTGGCGGATGTCATTGGGAATAGTATTTTTATTGGCCACAATCCCGACCCCTTCAAGCATATTTTGAGCCTCCCCTCCCGATAAACCAAATCTACTGAGATCCACCACCATCAGATGATTGTCGGTCCCATCGGTTATTATCTTAAAGCCGAGGGACATTAATCTACCAGCTAACGCATGCGCATTTTTTACGACCTGCGCTGAATATTTTTTAAATTCAGGACGCGATGCCTCAAATAAAGCGACCGCGATCGCCGCGATGGAGTTCATGTGCGGTCCGCCCTGCCCCCCGGGGAATACCGCCTTATTAACGGCACCCTCAAGCTCTTTTCTACAAATGATCAGCGCTCCTCTCGGACCGCGAAGAGTTTTGTGCGTCGTTGTCGTCACAATATCGGCATAAGGAAAAGGCGAAGGATGAACTCTCCCGGCTACCAGCCCCGCTATATGCGCCATATCAACCATCAATAAAGCGCCTGACGCGTCCGCAGCTTTCCTGAATTTTTTAAAATCAATGACTCTGGAATAGGCGGAGGTGCCCGCGACCAGAACTTTCGGCTTCTCTTTTACCGCCTCATGAGTTATTACGTCATAATCAAGAAGGTGGGTGCTCGGGTCCACCTGATAATGAACCCATCTCCACAACTTTGAGGTCATGCTAACGGGTGATCCATGCGAAAGATGTCCCCCTTGGTCCAGGGCCTGTGCCATCATTTTTTCTCCAAAATCAGCCAGTGCCCGGTATGCAAAAATATTAGCCGAAACACCTGAAAGCGCCTGAGCGTTAACCGCCCATTCTTTTGGAGAAAGTCCGTAAAGTTTAAGCGCGCGTTCTTTCACTAGGTTCTCGAGCGGATCAACCGCAATTTTTGCCCCGGCATAATATCTTTTACCGGGGTAGCCCTCCGCGTATTTATGTATAAAAAAAGAGGCTTCAGCCCTTAAAACATCGGGGGAAACAAAATTTTCGGATGCGATTAAACCCAAAGTGTTCCTTTGTCGTTCTTCTTCAAGTTTTATTAGACGCTCAATCTTCTTGTCTTTCATATAATATCTATTAATTTTATCAGATTTAACTCTCTTATTGAATTAAACCAGATCAATAAGATAATTGCCGAATTCGACCGAAGAGACAGCTCCTTCACGCACAATCTCGGGCGGCCACACGGTGCAATCGACAATGGTTGAGGGTAAAGATACAGGAAGGTCTCCCGCATCAACTATCAGATCCGGTTTGAACGGCATTTTTTCAAAATCATTCATCAGTTCAGCTATTTTAGTGTAAGAATTTTGCCCTGAAAGATTAGCCGACGTCCCGGAAAGAGGAGACTTATATGCTTTGAGCAACGCCCTCATAAAAGGATGATCGGGTAGACGAACCCCCACCCTAAGACCGCGAGGGTCATACATCAGACCGCTTGAAGGCCTGCTTAAAATATCCGGCGGGAGCCACCCGCGAGCGGACAGGATACAAGTCACTTTCCCCGGCCATAACTTTTTTATAAGACCCTCTACTCGCTTATCCGATACAAAAACGACGTTGTTGAGATCCTCAAAAGAAAATATGAATATCGGAAGTGGTTTATTTTTTTGACGCCCTTTAAGAGTAAAAACACTGTTTACGGCTTCCGGATTATTTATGTCGGCCACAAGCCCGTAAACGGTATCCGTGGGCGCCACAATCACGCCTCCCATTCTCAATACGGAGATCGTCAAATTCACCGCGGAATCCACATTATTATGATTAAGAACAAAACGCCTCATATATTAATAAGTTTTATCAAAAAATAGAGAAAGCGTAAAGAAATATTAAACCATAAAATCCAAATGAAAAAACCAAAATTTTGAGTTTTGGGTCTTGGATTTAGATTTTATCGATCTTGTTTACAAAATCCTCCACTTCTTCAAACGAGCGACAAAATTCGGCGATATTGGAATCAGCCATCCTGTTCTCACGCATAACCCCGCGGTGGCCGATCTGCACACAATTGATTTCGGGTATGGCTATTTTTGCTTTTTCAAGAATTCCCGGCCTATCATCGATAAAAAGAACGATGTCTTTTGGAAAACAAACGCCGCAATTATTTAAAATTTTCTTGATCTCACCCGTCTTTACGGACGGATCTTTGACTATATATATATCTTCGAACATGTCCTTTATTCCGGTTTTTTCGATCTTCTTTTTTTGCCATACAGAGTCTCCTGATGTAACCAAATTGAGCGTCCATGATCTTTTTTTTAGACGTCCCAAAAATATCTCCACCGACGGATAAAGAAATCTACCGGTAGTATAGAAAGATCGGTCAAATATTTTTTTTGCCTCTCCTATGTCTAAATCTCTGTATAACGTTTTGATCTTCTCAATATGTTTTAGGTGGTTACAACCTTCTCCCGAAAAAATAAAAGCCTTAAGAGCAGTATCAGCTACTTGTCCGGGCAATGAAAGGCCAACTTGTATGTCTTTTTTTATTTCATCAAAAAAATCACCCGTAGAAAAAAGGGTGCCGTCAAAATCAATGAGCGCCAACTTCATTGTTTTATTCCGTTTATGCATAAAATTAAATCAATCGAATTATTACCGAGGCCAGCTTATCGGGATCGTGACGAACAAAAGCGCCCCGGCGCAGAAGAGAGGCACGGACCACTTTTGGCTTAACTTGCTCCGGATTGCTAAAAACCTCGTCTACCAAAAATGCTTTTTCGTTCCGATAACGCTTAAGGATATTTTTATCGGGCATATCCGAATTCATAATCATAATATCTATAACTCCCTTCTTAAGATAAGATTCCACCACGTTCAAGAAATCCTCGGCCACAAAACCATGGGTTTCCCCGAATTTTGTCATTAAGTTCATAACGTAAATTTTCTTGGCTTTAGTCTTCTGGATCGCTTTATTAATACCTCCCACCAAAAAATTAGGAATAAGGCTAGTATAAATATCTCCCGGTCCTAAAATAACGGCATCGGCCTCCATAATGGCTTTGACCGCTTTGGGGTTTGTCCTTGCTCTCGGGTGGAGCCAAACTTTTTTTATACCGAGCGATCCATCGTGTTTCGGTATGTCAATATTACTCTCTCCGTAAATAATATTCCCATCCTCCAGTTCAGCGAAAAGACGCACATCAGACAAGGTTACCGGCAAAACAGCACCGTTTTTGATATCCAAAAGGTGGGAAGCTTTTTCAACAGCATCTTCGAAGTTACCCGTAACCCGCTCAAGAGCGGTAAGGATTAGATTTCCAAAATTATGTCCGTTAACCCCACCTTCCTTGAAACGATAAGCGAAAAGTTTAACCAAAAATTTATCCTGATGCGAAGACAAGGCGATAAGAGCTCTGCGAACATCCCCCGTCGGCAATATACCGAATTCTTCGCGAAGTATGCCTGAAGACCCTCCGTCATCAGCCATAGAAACCACCGCAGAAAGATGAACGGGATGCTTCTTGAGACCCGAAAGCACGGTAAAGGTCCCGGTCCCACCCCCGATAACAACTATTTTTTTTAGATTCGTCTGAGAGCGTGTATTATTTTTCGATCCCATAAACCTATTCGACTGTTACCGACTTTGCCAGATTTCGCGGTTGGTCGACGTCGGTCCCGCGTAAAACCGCCACATAATAAGCAAAAAGCTGGAGGGGCAAAACAGCAAGAATAGGACTTAATTCTTCGGAAACTTTTGGAATGAACATCACGTCTTTGCTATATTTAAAAATTTCATTGTCTTCTTCGCTCGCAACAGCAATTATCGGTCCTTTTCTGGCGCGAGTTTCTTCGATATTCGAGATCATTTTTTCATATACGCTATCCTTAAGAGCAATAACGATCGAGGGGAATTTAGGGTTGATTAAAGCGATCGGACCGTGTTTCATTTCTCCCGCAGGATACCCTTCGGCGTGTATATAAGATATTTCTTTGAGCTTAAGCGCTCCCTCTAAGGCCGTAGGCCAATTAAACTTGCGACCTAAAAATAAAAAATTGTCAAAACGACTGAATTTAGCCGCGATCTTTTGTATTTCGTCGCTTTGTTCGAGAGTCTTCTTTGCCTTAGACGGAAGAGATAAAAGTTCGCGCATTATTTTTAACGGGTCGATATCGGGTTTAGGGATAATACCCACGACACTATCCCTCAAATACAATGCGGCAAGCACTAAAATGACCAATTGTGAAATAAAAGCTTTTGTGGAAGCAACCGCTATTTCGGGTCCGGCATAATTATAGATCACTGCGTCAACTTCACGAGCAATGGTTGAACCAACAACGTTGACGATAGCTATGGTAACAGCACGCATCTTTTTTGCCTCACGCAAGGCCTCTAAAGTGTCGGCCGTCTCACCCGACTGCGAAATAGCAATTACCGCGGTAGATGAGTTAAGAACAGGCGGCCGGTAACGAAATTCGGACGCGTTTACCACTTCAACCGATAAACCGGTAAAAGTTTCCATTAGATATTTTCCAACAAGAGCCGCGAAATATGATGTCCCACAAGCGGTAATAACGACTCTTTGGATCTGTTTTAGTCTATTTTTTATAGCATCAAGCTCGCTCAATTTTACTTTTCCGGATTTAACCGAAACCCTTCCCCGCAACGCATTTTCAATGACTTTAGGCGCTTCGTGTATCTCTTTAAGCATAAAATGACTAAACCCCCCTTTTTGGGACTCTTCAACAGACCAATCAATGTTCGATATTTTTCTCGAAAGAGTACGATTAGACATATCAAAAATTCGATAATTTCCACCACTTATGGTTAGAATTTCACGATCATTAATATAAACCACTTTTTTGGTGTACTCGGTTATAGCGCTTGCATCGGACGCGATAATATATTCATTTTCCCCCAAACCCAAAAGGATCGGGGAGCCGTTTTTTGCCGCGACAATCCGACTGGGGAAACGCGATGATAACGCGACAATGGCATACGAGCCTTTAACGTGCCTGAGCGCTTCGCGCATGGCATCTTCAAAAGTACGCGCGCCCATCGTGAAAGATCTTTCAATAAGATGAGCCACAACTTCGGTATCGGTAGAAGAACGAAAAATATGACCCTCGCGCCCTAAAGCCTCACGAAGAGACTCATAATTTTCAATTATTCCATTGTGAGCAATCGCAATCTCCCCTCTGCAATCAAGATGCGGATGAGCGTTAATTTTTGTCGGTGCTCCATGGGTAGCCCACCTGGTATGTCCTATCGCCAAGACCGATGAATGAGGATTATGTTTAAAAATCGATTTTTCAAGCACCGCTATCTTTCCGGCCGATTTGAAAGTTCTAATCTTTTTAAAATTGTCAAAAAAAGCAACCCCGGCAGAATCATACCCCCTGTATTCAAGACGCTTAAGACCGTTGAGAACGACCTTAAGGGCATCTTTTTTACCTATATAGCCGATTATGCCGCACATATTTTGAAAAAATTAAAAATAGTTATATAAAAATATTATTCCGTTCAAATTAATTTTTAATTAAGTTTTATTAAATATTTATCCTTAACCTTTTCCACAACTCATCAAAAACGATTCTCTGGGTCGTCGCGATCTTTCTATCTATTATAAGAACTCCAAAAGGCATTTTATCCTCGGCTATCGACAACAACGCGACCTTGGGACCATAAATTAGAATATACGCCGGCGCGTCAATATTTATCAATCGCCTTTCCGCCAACTTGATATTCTTGGGGTCGCCTCCGTCGCCCAAAGCAATAACCCGAGTTTTTATTTTTCTTTTTAACTTTTCTTTGGTGAAATTAGGATAAAGTTTATAAAGATAACTCCTTACTGATTTTGAAGAATAGACCGCGTATTCTTTTTCCCCTTCTTTTTGCATCGTTTCAAGAACATCCTCTAATATTTTTTTTATTCCCTTATCGGAATCAAAATACTGCACCGCTGGACGCCCGCCCTGTTTAACATATAAAGACATCAGCTGGGGCATCACAAGGGCAACTTTTTTTTCGGCTTCAGAAATTTTATTTTTTTCCTGCTCAAGAATAGAAAAAATTTTATCGGGCGAGGCAACTATAAAACGTCGGCGAGATCCATTCGCCTCTGAAATAAGTAATTTTTTCTGAACGAGATCTTCCAAAATATCATGGACTGTCCCGCGGTTTATGCCAGTTTTTTCGGCAATCTTTCTGACGGTGCCCCTCCCCAAAGGAAGGATCTCTTCATAAACCGCGATTTCTTTGTCATTCAAATTTATACTTTTTAGTACTGATTTAAGTTCGGGAAGCATATTTTAATGATATTTTAAAGTATTTTTTTGTCAACAAATTTTCTACAAAACTGTGGAAAAAAGAAGCTCCCAAATTCGGGAGCTAAAATAGAAATGGAATGAGCTTATATGGGGTTCTTTTTACGAATTTGGACCATTCGCAAGGGAAAGTTTTTTTAAGCAATTCTTCCTCCCGGTTGATCTGTCTCAAAAAAATTGGAATAGACAAAAAAATAACAAAAACAAAGGGACTCGAAAGTATCGACTCAAACCCCAGCCCGAATAGGATAGCCCCGAAATAAATCGGATGTCTTACGTGACAATACAGACCCGAGGTCACCAATTCTTTAGGCTCACCTTTTATTGCCGCCGGGCAATAACTATCGTTCAAACGAATTCTTGAAATAAATGTTATAGCGATACCTGCCGTAAACAGTACCAAGCCGAGGATACGCAGAGAAGCGATAACGTTTCCGGAAACACCTATCCCGAAAATAAGCTGGGCTAACCCGAACAGCACTGCCACCACCTCAAGGATAAGCACCGATACCTGCAACGTATAATCCCGATGCCTTATAACGTGAACAAGCGCGAGCATCCATTTAAATCCGAAAAAGAACAAAAGCCCTGAAAAAAGATATGTTTTTATTAACATATCCCCCTCCTTTCCCTGAATTATTAAATATCAAATTCGATAAAACTATAGCACAAATTAAAGAAAAAATCAAGAAAATCAGAGCACAAAATTAATAAGACGGCCCGGGATGAATATGGATTTTTTGGGAGCCGTTGTCACGTACCTTTTAAGATCTTGCAGGTTCAAAGCGGCTTTCTCGGCTTCCTCTTTTGAAATATCCCGAGGCACACTAACCTTCGCCCGAACCTTTCCATTTACTTGTATAATAAGATCAAAAAAATCCTCCTCAATTAATTTAGGGTCATACGCGGGCCACTCTTCGGAATGCACCGACCTGAATTTTTTATCCGTTCTTTTTTTGGATGTTTTAATGGAATCCTGCCACAGCTCTTCGGACACATGAGGCGCGAAAGGCGCGAGGATCTTTATAAGTACTTCCATATCTTCGAAGGTCACGTCTTCTTTTTTCCGCTCAAATTCATTCATGAGTATCATTATTGCCGAGATCGCGGTATTATATTGCAATTCCGCCAGATCTTCGGTAACCTTTTTTACGGTTTTATGGAGAATCTTTTTTATCTGTCGATCTACGGAGTTTATATCCAACATCCGGCTGTTTTGAGAATATAATTTAAAAACCCTCTCAAGCAACCTGGTTATACCTTTTATGCCGGTATCACAAAAATCTCCTCCCCTCTCAAAAGGACCCAAAAACATCAAATACATACGAAGGGTATCGGCTCCATAAGCTCTTATATATTCATCCGGATTCACAACATTGCCTTTGGATTTAGACATTTTAGCCCCGTCTTTTATTAAAAGGCCATGAGCCCGGAATTTTTTAAAGGGCTCTTCTCCGCCAGAGACGCGTCCCTCGGCCGTACCGGCACGCTCTAGGCCGCCTTTTCCGCCAGAGGCGGACCAGCCTCTGGCTGGGGAGGAAAAATCCAACACACCCATATCGTGCAGAGCCATAGACATAAACCTCACATACAGAAGATGGAGTACCGCATGTTCCGCTCCACCAATATACATATCTACCGGCAGCCATTTTTTAATTAATTTTTCGTCGGGTATAAAATTTTTATTTTTTCCGCCCGAGGCGGATCCGCCTTCGGAGGAGATTTTTGATTTTTTATTTCCGAGGGTTAAATACCCGAGGTAATACCAGGCCGAATCCAAAAAAGTATCCGAAACATCGGTTTCTCTTTTCGCCCATCCCCCGCATTCGGGACACTTTACCTTATAAAAACTTTCAACCGTAGCCAAGGGCGATTTGTCGGTGCCGGTCGGCCTAAAATCTTTAATATTAGGGAGTTTTACAGGCAATTCATCTTCAGGAACACTATAAATAATATGTTCCTTGCCATCAAAAACAGAATAATCAAATCCTTCTTTTAAATTTCGAATTTCGAATTTAGAATTTCGAATTTCCCAGCATTTACGACAATAAATGATGGGTATTGGTGGGCCCCAATAACGCTGGCGAGAAATAAGCCAGTCGCGCAAACGAAATTGGTCCTTTTTCTTACCTCCGACAAAATTAGTAATTTCCCGTTTCGCTTCATCTGAATCCATGCCATCAAATTTACTGGAATTCATTAATATCCCCTCTCCGGTATATATGCTGTCCCCTTTTTCAAGCCAATTAATAACATGTTCAAGCTCCGAAACCGGAGAAAGTTTTTTTATATCTTTTATATCTATCCATTCCGGCTCATGCAGAGACATCTCTTCTTCTGAAACTTCATCTCTTTCAAGATTTATTAGATCAAAACTTACGAAATTGGCAAAAACCGCCCGATTAACATCTTTATGCGCGGCATAAAATTCGGCAAAGACCACATAAGGCAGTTTGCCCGTAAATTTTAGATTTTTATATCCAGTCTCTTCACGAACCTCTCTTTCGGCGGCATCCGCCACATCTTCTCCCAGCTCAACTCCACCGGTTATAAAAGTCTGCCACGGTTGAATATTCCACTTTAATGTAAGAATTTTTTTCTCGGTCGGATGCTTTACTATCGCGTGAACTATAACTCTTTGTGTGTTGGTCTTGTCTTTTTTAGGGGGATTAACAATATCTATAACATGAGGTGCCACAACCTGTTTTATTGGAAGATTATATTTTTTTGCGAATTCAAAATCCCTTTGGTCATGCGCCGGTACCGCCATAATCACTCCCGTTCCAACGTGTCCTAAAACATAATCCGCTACCCATATTGGAATTTCGGATCCCGTTGCCGGATTTATCGCTTTTATGCCCTTTATTTCAACTCCGGTCTTCTCTTTTCCTTCGGCAATTCTTTCTTCGTCGGTTTTTATTTTTGCAGTATTTATATAATTTTTAATTTCTGATTTGTTTAGAATTTTGGATTTTGTGTTTCGGATTTCTTGTATAAGCCACGGATGTTCGGGGCTTAACACAAGATAGGTCGCTCCGAACAAAGTATCCGGTCTCGTTGTAAAAACTTCTAGAAATTGTTTTGAATTTTGATATTTAGAATTTGTTTCGGATTTAGTGCTTTGAATTTCAAATTTTATCAAAGCTCCTTCACTTTTACCTATCCAATTTCTCTGGGCTATCTTTACGTTCTCCGACCAATCAATCTTATCAAGATTTTTTAAAAGACGATCGGCGTAATCGGTGATCTTAAAAAACCACTGTTCCAGATTCTTTTTTATAACAATAGTCCCGCACCGTTCGCATTCTCCCGAAATAACCTGCTCGTCCGCAAGTACGGTTTTACACGAGGGACACCAATTAACCGGGGACTTTTTCCTATAGGCCAGGCCTTTTTTAAACATCTGAACGAATATCCATTGGGTCCATTTGTAATATTCCGGGTCATAAGTCTCAAGATGCTCGTTCCAAGCAAAACCATTTCCTATCATTTTAAGCTGTTTATAAAAATTCTTCTCGGAAATTTTGGCCTGGTCTACGGGATGTTTACCTATCTTTATAGCGTAATTCTCTGAATGTATCCCGAAACCATCAAGACCTATCGGTTCAAAAACATCTGAACCGCGCATTCTCATAAAACGCCCATAAATATCGGCTCCCACAAAAGCATACATATTCCCCACATGAAGCCCTTCAGCGGAGGGGTAGGGGAACATCATTAAATTATAAAAGGGGGTTTTTGCTTTTTTAAAGTCAGGCTCATACGTCTTTTCTTTTAACCATTTTTCCTGCCATTTTCCCTCTATTTTTTTGGGGTCATAACGCATATAAATGTAATTATATTCATTTAATAGGTTATTTTCAAATTTTTAACCGTAAAAAAAACACGATAATAAAAAAGTCCCGCTTTAAAAGCGGGACCTAAAATGTTCAATCTTTCTTATCTCTAACCAAAATACCTTGTGAAAGATAGTTGCGAGTTACCGTCACTTCATCCAAAAAGAAGTTGAGCCGTTCGGGGATCCCCGTTTTAAGTCCGCTCCCCGATTTCCGCCTTCCTCCGAAAGGATTTCGTCCAACCATAGATCCTGTTATCGCGCGGTTTACGTAAATATTCCCGGATCCGCGCCTCATCATCCCCGAAACAAATTGATCTATTTCGCTTTCCAGAAGTGAATAGATGCCGGAAGTAATGTGGGGATAAACTCCGGCCATGTCGATAGCAACATCCAAGCTTTCCGCGAAAAACACGAAAAGTATCGGTCCAAATATCTCCTCGGCCACGATCGGATGATCGTGGGGTACGTCAGTAAATATAGCCGAGCTTACAAAATAACCATCATTATACGTAACCGAGTATCTGGTTTGATGGACGCATTTACCAATACCTTTAGCGGTAATGATATTATCTTGAAGTCTCCGGTAAGCATCCCCGTCAATAACCGCATTATATTTATAACGCCTAATCTTATCGGCGGGGT
>PFCN01000007.1:31845-36422 GCA_002774705.1 Candidatus Niyogibacteria bacterium CG10_big_fil_rev_8_21_14_0_10_42_19
CGGATAAACGCAGAAGCCAATCCTGCCATAATTCGCGATCTCCGACCAGGAACAGCCGTTGAAGGGCGGAACACTTCTGGCCCTGTTGACCGAACTTGGAAGAAATAACCCCTTTGATCGATTCATCAGGATCGGCTGACGGAGTCACAATGATCGAATTTATTCCGCCAAGCTCAAGATCAACGCGCTTCTGACCGAAATTTCCGGGAAACGACGCGGCCGTTCGTGTCACCAAAAATCCGACCGCGCGAGAACCGGTAAAACAGATGTTCGCGACAGAAGGATTCATTACTAGCTTTTCTCCGATATCGCCGTATCCGGGCAGAAAAGCGATGGCGCCTTTGTCCATCCCGGCGCGAAGCATCATGTCCACAACGTACCACGCAATAATAGAAGACTGCTCGGCGGGCTTGGCTAAAACAGGACATCCGGCAAGGTAAGAATCGATGAATCTACCGAAAAGAAGCGACAAAGGAAAATTCCATGGCGAGATAACCACCGTAGGCCCACGAGGGACTTTATGCAAAACGTTCGACTCGGTCTTCAGGCTCGGCTGGAAAAAAACCGATTTTAGGATCTCTGTGGCATGTTGTGAATACATTTCCGCGAAATCTATGGCCTCCTCAACCTCGGCAAGCGCCCCTTCCTGTGATTTGGATGATTCGAATACCATGATCGCAGCCAGGCGATATTTTTCTTCACGCATCAGGCGAAGAATATTCCCAACAACCACGATTCGTTCTTCGACCGGGCGGCCAAAATTTTCATAATAATTTTTTTCGGCCATTTTACAAGCATAAGCAACAATAGAAGAATTAGCTGTATAAACCCTTCCTATAGGCAACCCCCTAATTGCCGGGTCAAAGCTCAAAAAAGAACCATCCATAAACCTGAACTCTTCGCCATTAATTATAATCGGATACTCTGTCTCAAAAGAGCTTTTGGATAAAAACCAATCAAGCGCCTCATCCATTTTTTTGCGGGTCTCGAATGCCGAAAAATCCTCCCGCGGCTCGTTTGAAAACTCGAACTCGCAGGACAAACCATTCTCCGTGCTATTCATCAAAACCCTCCTTCGGATCTTTTTTCACTCAAGCCCGCGCGTAAAACTTTGGCGGCTTTTTTCATTTTCGCGCCCGAGTTTTGGCAAATAAAATTCATCTGCGAAGTATTCTCAAGGATACGCCTTAAAAGATAGCCCAAAAACTGAACAATATTACCCTCGGGATAAGACACAGGCATATAAAGCCTCACCTTTTCGCCTGAATGTAAAAGTTCTTTTTGAAGAGGCGCGCCCATCCCATAAAGCATCTGAAATTCGGGAGGTTTATAAAAACGAAGACACTGTAATATTCGGGACGCATTCTGCGTTGCCGGGACCATCTTAAGACCGTTTAAACATCCGTGTTTATAGATCCAAAAAAAAGCATTGTCAGCGAATGATTTTACGGTTATTATGGAATTTTTCCAATTCCTCAATTGGGCAAGATATTGCTCATAGTCCCAATAAGCGCCGAGCACCTGCCTCACCCAAAGCTGGTCCTTAACGCGCGACCTAAGATCGCAAAGCTTAAGCGTTATATCCGAATCATAAAAATACGACTGGAGAACAAAGCGGGCCCTAGACCCGTATTCCGAATAAGCTTTTTCAAAAACCGCTAAATGAATATCTCTCAGATCGCGATCCTCGGCATCCAGATAAATATGCCAATCATAACGATCGGCAACCCGTAATATCTTTCTCAAGCGTGAATATATAACCTCTACGGAATGCTCTGGCGCAAACGGATCTATCTGGGAGTAGCATGCCGAAAGCTTGACCGAGGCACTAAAATCCGGAGCTTTTATCTCCCTGGAAAGCTCGGACATTAATTCACAGTAATTGTCCGCATATTGGTCGGCTTCCTCTTCCGATAAAGAGGCCTCCCCAAGAATATCTATGCTAAACAGATATCCGCGGCCGACATGCTTTTGAACGTTCTTTCGTATCTGATCGATACCGTTCCCGACTATGAATTTTTTTGAAAAAAATTCGAGACCTTCCTTAAGATACCATGCAAGAAAAGTCTCCGACATCTTTCCGAATAAAATTTTTCTTACAAAAAAGAGGAAAATAAAAGGAAGAGGCAATCTATTTTTTACGGGACCGAGTATTTCATAAAAAGCTTTGCAGATATCAGGTCTTCTTTTGAGTTGAGCCAGAAGAACCGTGAGTTGCATCAATCGCGAAGCCACTTCTTCGTCTTTCAAAAACCAACTGATCGGATCAAGCTGTCGCATCTCCGTCTCCTTTTGGTTTTTTATTCTCTATATTTAGATTTCAATCCGCTTGCAGTATACAATAAATTTAATAAAAAGAAAAGCCGGTAACTCTATGGATCGAAAATCCGCATCGTGCTCGGAGGAGATGATACTAATAACAATTGTTGATTTTCTATGCTAAAATTGAAATAACAACTGAATAAAAGTGACCTAAACCTCGGGTTCCCCTGGGGCATGGTCAGAAATCGCGAGAAGCATAAAGAACCCATCATCAGATTCGCTTCTCGCGTCATGTGGGGAAACCCATATGTGAGCCGCAAGGCTCGGTCTGGTGGTGGGCTTTTTGCGTTTGATGCCGGAGTGGATAACCAGATTTGTGCGAAGCTCGTCACCGAAGGTAAGATTGCCCCCGCTATGGAAAAGTGTTATATGAAAATTTTTGCCAAAGACAAAAACTATTCTTTACCAGAGGTCATAGACATTTGTAATCAAAACGGCTTAATTACCGTTGATTGTTTGAAAGATGAAAACATGATTAGCGTTGAAAAAGCAGAGGCAGATTGTTTGTTTGAGCTTCATGAGGTCGGCGATGACCTTTTTAAACTAACCTGGGCTTATGCATAAAAAACAATTAGAAAGACATATCGAGCAAGACGACTACTTTGGCACGCTGGCAACCGTGCTTAATATGGCGCGGCAAACTCTTGAAAAAGACATGCGTGGGCCGAAGAAAAACTGGCACATCAAACTTCTGCAAAGCTTGGAAGAAGATCTGATGTATCTGCAAGAGAACTATAAGATTGACAAGAAATAAAGCCCCGGAAGGGCTTTATTCTAAAAATAGACGCATAAGATGGTTTGGCTATTTCACTTCTTTCTCAATATCCTCAATTTCTTTTCTGACAAATTTCTCCGCGTCATCCAAATCTTTTTTGAGTTGTTTGATGATTTTTTCCTCCTCCTCGGTTAGTTGGCGTTTTGTTTTGGCCTTTTCAAGCATTTTGATTTGCTCGCGAATGGCTTCTTTTAATAAATCAAATGCTTTGTGAAGCGCATGTTCTGCTCCGCGGATTTCCTTTCTCACTCTTTTTCGCATAGTCGCAAACTTATGCCACCAATGCCACGACAAATACACAAGAAGAAGCACAAGCGCAATAAGCGGAACGACTACCGAAAGAAATCCTACAGCCCATGAACCGATCCTCAAAATCGCCGATCTTCCCACCACAATGGTTATTTTTTCGCTTGGATTACTTTTTGCGCCTCTATTATCGGTCACTTGAGCTTGAACGTTATATACCCCGCTTTCCAATTGCTTGGACCAAATAAAGGTAAAATCCCCGGACGAGTTGCTTTTAACTCTCTGCTCTAATGCTTTTTCCTCTCTTCGGAACAAAAATAAATCTACATCGGAATCCGGATATGTTTTTCCTCCTATTTCCAGCAAATCCCCTTCTGCAATACTCTCCGAATACCTTGTGATTTTGGGGGACTCAAGAGCCAAAATCTCAAATTCTTCCACTGCGGTTGCGGTATTCCCCGCTTTATCATATGCCTGTACCAAAATGGTATTCTTGCCCGGATTTTGAGGGGGCAATGAGTAAGGATTAGATGAAATAATGTTAGGATCAATCTCAAAGAAGCCTTCAGTCCCGATTTTTGCTTTATAATGACTAATACCAGAGAGCGCATCAGTAGTATTGAAAGCAATTATCGGACTTGGATCAATAATTTCTTTACCATGGACGAATTTTATTAAAAACGGCTCTGGCGGCTTGGTATCAATTTGGAATCTAAAATGAGAAACCGCTCCCCAGCCGGCGTTATTCCGCAAACGAACATGGAAATACCAAATGCCGTCAGCCAAATCAGGAAGCTCTTTAGAAGTAATTGGCGTGGTATAAGTTACTGTGGGAATGGCCTGGGGAATTCTTCCTACAAGTAAGCGAACCGCAGTAGTATCTTTTGGCACATCCCAAGTAAATTTCGCCTCTTTTACCGCATACCATTTGTTTGGATCAGGATGAGTCAGCGAACTAATAGCTGGCGCTTCAGGAGTGCCTGCTACTTCAGCCGGCGTAACAATCTCTGGCGCTCCCGGCCCCACTACGCCTATTGAAAAATTGGCATCCCCAAGTCCAGTCAAAATATTCGTCCCCTTGCCATCATTCGCTAACGCCGAGCCGGAAGAAAAAGTGATGGGAGCGCTGCCGGCCGCTTTGGTTTTGAAAGTAATACTGATAGCTTTACCGCTTGCGCCGGTAAAGCCCGGGTTCAGAACTATTCCTTCAAAATTGACCGTGCCGGCTGAATTG
>PFCN01000032.1 GCA_002774705.1 Candidatus Niyogibacteria bacterium CG10_big_fil_rev_8_21_14_0_10_42_19
CATAGTACCTGTGCAATTAGCCTGCAAACTCCTGTGCGATTAGCGTGAAAATTCACCTGCCAGCTATTGCCAAATAATTAATTTTATGATATATTAATAAAAATTGACATTTTAAAAGGAGGATCAAAATGTACCGCCAAGCGCATCACCTAGTCCATAAGATCGCCTGCTCTCTTATTTACTTTTACGCCGCGTGCCTCTCCCCGTGGACGCTCGCGAAATTCAAAGTTGCATGGGAAGAGTACCAACAGGACCAGGTTTACCGCCACAGGATCCGGGCGCTGGGTCTGGGCTACGCCATCGACGCATTTGTAAAAGATGGCACGTCCCGCGAATATCTTTATTCGCGACGAGTCAACAAAGACCCGCTGACCAGACTGCAGGTGATATTTATACCATGGAGCATTCCGCTTCCGGCCATCCTGCAAACTGTCGCAAACCAAGGGTATTTCAATAAATAAACCCACCCTCCTTTCTTATTTTGAAGCCCCTGCATCAGGGGCTTCTCTTTTATTTAAAATTCATATATCATAGAAAAAATTGGTGGTCTTTAAAAAACAATCAAAAGGAAATTGAAGGAGTAAAGCATGATTGATGCGCTTAATCGCGATCCATCATATTTGCACGAACAAAACATTTTGCGCCTCATCCAAAAGTTTAAAGACAGGCACCACGAAAACAAAATCAGAAAAGTTTACGAAGAAATAAAATGCGATTTGGAAAAAAACGCCAAAATAAAGGAACACATACATATTATAATCTTTAAAAATGCCAATGATGTTCTTTCAATAAAACCATAATCCCGCCTTAAGCGGGATTATTTTATTATGATTTCGCTTGGGTTATATCCGAAAAAATATTAAAATATATCATGATCATCCACGTTAAAGTCTTCACAAAATCAAAGAAAAAAGGATTTGTTGAAAAAGACGGAATTATTAACGCGTACCTTTCGTCCGCGCCGGAAAAAGGACACGCCAACGCCGAACTTGTAAAAAAGCTTTCGCATAAATTCAACATACCCCAAAGTCAGATAGAAATAATCAAAGGAACCAAATCAAAAAATAAAACAATCAAACTGGATATCAAAAAATAAAGCAAGTTTACCTTTCCCATTAAAACTATATTATAAAATTATAAACAATATCTCTGCTGTTCCAAACAAAGGAGGCAGAAATGTACTTTAAAAATAAGCACCTTCTGCTTCTACAGATACCGATCGCTCTGATGTTTTTTTTGTGCGCGACCGAAGCGCCCGCTTTTTCGGTTCAAAGTTCCCATCTCCACAAAAAGAATATAGTTCCGGAAAAAAAAGTACAGGCGTCTTTAGACGACTTGATTAAAAAATTATCTCCGGCGTTCCATGACAATTACGCAAAAACCATTCTTTCCGATGACCGCCTGACTTTGGATTATTCGATCCTGCCGGCCAAGCTTACACCCGAGCAGATAAAAAAGGCAGGAAATTTTAAAAAAAGAATACTTTCGGCGGATGCGGTAGCGCATTCAAAAAGATATATGGAAAAGTTTAAAAACGACTTTGACGCGGCTCATCGAAAATACGGAGTCCCACCCGAGATCATCGCGTCAATCATCAGGATCGAGACGCACGGCGGGTCCTATCTGGGCCGAAGATCGGTCATAAATTCCCTTTTCAGCTCATACGTGCTACGCCCGTCTCGCCGAAATTTTGCTTTGAGCCAACTTGAATATTTTCTTAAAATAACGCATGAAAATTTCTGGGACCCCTACTCGATAATGGGCTCCGACGAAGGAGCTTTCGGAATACCGCAGTTCATACCGTGGTCATTCACTAAATTTGCCGTGGATGGAAGCGGAGACGGGTTCATTGACCTTTTCAATCATGCGGATGCCATTGCAAGCGTTGCGAATTATTTACAAAAGAACGGATGGTCCAAATATCCCAAGAAAAAAAGATCTGCGATCTTAAGATACAACCGTTGGTCAACTTATGCCGACCTAGTCCTTGAATTCGCGGAACTTCTCAAAAAAAATAATACAAAAAAAGAGCTTACTTAAGCTCTTTTTTTATTTTCAATCCTTTTGGTTCTCTTGCCAAGACTCCCGCCACATACGGAATAACCACGAAGAAAAGTAAATAAAATTCACTAAAAACTTCATGTAAATGCTATTTTATACGAGATTCACTTGATTTTCATAAAAAAACGAATATTATTTACGCTAAAGAGGGTTCTTTCAAAAAATAAGAAATGAGAATGAAAAATGCGCTATCGAGAAATAAAAAGAGTGCTTTTAAGTATTCTGATACTTAACTGGATAGTCGCTTTCGCAAAGATCTCTCTGGGACTTTTGACCGGCGCCATAAGCATTTTTTCCGACGGAATACACTCCCTTTTTGACGGTTTTACAAATATTATAGGATATTTCGGGATAAAACTTGCCGAAAAGCCTGCCGACGAATGCCACGCCTATGGGCATCGTAAATACGAAGCGATAGCTTCGCAAATAATACTTTTCTTCCTGATGATAGCGGCCTGGGAGATCATAAAAGAAATTGCCGGAAATTTTTCTAACCCCGCAAAACTAAACCTTAACCCGGGATGGACCGGAATCGCAATTCTCGCGGTCTGTGTCATTATCGACGTATTTGTGGCGCGCTATGAGTTGAAAAAAGGAAAAGAACTGAAAAGCACACTCTTGAAAGCGGATGCCATGCATACCAAGTCACACTATGCAACGACCGGAGCGGTTATCATTGGGCTCCTGCTGATAAAATATGGATACCCGCCAATCATAGATTCGATCGTTGCGACATTCGTTGTCCTGTTCATCATAAAAATGATATACAAAATCCTTATAGAAACGACATCCGTCTTATCAGATAAAAGCTTGTTTGCGAAAGAAGAAACCGAAAAAATAATCAATATCGTAAATTCGGTACCGGGCGTAATATCATGCCATAAAATAAGGAATCGCGGAGACAAAGAACATATTTTTCTCGATATCCATATAATAATCGACCCGAAATATTCTCTCGAAAGGGCTCATAAAATATGCCATGAGGCGATAGGAAAGATACAGTCGATCATGCCCGAAATAAAGGACATAACCGCGCATCCCGAACCCCCGCAAGAGCGCTCCTGCGGCCTTTTTTAAAAGAGTCCCGTCTATGTTACTATATATATATGGAGGAAGAAGTCTTAAAAAAAATAAAAGAGCAGGATGAAAAACTTGCGGCTATTTACGACTCCGTTGAAAAGATAAGGAAATATTTTCTGTGGTCGCTTGTGATTATGGTAGCAATAGTGATTCTGCCGCTTATCGGGCTTGCGTTCGTTATTCCCGAATTTCTAAGCATTTATACCGGGGATCTGGGTCTCTGACCCTATCTAAAGGGGGAGAAATGGAAGTTGGTTTGAAAAGGTTCGTATAAAAAAGTTTTTTGTAAAGAATGCGCCAAGGAATATCCGCGCATCATTAGATCTACCTCGTTTAGTTTACTTGTCGATTAAAACCCCACCCACCCAAAGGAGGAAAAATTGGCCACTTTTCTGCTGATGCTTCGTATCGCCGGAATAAATGTGTTTTTTTCCGCGACAGTTTTATTCATACTTAACGCATTCTACCCAGGAGCCTTCTCTCCATTCACCCATTTTTTCAAAGGATTCAACTTTATGGCCTCGATCCTTTTGGCAGCAGCATTCATGGGAGCCGGCATCGGCTTGGTTATAGAAATGTTCCTTTCTTGGAAAAATACGAAACAGCAAATAACAAAACCCCCTGAAGCAAAAAATCTTCAAAAATAAATTAAAATATCCCGACCATGTCGGGACTTTTTTTTGTCATAAATTCCCAAGATTATTATAGCGTTCCTGCGTTCAACGCTCGGTATCGAAGAGATCATTTTGTTCAACACCGAGTGTTGAACAAAAAAATCCCAGTGAAACCGGGATCATTTATTTATAAAACCCTTGTCTTAAATTATTACGACCTTAGTTGTTCTTATAGAATCTTCAATAAACGGGAAGGCCGCTTCGATCAGGGCCGGGGCTGAAGATCGAGGAACGATCCCGGGCATATTGGGGACGCAATAGTGGATTATCCCGTCCTTAAGATAGATCGGCTTATCATGACTGGTTACAAAAGACGTCTCAGAGGTTCCACCTTCGTCGATCGCTATGTCTACAAAAACCGAAAATTTTTCCATGGACCTTATCATGTCACGAGTTATGATTTTCGGCAGATTCTTTGCCGGATTCACTGCGGCCGCCCCGATTACCAGATCACTTCTTTGAATGGCATAAGCGATATTCTCAGGCGTACTTAAATAAATATCCTCGGGACGAATTTTATCCGGATTACAAAACAAATCCAAAGCGTAAATTTTCTTTACGCCGTATCCGCGAAGAATTTCGTAAACTCGGAAACCCGCCACACCAAGCGCTCCTATTATAGTAACAACCGCATCGCGAAGAAGAACGCCCTTAGCGAGATTGATCTTGCGAAGATAATATGCCCCAACATCCACTGCTATCTCACCGGCGACAAGACTCATTGCCCGAAGAATGGGGCGCGACCCATCTTTGATGTAAATTGATTCATAAGGAACAGGAATAATACCCGCCTCAAGCGAAATCTTCTTCAATTCCGGATTGCCGGCAAAATGAAAAAAAGCCATTATGATAAGACCCGGTTTCAAATAACGATACTCCTCCAGAAGGGGTTCTTTCACTTTTATGATATAGTCGGCTCCCGTCCAAACCTCATCTCGAGAAACAATCTTTGCGCCAGCCGCGACATATTCCTTGTTCGAAAAACCCGAAAGAACGCCTGCGTTCTCTTCTACGAAAATTTCGCGACCCAAACACTTAAGTAAGCTTACATGCTTCGGATCAAGCCCGACGCGTCCTTCATGGCTTTTTCTTTCCTTAGGTATGCCTATGACCATCTCAACTCTCCTTTTTAGTATTTAAAATCTGCCCCAATTTTAACAACATAAAATATTTTTGTCAATAAAAATAAAAGGCGCGATATGCGAATATATCTATAGACTTGCTTATTGAAAATACCGGAGAATGGGGAGGGTAAAATGATATACATCGGCTTTCTTCTGCACGCCTACCAGCCGCCGACCCAATCAGACAAAGTAGTCCGCCAAATATTCAAAGAATCATACGACCCCGTCATCAGATCACTTGAGGAAAATAAGAATTTTTCAATCTCGCTTGATATCGCGAAAAGTCTTGCCGAACAGCTTCCTATGTCTTTCAGAGAAAGAATTAGGGAGCTTTACGAAGAAAAAAAGATCGAGCTGGTAAATACCGCCGCCTACCACTATCTTCTGCCGCTTGTGCCGGAACACATTGTATTAAAACAGCTCCGGCTTAATATCGAATATTTCCAAAAACATTTCATTTCGGACGAAAAATGTCCGGGAATATTCCCCCCCGAACTCGCCTTCTCGCCCGCCCTTCCGGCGTTATTTAAGAAGGTCGGATATTCGTGGTTTGTCGCCGATGACGGACCTTTTGTATATCAGCACTCAAATCTTCCGCAACACGAACAAGCGCCCCAAAACTGGATCCCTTCGTATAACAAATGCGGAGCCCTTCTCCGCTCCAATTATTGGTCCGAAAAGATCGCGCATAAAAAATATAATTCCGGAAAAGAATTTTTTATGGAGCTCGTGATAGGACAAGCTCAATGGCAAAAAGAGTTGAGAACCACCAGAGATTCCTATATTATTCTCGCTATAGATTTTGAGACCATAGGACACCACCATAAAAACGCGATAAGTGAATTTTTAATTCCGTTCTTCAGTGAAACATTCGAACATTCTTCTCTCACCAAAATAGTCCCGCTTGAATTCATATTCCATAAATTCAGCAAAACAGACCCCGAAGACCAGATGCCCGCAGGATCCTGGTCCACATCGAAAGACGACCTTAAAAATAACATCCCTTTCCCGCTTTGGAAGCACCCCGACAATTATTTCCACCGCCTGTGGAATGAATTTATGGATATTGCTTTTGCCGTTATGCCAGATAGCCCCTCGGTCGCCTTAAGATCGCTCTACGATAAAGCGTTTTACAGCTGTACACCCTGGCAGCACGCCCACGGCAATAAAGAAATAGCCGCGTGGTGCATGCCGATGTTCAAACGCCTCACCAAACTCCTGCCCAAAAGACCCGAAACCCAGAAACTCATAAAAATTTACGAAGAAATGAATGCTATGTTGCGTTAGAAGTTTCCGCGTCAAATACACCAAAGACGCACACCAAATAATAAAATCCGCCAGCTAAAGCCGGCGGATTTTTTTACCTGAAGCCGATGTGGATAAAGACCCATAACATAATCAAAAAAATATAATATAATAAATGGATATGAATAATAATAAATCTCCTTTCAGACTAGGCCGAATATTGATAATCGCATTTGCTCTTTTCGGTTTATCCATAATGTCATATCTGACATTCATTAAACTTGCCAACAAAACGTCTTTTTGCGATCTTTCGGCGGAAGTTTCCTGTGACGTCGTAACTACAAGCATATACTCAACGATATTCGGAATACCTATTTCGGTCTTTGGCCTGTTGTTCTTCGCGTTTATTTTGTTTTTGGCCATCACAAGGCGCAGTCCCGAAATATTCAAAACCATCTTCCTGCTTACGCTTTTCATGTTCATCCCATCGCTTTATTTTTCTCTAACAGAGCTGTTATTCATCGATTCGATCTGTATTCTTTGCGAAACCTCAAAAGTGATGATGTTTGGGATATTAATAACTTCGTTTTTTGCATCCAAAGAACGCGCAAAAACACTATTTCAGCTGACCGTTCCCATTGTTATCGCGGGCATCGTCTCCTCGGGCGTGATCTATTTTGCCCAAACCGGGACGGTGGCAACGGAGGATTATTCGGAGCTGGTCTCCTGTCTCAATGAGAATGACGTTACTTATTACAAATCAAAAACTTGTGGAAATTGCCGGAGGCAGGAAGCTCTTCTCGGAGAGGCATATAAAGAATTAAATTCGGTTGAATGCCACCCCGAAGGAGAAAATTCACAGGCAGAACTTTGTCTCCAGAAAAATATTTCCAAAACCCCATCCTTTGTCATTGAGAATAACGGGGTGGAGATTAAAAGAGTAATCGGACTTCAAAAAATTGAAGCGCTAGCGGAATTCGGAGGATGTTCAAATACAATTAAATAAACTAAAATAAAAGATAATATGCCGGAAGGACTTACATTAGGAATAGTGATAACCGCGGCCTTGATCGACAGCATCAATCCTTGCGTTTTAGGCGTGCTTATTTTTCTAATCGCTTTTATGATTAGAGTGTTCAAGAGCGGTAAAATGATGATCTTGGGAGGTCTTTTTTATTCTGCGGTAGTATACGGAACCTATTTAGTCTTAGGCCTCGGAATACTCAAGGCCACGCTAAGCGTCGGGATAGCCAGTACGGTATATTGGATCGCGGCCATAATAGCCATTGTCGCGGGTCTTATTGAAATAAAAGATTACTTTTGGTACGGAAAAGGATTTTCTTTGCAGATGTTCCCCGGAGCCTCGCAAAGGATAAAAGCATATACTCAAAAAATAGAAACAATGGAAAAACGAAACCCGGCATTGCTTTTTCTTATGCTCGGAGTTTTGGGAATATTCGTGGTAATGGTTGAGCTTCCATGCACGGGCGCCCCGTATCTTGTAATACTCGGTCTTCTCTCCAAAGGAGCTTTTGCTACAGCCGTTCCTCTCTTGCTTCTTTACAACTTTATCTTTATAATACCGTTGCTGGTAGTGATCGGACTTTCGTATTTCGGCACTTCATCCGAAAAATTGGAATCGTGGCGAAAAGACAACCGGGGACTGATGAGATTGGGAGTGGGGTTGTTTCTTATAGTGCTTGGTTTCTACATGCTATACTCGCTGAACCCCATATTTTAAATGAAATGAAAAATAAAAAATTAATTCTTCATTATTTCTTAATAATTATCGCGTTGCTGATTATAAATCAGCAGGTTTTTTCTTGGCACATGGCGGACAATCACGGGTCCCTTTGCCCTTTTCTGGTCATGACCGGCAACGCTTGCCCGCCGATAAATAAAATTTTGGCGTCAGCCGAACATCAATTATCAGGAGCGGTGCTTTTAACCCGGGCAATTTTTAATAACACAGGATCCGTTGTTTTGTTTATTTTTATTTTATCGGCCTTCTTGTTTGCCGGGTCTTTAGACCGGTTATTTAAAGTTAGGCGGCCGTTTGGTTTTTTATATAAAATAAATACTTATTTGAAAGAATCAGTTTTTGTTCTTTTGGAAGAATGCCTTTTTTGGATATCACTTCATAACAGCGTGCATGACCTTCATTTTCAAAGGGCGCGCGTCCGATTGGATTAAACCAATCCGGACAATTATTAATATTTAAAACGCGCCCGTTCATCCGAACGGGCATTTTAATTTTAAAATTCATGACAAACAAAAAAATAGCATCATACTTAATAAGCATTTTGTTCATAGGAGGATTTGCGTTGTTGTTGGCCACCAACTGGGACAAAGGACAAAACGGAAAAGCGAACAACACCGCTTATTCCGCGGGAGTGCTTAGCGCGGAAAGCAAAAACTTCAACTTCGGGACTATTTCCATGAAAGACGGGAACGTATCTCACAGGTTCGAGGTTGTAAATAACGGAGAGGAAACAATACAAATACTTAAAGCTTATACATCCTGCATGTGTACAACGGCTTTTATTAAGGATGCCTCTGGCAATAATTACGGACCAATAGGAATGCCTGGACACGGAGGCGCCCCTTGGGCCGACGAGGTCAACATCTTGCCCGGCGAAACAGCGATCATTGAGGCAATATTCGATCCGGCGGCACACGGACCGGCAGGCGTAGGTTATGCCCAACGCACGATATATCTCGAAACAAACTCATCAAAATCTCCGAGACTTGATCTTAGCTTTACGGCTACCGTAAGCAATTAAATAAATTTATGGAAACAATATTCTTAGCATCGATCGCCGCTTCGTTTTTGGCGGGCATGGTTGCGCTATTCGCGCCCTGCTGTATATCGGTTCTCCTGCCATCATACCTTGCTTCCGCTTTCAGACAAAAAAAGCACGTCATGAAAATGACCTTCTTCTTTTTTATCGGAATAGCCACGATAATAGTACCTATCGGCCTTGGAGCGGCGTGGCTCGCCGAACTGTTCGCCAACTATCATAGCTCATTATATTTTTTTGGGGGAGCTTTAATGATAGGCCTCGGGATAATGTCGGTAATGGGCAAGGGGCTTTCGATCATTCCAATGCCAAAAAATATGGGGGCGCGCGCCATCCAAGATGGAGACCAGCATCCTAAATCGGTTTTCCTTTTGGGGATGTTCTCGGGCGCGTCCACATCATGCTGCGCGCCGGTCCTTGCGGGCGCGATTAGTCTTGCAGTACTTTCCGGGGTTTTCTGGAAAGCGATAATAGTAACATTTGCCTATGTTTTCGGGATGACCTTCCCTCTTTTTCTCATCGCCTATTTTTACGAAAGCTTTAGTTTAGAAAACTCACGGATTATCCGTGGGAAAATATTGGAATTCAGTCTGTTTGGTAAAAAAAGATTTTTTCACTCGACCAATCTTATCGCCGGCGCGGTATTTTTGACGATGGGCGCGATCTTCTTTTTTATGGTCTTTTCCGGAAATGTTTACTGGTCTCCGGATTTTCAGGCTAAAATAGAGGATATCCTTTTCGCGCGTTCGCAACAAGTTCTGGAAGAAATAGCGAACATACCCGATATGTTCTGGGGAGTTATTTTTCTCGCGTTCCTCAGCTTTTTCATTTACAAAGCAATAAGAAAAAGCAATAATCAAGATTAATATGGAAACTAAAATTAAATTAACGGAATCGATTCCTTTTCGCGTTTTCTCAATAATGTTCGTGGTTTTGCTTGGCCTTGCGTCATATAGTCTGCCGTCTGACGTTACCAACGGAACCGCGATCGAAGCTCAAGGGGTTCTCCCGCAAAATTCGGTAACATTACCCATAAAGTGGGATGATCTGGGAAAAAGAATGATAGACGAGGGAGTGATCGATCCGGTTAAAGTAGAACAGATATACACCCAACGAGGAGGATTGGACGACTATGCCAGAGAACTTCTTTACGGTAAAAATAATTCATACATCAAAATAACGCGTGAAAATTCCGGAATAATACTTAATCTTCTGTGGGGATTCGGCCTTGCAAACAAAAACTCCATCCTTGAGACCGGCCCCATGAACGACCCGCGATTTGAAGGAGGCGTGGGCGGATTTGCTTCGACCGGAGGATGGATGGTAGCCAAAGATAGCGCGATGTCGCATTACAGCATGCATGCGTTCGTAATGCTTACTCCCGAACAACAAAGACTGGTGGAGGAAACCTCCAAAAATATTTATCGGCCGTGTTGCGACAATCCCACTTATTTCCCCGACTGCAACCACGGAATGGCTATGCTTGGAGCTCTCGAACTGATGGCCGCGCAAGGTTTATCCGAAAAGGAGATGTATGAGACCGCTTTAATACTCAACTCGTTTTGGTTTGAGGACACTTACACCACCATCTCCAAATATTTCCAAAAGCGCGGGGTATCATGGTCTGAAATAAACCCTAAAGATGTCTTGGGCCCGGCTTTTTCAAGCGCGTCGGGCTTTGCGAAAGTTCGCTCCGATGTTAACCCGCAGAAAGCACCTCAAGGAGCGGGATGCGGCTTATAAAAAAACGCATCTTATTTGACATAGTATATATATGGGGGGTGACTTAAATAAATCCCCCATAAAGAGAAAGGAGGCTATATGAAGCGCTGGATGCTTCGCGCGACAGCCCACTGCAAAGATGGGTGTTAACTCAAGGGAGGAGGAGGAGAACCCCTCCTCCCCTTTTTTATTTTAATTAATAATATTTATGTTTCTAAAACTCATAAAACCTGCCACATACGGAATCCTTGCCAGCATTATTTTGCTGGGAATATATTTTACAATTCTCTCACTAGTATCGGGCTGGAATTTTGCTCAAGACCAATTTAATTCCTATTGGTATTTTATTTTGAGTTTATCTGCGGGATTTGGAATCCAAATAGGTTTATATTCATATCTAAAAAATTTAATCAGAAATTCAGATAATGGCGGGAGAGTCTTAGGCGTTACCGGAACTACCTCGACCGTTGCCATGATCTCATGTTGTTCACATTATCTTGTAAATATTCTTCCTATTCTCGGAATCGCTGGAGTAATCACCGTTCTCGCCCAATATCAAATAGAGCTTTTTTGGATCGGTTTATTTTTTAACCTTGCGGGCATTATTTATTTATCATCCAAAATTTTATCCATAAAGCGCGTCCAACAAGCAAAGAAAAACATAAAAAAAAATCTGCACATAATTATCGGTATTCTTGGAGTTATCGTTATTGCCGTTCTTATAAAAACCAACCAGCCGGACAATAAAAATAATGATTTAATAAATAAGATCGGCGAAGAAATGGACTCATCCTTAGATATTCAAGTATCAAAAGAAGGCCCGGTTACGATCACGGTAAGGCCGATAAGTCTTTCGGATGTGAGTTTTGAAATAATATTAAATACCCACTCCGTGGAAATAACCGAAGACCTAACCGCCCTTTCCGTTCTTATAAACGAAAAAGGCGCTGAATATAAACCGACCGTATGGAACGGCGATCCCGTAGGAGGCCATCATCGTTCGGGAATTCTGCATTTTGGCAAAATAATTCCCTCTCCTCAAACGGCCACTCTTATTATTCGCCGAGTTGGCGGAATAGCCGAAAGAAGATTCGAGTGGTCACTAACAAAAAATTAATATAAAAAAATAATGCAACACCCAAAAATAAATAAAAATAACGGATCAAATACTATCCCCATTGCTATTATAATAGCCGGACTATTAATTGCGGGAGCTATTTATTTACGGCCGGAAAAGGCCGAAAAAAACGCTAAAAATGATCGCTTGCAAACCGCCGGGGTAAAAATAAAACAAATAGATGAAGACGACGATCCGACGTTGGGTAATCCCGCGGCTTTTGTTACTTTTGTCTACTTTGGCGATTATAGATGTCAATATTGCGCCAGATTCCAAAGCGAAATAAAACCTACGATCATGGAAAAGTATGTCAAAACCGGAAAAATAAAATATGTGTATCGCGACCTTATCACTATGGGCGAAAATTCCATTTTAACAGCGGAAGCGGCCAACTGCGCCGGAGACCAAGACAAATACTGGGAATTTGCAAATTATCTTCACGATAAAGCGGCGATCGGTGGCGATCACGCGCACGGTTCCGTCTATACAACCGATGACCTTTTAGGAATCGCGTCTTCCTTGGAATTAAATGTTCCATTGTTCAAAGAATGTCTCCTTTCCGAGAAACATAAAGCGGAGATAGAGAAAGATACAAAGGACGCATCCGCAAATGGTGCGACCGGCACGCCCGCCGTGTTCATAAACGGCCGGCTCATTGACGGCTTGAACCCGCTTGAAGAATATGAAAGAATAATAAATGAAGAATTATTAAAAAAATAACCATAATTAAGTTGAATTTGAACACGACGAACGGGAATTGCGATATTTTAAAAAATCTTGATAAAAAATAAATATATTAAAGGAATTATTATTTTTATAATTAATCAAAATAAAAAAATATGAGCCATTGTTACGGCGGTAGTGCCGAAAATAAAAGAGATAACGCTTCAAAAAAAAATTATACGTGCCCCATGCATCCGGAAATAGTCAGAGACCGGGAAGGAATGTGCCCGGAATGCGGTATGCAACTTGTACCCGGAAACAAACAAAACATTGAAGAGCCTGAAAATATTTATACCTGCCCCATGCATCCGGAAATAGTCAGAGACCGGGAAGGAATGTGCCCGGAATGCGGTATGCAACTTGTACCCGGAAAAAAGAAGCGCGACCAATCCGATCTAGACAAACATAGTGGTCATTCAAAAAATATATTTAAGAACAAATTTATAGTAAGTTTAATCCTGTCGATCCCGATAGTTTTCTATTCGGATATTTTAGAAAAACTTTTTAATTACACCGCCCCCGCTTTCCCAGGTTCCGCGTTTATGCCATTCGTGCTTGCTTCA
>PFCN01000021.1 GCA_002774705.1 Candidatus Niyogibacteria bacterium CG10_big_fil_rev_8_21_14_0_10_42_19
ATTTTTACTCATTTTACCGCATTAGATTACGGTCAGAAATTAGATGATTTAACCGATACCCATATAGTCAGATTTTAGATGATTTAATACGTTAGATTGACTTTAAAGCCCATAAAACCTATGATAAATATAAGTTTTTTGACAATTTGTGGTATCAAAAGGAGATAAAAAGATGAAGATTGGCGATAAAAAAATGGATGATTACCGCAACAAAATGATCGCATGTGAAGATGAAATAAAAAAATCCATCATTGGGATTGATGATATTATCCGTCTTGTGGTAACGGCCGTATTCAGCCGTGGCCACATTCTTTTTGACGGTCTTCCCGGACTTGCCAAGACCACTCTTTGTTTTGCCGTCTCGCGTGCTCTCGGGGGAGCCATGGTCAAATTTGACGGACGTCCTGATTTTACTCCGAGTCAATTTCTTTACGTAACCGAACCGGATGAAGAGGGTAACCCAAAATTTTATAAAGGCCCTCTCATTACCAAAGCGAACGTGCTTACGGTTACTCTTTTGGACGAAATTACCCGATTCGTTTCTCAAGCCCAAGCTTTTTGGTTTGAGATTATGAACGAATTTCGTTTGACTCTCCCAACACAGGAGATCGATCTTTCTCATAACAGGGTATTTGCGACAAAGAACAAAGTTACCCGAGGGGAAACATTCGAAATTCCACAGCCGCAGCTTGATAGGTTTATGGTAAATATTGAGCTTTCTTATCCGGACGAGAAATCGGAAAAAGAGATTATCTCTAATTCCGAATTCGACGATCCCGGCAAATTAGTCAGGAGAGTTAATAGCGTTTTTGAAAATCTTTCGGATCTCGAGGAGGCTGTCGAAGGCATACAGGCCTCGGTACAAATGAGTCCGGAGATGAAGAACTACCTGTTTAATGTCATTCTGGCAACGCGGTTTCCTTCCAGATTTGGTGTTAAGCTTGAAGGCATAACCGACATTGATTCTTTGGTGGATAATCGTTTTAACGCTTCAGGTATCTCTCCACGAGGAGGCGCCAAATGGAGGCGTCTGGCGAAGATAGTGGCGTTAAGGCGCGGGGCGGACTATGTGACTCCAAAGGATGCTATCGGTATTGCGTATGAAACCCTTTGCCACCGCATATTCGTAAATCAGCGCGCGGCAGGCGATAGGAATAGAGCAATGCTTGCCCGTGATTTTTTGGGGGCGGTTCTTTCCAAGATCGAGGCGCCCGGGAATGGATAAAGAAAAATTAATTTCCTCTATCGAGGAAATTGATTATTTTTTTGAAAGACTTTCGCGTGACCTTGCGCCCGGGCTTCATAAAAGCTCGGTTGAAGGTTCGGGTTTTCGAGTCAAAGGTTATGATACGATATTTAACCGTTCGGACTTTGATCAAGTTGACTGGAATACCACTTTTGCGTCGGGCAGTCGTATTCCTCTCGTAAAAATAGTCGAGCAGAAAAGCGCGATAACGGTCATGGCGATCGTTGACGGTAGCGCTTCGATGGGTTTTTGCGGGAAGGTAAAGAGGATGGATGAGGTTGCTAAATTAGCGGCATCCATCGGTTACTCGGCCTATAAAGCGGGGGATAAATTTGGACTCATTCTCTATGATGATGATATCGTGCATTATTTTGAGCCGGAGACGTCGCGCTCGTACGCTCTTGAGATCGGTGAGTATTTATGCGAATTCGCGCCTCGAAAAGGAAAGTGTGCGGATATCTCACGAACAATCGATTTCATACCCCCAAAACCGTCCCTTATTTTTTGGCTCGGCGATTTTCATGAGCCGGAAGATAAAATATTCGATTTTCTTTCGAATGTCGCTTTTATCCATGATGTTGTCCCGGTAATTTTTTGGGATTCTGCTGAATTCGAAAGATTGCCCGATTGGGGATTTGTCTATTTTTATGATCCGGAAACGAATAAATTGCGTCCGGATATCATAACCCCCAAACGTAAAGAGCGCATGCGTAAAATGCTCTTTAAAAGACGAAACATCTTAAAAAGAACTTTTACGGGATTTGAAATTGATCCTTTGTTTGTGATGGATAATTTTAAATCGTATGAAGTGGCTAAATTCTTTTTGGAAAGAAGGAATATTTGATCGATTAAACTAAATAAGGAGGCGAGGGAGATGAAAAGCAGAACGTTAATATTCATCCTCGGATTCTTCCTCGTCGCCCTCTTAACCTCTCAAGAGTTGGGCGCTTACGAGGAAGTTGCGGGCGAAAAAGGTGGGGTCGCGGAGTTCAAAGTATATATGCCGGAACACGATTTCGGATATGTATATGGAGACACCATTGTAATAAAAGCGGAGATCGTGACGCGGGGTAAAATTCTTCTTAATAAGGAAAAGTTGAGCCTTCGCAGAATGAAGATCAACGATTGGTTGGATATAAGAGTCATTTTGGACAAGGCTAAAGAAACCGGAAACAGGAATATTTATCGTTTGACGATTGAATATCGGATATTTTATGCTTCTTTTGAAACTAGTGTTATAGAAATTCCCGAATATCGCCTTAGCTTTTCGGACAAAGAAAGAACTTTCTTCGTATACATACCGCTGTATTCCGCCACTGTTTCGCCCTTAGCGACAAGAGAAGAGGCAGAAAATTTGATGATAAGTCCTTTAGTGGCACCGCAAGAGCCGGATACAAAATATTTCTTTTTTTCTTTAGCGATATTCGCGGTTTCTGCGTCTCTGCTCTTCTCGTTCGTTCTTACGCATTATCTGTATATATATGTAAGACTGCGTAGGAATTCGGTTTTTGGGGTTGCTTTAAACCAACTGAACAACGTGAACTCTCTTAAAGAAGCGATGCTTATAACTCATCGCGCTATCAACTCTTACGCCGGTTGCGCGTGTTTCCGTTCCGAAATAGGTTCATTCATAAAAGACCACCCGGAATTCGAAAACGTTAGAAGTGAACTTGAGCGATTTTTTACCTTATCCGAGGAAATATTTTTTTCCCAAAAAATATTTTCCGCGGGGGAAGAAGAGATCGCCGGTTTGAGATCTTTACTGCAAAAAATGAGAATTTGCGAAACAAAAGAAAGGAGGGGCCATGCATTTTGATCATCCATATATTCTGTTACTCATGATTTTGGCCCCTCTTCCCTTTTTAAGATTGAGGCCGTGGGTATTGTTTAATTTTTCGAGTTTTCTGATATTGCCCCAAAATAATCTTGCCCGTAAAACGGTCTTTGCTTCAAAAATATTTTCAATGGGTGTTATTATCTGCCTGGTTCTGGCTCTTTCTGGACCTGTTTATAAGGCAAAAGAAATCTTAAGGATAGAAGAGGGAGCGCAGATTGTGTTTGTTCGCGACGTTAGTTCATCAATGTTCACCAAACAGGAAGACGAAGAAGGAAGTGTTTTAAACATAGATATTGCCTCAAAATTGATCAAAGATTTCGTTTATTTGCGCCCCGGAGATGAATATGCTCTTGTTGATTTCGGTTCAGCTGTCGTAACCCGTTCCGGCTTTCTGTCCGACAAAAAAGAATTTACGAGTATTTTATTTGCTCCTACGACCGATCTTTCCGGAACCGTTATTGATCAGGCCTTGATGAGAGCCATCAGCTTTTTTGAAAGCACGGAGTCTATTAATTCGCGGGCAATAATCCTTCTTTCCGACGGTGTCGGACGCCTCGATGGCGTGGAAGATATGGTTTATTGGTTTTCTCGGGTAAATGTTAATTTTTGGTGGGTATTTATAGGAGATGAGAATAATTGGAAGACGAGTGATGATATGTTTGGATTTATTAATAAATACTCCTTAGTCGGTAACGCGAAAGCATTTCGTGCTAATAATAATCTGGAGATTGCTGAGGTTATAAATAACATTAGGTCGCTTGAATCGGGGATCATCCGCCGTCCTGTGGAGGGATCCAATCATCTTTTGGCTCCGTTGCTTTTTAAGACGGCCTTCGCGCTTTTATGCTTACTGGGGATATTTGTTTTATTCGGGTTAATGGTCCGGAAAAGAAAGGATGGCTGATTTGAAAAAAATCACGATTATGTTTGCCTCAATAGCGGTTTTAAGTTTAGTGTCGGCCTTGTTTTCTTTTATACGGCTGGAGAGGGATCGTCGCGAATACGAATTGCTCGCGCGGGCCTATGAAGTTCGTACGAGTTACAATGCCAGCTTTAAGATCTATGCCGAAGCTTTGGGTTGGTCGAGACGGTATCGACATATCTTTCTTTATAATTTGGGCAACACCACTTTCAACAAAGCTGTTGCCGAAAAAAGCCTTCCTGCATTAAAGTCCGCGCTTGAGTATTATAACGAAGCGATCAGGATGAATCCCTATTTTATGGAAGCCAAAAAGAATGCCGAGATTCTCAATAAATTTATTTCGGGTCTTGAGGTTAGATCCCGTAACCTAGCGGAAGAACCTAATGGCGACCGACGACCCCAAAGAGGCCAAAAGCCAGGCATTACCCCCTATGAGCCGACTAAGCCTTAGTGTTATCTTGCCTATCGCGTTGTTGCTCTTTGCCTCGGCATTATCGATTTTTTATTCGAAGAGATCGTTGTGGCAGGAGACCAAGAGATGGTCGCGATTCACCGGTGCTATAAAATTAATTTGTTTTTTTATGGCTCTTGTTTTTGCCTCTCTTTCAACGGCTGATATTAAAATTCCCAAAAAAGCCGACGGGGCAACTTATGTTTTTGTCTTTGACATAACCTTAAGCCAGATGATTGAAGACTACTACGAGCTGGATGGTAAAAAAATATCGAGGATCAAACTAGCCAAAAAAACCTTTTTTGGGATACTTGATAATTTACCAAAAACCTCTTCGGTTTCCATTCTAGCCTTTTCTGGAGAGTATTTTGACACTCTTATGGTTATATTGCCTCCGACGCCTGTGACGGACAGGGCTCTTATAAAAAATCAGCTTCAATTGGTAGATTGGTGGAACGCCTGGAATGATTCAAGTTCGCTTGAGCTTTTTCCTATTTATTTTTTGAACCAGACTCGTAGATGGGAAAAACCTCTTAACGTGGTCATGTTTGGAGACGGAGGAGGTAATCCGGTCTCATTGCATGATGATGACGGTGAAGAAAGTAAATTGGAAGCCGAGCTTCGCGAATATTTTGAAAGCGGGTTCAATTTTCTATTTATTGGCGTCGGTAAAAATTTTCCCTCGGAGGTTCCCGTATTCAACAAAGAGGGAGAAAAAGCAGGATGCCTGATCAATAAATTTGAAAATGATATCTGTTACGTTTCGGCATTGAATGAAGAGACCTTGCGCCTAAGCGCCGAAGCTTTTGGAGCAAAATATCTTAACATTGAAGACGGTAAGGATATTCAAAAATGGATATCCTCACCCATAGTCAGGCCGGAAAGCGCGAATATTTTTATTCCACTTAGTTGGATATTCGGCGTAATTTCACTGACATTTTTCGTTCTTTGGGTAATAATTTAAAAAGCCTCCCTTCTAATACGGGGGGCATTTTTAATTTCAAATAACAAAATCCAAATTTCAAATCAAATTTAAGGCTTAGATTTTAACTTTAAGCCAGGGGGTTGATTTGAACTTTTCTGCCCGTTTAGCTCGTGCCGATATGGCATAAGGATCAGCTTCGGGCGGAGAGTTTTGAACTTTTAACTTGGAGGCGGTTACGTTATGTATTATTGTAAATATCCCTTATTTATATATATAATTAAATATGATGAAAAAAAATCGTCATCCAAAAAAGCCCGGAAAGAAAGGTTGGTTTGAGGGCTTAAACCAAGAGACCAAACAGTCGGTTTTCGCGGTTTTTTCATTTTGCGTGTCGTTCATATTAGTCCTTTCCATCACTGGAAGAGCCGGCGTTGTCGGCGCTTTTATAGAACGAATATTCGAAAGATCGTTCGGTAAAATGGAGTTTTTAATCCCCATTTTATTTTTTATTGTCGGTTTCTCTTTAGTCTTGTCTTTCCGTCCCTCTTTCTTACTGCCAACGGTCATCGGTGGGCTCTTATTCTTGTTCAGCACGCTTGGTGCCGCCGACATAGTTTTTGGTGATAGAGTGGCCGGTGTTGCCGGAATGATCGTGGCGAAGCCTCTGGTCGGACTTTTTGATTTTTGGGCATCCCTCATTATTGTTATGGCGTTGTTCGTTATTTCTATCCTAGTGGTAATGAACTCCTCCATTCTTAAAAGAAAGGACCTCGAAGAAGATGATGATGGAGAGAAGAAACTCTCATTTTTCGGGATTGTAGCAGGAATCTTTAAAAGAAAGAAGAAAAATATTGATCTTGCCCCGGCGGAAATTAAGACAAGCGAAGAGGCGAAAGAAGAGGTGGTTATTGAAAAAAATAAACCGGAGAAGATCGGAAGGATTGAACACACGAAAGAAGGAGAATTTTTAGTTGCCAAAAATCCGGGCAAAGAGCGTTCTCATCAGGGGTTCAAGCCCATTCCTTTTGACCTGCTTGAAGATGATCGAGGTAAACCATCTTCCGGGGATATAAAAGCCAACGCTAATATAATCCAAAGGACTTTTAAAAATTTTGGGATTGATGTCGAGATGGCCGAAGTAAGCGTCGGTCCCTCCGTTACCCAATATACTTTACGTCCCGCACAGGGGGTAAAACTCTCGCGTATCACCGCTTTGCACAACGACCTTGCTTTAGCTCTTGCCGCCCACCCCATTAGAATAGAGGCTCCCATTCCCGGACGTTCGGTTGTGGGCATCGAAATACCTAACCGAGTTATCGCTTTGGTCGGTCTTAAAAAATTAATCGGCTCCGACGAGTTTATGCACTCAAAACACGCGCTTAACCTGGCTTTAGGCAAGGATGTTTCTGGAAAATCGGTTTTCGCCTCCATAAATAAAATGCCCCATCTTCTTATAGCCGGTTCTACCGGTTCCGGTAAGTCGGTTGCTATTCACGCAATGATGCTCTCGCTTTTGTACCGAAACGGCCCCGGTCAGCTTAAATTCTTGCTTATAGACCCCAAGAGGGTTGAGCTTTCGTCATATTCGGGTATTCCTCATCTTTTGGCTCCGGTCATCACTGACGCCAAAAAAGCGATACTCGCGCTCAAATGGTGCACCTCCGAGATGGAAAGGCGCTATGAGTATATTTCTGCCGCAGGCGTGCGTGATATTCTTTCATATCAGGCAACCGCTCAGTCTCAAGAACATCCCATGCCTTACATAATGATCGTTATTGATGAATTGGCCGATATTATGGCCACTTATCCTCGGGAGCTTGAGGCCTCCATCGTGCGTCTTGCTCAAATGTCACGCGCCGTAGGTATTCATTTGGTTGTTTCCACTCAGAGGCCGTCCGTTGAAGTTATTACCGGACTTATTAAAGCCAACATTACTTCGCGTATTGCTTTTCAGGTTGCCTCCCAAGTCGATTCGCGCACTATCCTTGATATGGCCGGCGCCGAAAAACTTTTAGGGAACGGTGACATGCTTTTCCTTGCCGGGGACGCCGCAAAACCAAGAAGGATTCAGGGTTCTTTTGTTTCTGAAAAAGAAGTCTCCAAGATCGCCCAGTACGTCGAGGAGGCTTATTCCGAATACGCTATAAACGAACGCGAATCGATCGATGTTTCTTCCGTGGAAGAAAAGGGCAAAAGTATTTTTGATGACGTATCCATACAGGATGTCTCCGAAGATGATCTTTATATGGAGGCCGAGAATATTGTAATGGAGGCGGGAAAGGCCTCCGCGTCTTATCTTCAGCGTCGTTTGCGCGTAGGTTATGCTCGCGCCGCCCGTCTTTTGGATATGCTTGAAGAAAGAGGGATCGTCGGCCCGGGAGAAGGAGCAAAGGCCCGCGAAGTGTATGGTGCCAAGACCTTTGAGGAATCAAAAAAAGAAGAAAAGGAAACAGGAGGAGGCGAGGACTTTTTTAAGACAATGCAGTCGTAAAAAATGTAAAATTAAAAAATCTCCGCCCGAGGCGGATCCGCCTTTGGCGGAAAAATGAAAAATTTTGGTCTTATAAAGTTTTGCTTCGCAAAATTTATTAATTTTTAAATTTTAAATTGTCATTTTATATTTTTATTTTTACATTTTAAATTAACGTATGTCCCCCTTGTTTCGTAATTTTCTATTTGTTATACTCGGTTTAATATTCACGGGTTATCTTGTTTTCCAGCTTCGCGGTTTTTTTCTGGCCCCCTCGCTTTCATTATTTGAGCCCGCGCAGGGGAGCCATTTTTATTCAAGCCGTGTCATTGTAAGCGGTAAGACCGTGGACGCCGCTTTACTCACCGTTAATGGGCGGAGAATTTTTACGGATGAAAAAGGCAATTTTGAAGAAGAATTAGTCTTGCCTTACGGGTTGAATGTCATAAGCGTTTCTGCCGAAAGAAAATTCGGGAAAAGATTTACGGACGAAAGAATAGTGTATGTCACCGGCTATCCGACTGAAGAAGACGAGAAATAGAAATTAAAATTCGAAAATTATTAAATGCAAATCGGCCATCGTAAATCAAGAACCGGGTTTAAAAATTTAGAAATTTAAATTTATTTAAAAATTATAAAATTTTCGCCCGAGGCGGGTCAGTCTCGGACGGAAAAAATTTATCATTTAAAATTATTGTAAATATGGTAAAAAAATCTACAAAAGAACAATCTGACGGGAAGCGCGCCAACCTCGAAAGCGCAATTAAAGAGATACAGGCAAAATATGGCGAGGGCTCAATTATGAAACTTGGTGATGCTCCGCGGGTGGACGTGGACGTCATACCCACCGGCTCTTTCGCACTCGATATTGCTTTAGGTGTGGGAGGTTTTCCGCGAGGTCGCATTATTGAGGTATATGGTCCGGAGTCTTCCGGCAAAACCACTTTAGCGCTTCATACCGTTGCGGAGGCCCAAAAGCAAGGAGGAATGGCCGCGTTTGTGGATGCCGAACACGCGCTTGACCCGGAATATGCCAAAAAAATAGGAGTAAAAATAGACGATCTGCTTATATCCCAGCCGGACACCGGAGAGCAGGCGCTGGAAATAGTCGAAAATCTTATCCGTTCAGGTGCCGTTGATATTGTGGTGATTGACTCGGTCGCCGCGCTTACCCCTCGCGCGGAGATAGAAGGCGATATGGGTCAACAGCATATAGGATTGCAAGCGCGCCTTATGTCGCACGCCTTAAGAAAACTTTCGGCCATAATTTCCCGCACAAAGACCGTAGTTATATTCATAAACCAGATTCGGATGCAGATCGGTATCATGTTCGGCAATCCCGAAATTACTCCGGGAGGGAAAGCGTTGAAATTTTATGCTTCGGTCCGCACCGAGGTGCGCAGAGCCGCCCAGATCAAAAAAGGGGAAGAAGTGATAGGTAACCGCGTGAGAGCCAAGGTAGTTAAAAATAAAGTGGCTCCTCCGTTCAGGACATGCGAATTTGATCTTATGTTCAACGAAGGAATATCTTTTGAGGGTGATGTTTTGAGTCTAGCGATTAAGCACGACATAGTTAAAAAATCCGGAGCATTTTTGTCATACAGTTCCACTAAACTTGGTCAGGGTTTTGAGAACGCCAAAATTTTTCTTAAAGAAAATACCGCTTTACGAGATGAGATAGTAAACAAAATTAAAGAAATTTAGGGGTTTGTCCGTCTTTTTTGAAATGGTGGTTGGCGGTCTTATTTAAATAAATTATATGGTTGAAAATAAATTAACCCTGAATTATCTGGTGAAAAATATTTCCGTAGTCATCGGGTTGGTTTTAATTTGGCGAGGAATATGGTATGTGCTGGACGCTACGGATAAATTAATCTTTGGCGGTAGCCATGCTTGGACGGCATTAGGTGGCATTATTATTGGGTTGCTTATTTTATATTTGCCGGACAAAGATCTAAAAGAAATCGAAAAATTATAAGAGTCAATATTTTACGGGTAATTAGAAATAACCAACTTTAAAAAACCAGTTTTAAAATTGGTTTTTTGATATGCGTTTGTTTTACTTTCTATGGTCTAATTCGTGCGAATAGGCGAATGGGTAGGTGTGTGGGTGGTTTTGGACGCATTTTAAATTATAATATATATTATTGGTAAATTTAAAAAATAGTTAAGTATGAAAAGGAATATATTTTTATTATTGCTATTTTTGATAATTTTGCCCAATTTAATTTCGGCGTGCGGGTCTTTTCTAGTTCCCGAAATTCATTCCTTTTGGGAAAAAGGCGAATTAAATTATGTGTTAGACATGTACACGCCTGGAGGGTCACCATAAATATTATTATTTCTTTTCGTAGAGCTTATTTTAATCACCGTTCTTGTGGGTTTAGTCGCACCTACATTTTGTTGACCATTAAGATTACTGAATTAATTAAATAAATATATGCCAAACCAAGAAGTTTTAAATTATATAAAAGAAAGCAAGGCCTCGGGCGCGTCCGATGATGTTATCAGGACGGAATTGATAAAAGCCGGCTGGTTTGAAGCGGAGGTGAATGAGGCGTTGGATGCTTTTTCCACGCAAAACCCGAACATAAAGCCATATTGGCAGTCGGGCGAGTCGAAGAGGTTTAAATTTATGATAGTCATGATAATAGGAGCGTTTTTGATACTTGGAGGAGGCGCGGGCGCAGCTTACTACTTTTTTGTGGCTAAAGAAGAGCCTATGAATGTGGCAGAACTTAACGCAAAGGACCAGGCAACGGTTCAAGTTCCAGGCAACCCGTCAGAATCTACCCTGCCTGATGAAGCTATAATAGTTACTAATTTTTCAGGACTTGTTCCGGTTGATTATTCTATTGATGACGACGGAGAGATAACATTTAATATTAAAAATAATTTTAACGATATTAATGCATATATTTTGAACTTTAAAATAGATTCTCAAGAATACATTCTTCCTTTGAAAACTTTTATACGCGGTAGAACCTCGCCAGAACCTTTTTATTTGTCGATCCCTTCCGCGAAAGATCTAAATATCGGAGATAAGTATTCTTATAGTTTGGAAATTGTATATAGATATTTGGCAAAACCGGAAGCGGGGGGAGGATTTGTGGAGGACGTTAGCAAAGGAACGATCTCCGGTATTATTGTTCCCTTAGTTAGTACTCCCCGAGAAACATTGATCAAATTTGCAGATGCCCTGGCATTTGATAATATTGATGGTGCGTCAAGTTTTATAATAAAAGAAGACCTCGCCGAAGCAGTGTTAGTATTGAAATTGATGGAGCCTGAAGACAGAATAGCTCTTGGTCAATTTATGAGGTTAGGAATAGATCTTCCCGAACAAGAATCGTTGGGAGAGGAAGTCGCCGGATTTATTGTAATAAATGATCCTAAAGAAGGAACGATAAAAACTCCAGTAAATTTTAAATTGGCAAATGACATGTGGTTTATAGGCAACACGTGGTTTATAAGTAGTTTTTAAATGTTTTTTGGATTTAACTCGTCATGAAAGGCACGAGTCCCAGGACGCGCGCTCTTTTTACGGCTTGAGCCATTTTTCTTTGGTGTTTGGCGCAGACCGATGTTTTGCGTTTCGGGAGGATTTTTGACTGCGGGCTTAAAAAACGCTTAAGCACTTCCGCGTCCTTATAATTTATTGATTTTATGTTTGATGTGCAAAAATAGCACTGTTTAGTATCAGACATATATTTAAAAAGGTATATCTTCGGGGTTTATGTCTTCTTCGCCGTAATTTACCGACTCAACTTCTTCTTTAGGCGGAGTGTCGGCGCTTTCGACGGGCGTTTTTTGTCCCGACTTTGGTCCTAATTGCAGGCGCTCGCCGATTATTTCGGTTCGCCAGCGTTTCTGGCCGTCTTGACCGGCCCATGATCTGGTTTGTATCCTTCCTTCGATCATCACCATACTTCCTTTGAATAGGTATTGTTTTGCGATCTCGGCCAGTTTTCCGAAAAGGACTACGTTATGAAATTCGGCCTGTTGCTGTTTTTGTCCGTCTTTGTTCCAAAAACGGTTGGTAGCTATTCCGAAATTTGCTACCGCTTGTCCCGAAGGAAGATTGCGTATCTCCGGGTCGCGCGTCATATTGCCTATAATGAATGCTTTGTTGAGATTCATAAATTAATGATTAGTTGATAAAAATTATTTATCCCAATATTTCTTCAAGTTTTTGGTCGATCTTTTCTATGCGCTCGATCTCTTCTTCGGTGACCACCTTTTTCTTGGTTTTAATTTTTCGTTTCACGAATTCTTCACGCTTGGTCTCGATTACGCTTGCCCTAATGACTCCCGGGAGGCTCTTTATTTTATTTGAAAGGTCGTTTATACCGGACGGTTTCATTAGAAATTTAAGCCATCCAAAAAATCCTTCCGTCTGCTGTTTTATTGGATAAGCTGTTTTATGACGCCTAAGGGGGGATTCCTCGACAATGATATTTTTGGTGTTTTCGACCAACTCTCTTAGGTTTCTTGAGGTTTCGTTGGCTTTTTCTTCATCCAAAAGGCCACTTATGAAATAAGCCGCCTCGTATAGTTTTGGTTCTTTTTCGCTGGACATGAAGCTATATTAACAAGAGTTTAGTGATTAAGCAAGGGTTTGAATAACCCCACCCAATTTTGCACTCTGCCGGTAATTTCTTCACATAATACTCGGACTTGGCCAGAACCTCAA
>PFCN01000029.1:0-4951 GCA_002774705.1 Candidatus Niyogibacteria bacterium CG10_big_fil_rev_8_21_14_0_10_42_19
GGATTTTTTTCCTCAAGAAAATATGCCGGTTAGAACCTCTCAAAACTGTCGGGAATAAAGGAAAAATCCGTGAAAAGTATGCTCAAAGTGAAATTCTGTGCACTTTTATAGATGACGTTAGAACCTCTTTTCAAGCTCTCAAGGAGCCGTTTATGCTTAATATTGCAGCAAACTGGTGCTGATTTGCCTATCCAGATGACACTAAGACGTTGTTGGAGAGCGCTTTTTACAAAACTACGGTAAAAGATCCCATCCAATGCCTGCCCCGTACTTAACGAATGAAGTGAGTTATAGTACCGGGGTTAGAACCTCGCTTAGAAATGGAGCTCAGATACACCCTTTCGGAACGTGCACAATATACATAAAGTGCATTTGTAAAAAAAATTAAGAGCAAAAATTGCCTCATAGGGGCGCTTTCACCTGAAGGCGTGTTTTTAGTATATGAATATGGCAAAAGATGGTATTTAAAAAAACGAAACCGCGACATAAATAAAAAGAAAAGTATAAAATACTAAAAATACCCATGGCAGTTGTTTTTCCGTCACTGTTAACTTTGAATGCGTCTTTTTATCTTTCCCCTGCTTTAATCTTGCCCATTCATCTTTGTAAACTTTCCAAGGTAGTTTTTCTTCCATTTCATGTATAATCGCAAATTTCGCAGAATTGAGAGTCCTATAGTTTTTGATGATCTCTGCCCAGACAAAACATAAAAATATACCGAATACGGCAATAAAAATATGTATCTCAGAAAATATACTCTGAGTAGCCAAAAAAGCAAAAACTATTGAATTGGCGGTTAAAAATATCTTATTAGCACCCTCTCTGCGTGCACTAACTCTATCCGCCATTTCAACAGCAAGCTTGTACTGTTCAAATAGGACTTGTTTATCGTCCATAGTTAATCCAATTCTCTAATTGCAGAAACAATGGGGTCTGTATTCCATCCGACAATCTTGTCGGCATTATCTTTGACAATACGAGATGTTTTTTCACTGTCCCATGGCTGAATTGCAATTATTGGTTTTGGACTTGTAAAACCATTGCTTGCCAACTGTATTTCCTTATTTATCCATTTGCTGTATGTAGAATATACTCCAGCAAGAATGAGTACGACATCACAAAACTGCATCCTTTCTTTTATTGCGTCTAGAAGCTCTTTGTCGGTTGAAGCGTTGTGAACCGGACTGTCTTTTGGTACAGAGTAGTTTCTATAACTAAAGCGGTCTGCTTTATCCAGCATATTGACCAACTTATCATAGGCATCTCCGTAGTTCCACGAATGACTAATAAATACGTTGTAGGTTTTCATGGTCATTTTTTTATGATTGTTATGAGTAGTAAAACTTTATCTTTTTCTCTTTTTGGAATGTCTACCGCGACTCTGGGCAAGAGTACTGCCCGCGAGTCTTTTTGTGCTTTTGGAAGTTCGTTTACTTCTCAAGGCTTTACTGGCTCGTCGTGCCATACGACGGCTCGTCACTTTTTTGTGTCCCATACTTAGATTGTGCTTATTACTTATAATTCCTGCGACCTTTTGAAGCTGGGGATAACTTATTTGCAACCTAGTCCATATTTTCTATAATACAAGTATAGCAAATTAGAAAAAGAATAGCAAATGGATATGATTACGATAAAACAAAAAAGAGTTCTTGACTATATCAAGCAGTATATCGGAAAAAATGGAGTCGCCCCCTCTCTAGAAGAGATCCAGCGGCATTTCAAGCTGGTGTCCGTTTCCACGGCTTCCTACTACATTAATAAACTTCAAAAAGAGGGGTACCTTAAAAAGGAAGCACACCAGCCGAGGTCTATTACCATTCAACCGGATGAGGTTATTAAATCAATACTCCCAAAAGAGATAAAATCTTTTTCAGTTCCGGTGCTCGGTGCGGCAAATGCTGGTCCGGCCACGCTTTATGCCGAAGAAAATATAGAGGGCTATCTAAAAGTTTCAAGAGATACTCTAAACAGAAAAGAGGGTATTTTTGCTCTGCGGGTTGAAGGAGATTCTATGAATAAAGCAAAAGTGGACGAAAAGAATTTAGAAGAAGGAGATTTTGTTCTTATTGATCCGGGATATAGTGATCCTAAAAATGGCGACTATGTTTTATCTATCATTGACGGCTGCGCGAATCTTAAAAAGTTCAAGCGGGATGAAAAAACTGATCAGGTTATGCTCATTTCCGAATCAACAAATCCAAAACATAAACCAATTTTCCTTTCCAGCGATGATAACTTTATGGTGAATGGTAAAATAGTAGCGGTAATAAAAAAATAAGTATTGCATGGATCATCTCACGAAAAAACATCGAAGCTGGAATATGTCGCGGATCAGAAATAAAGATACGACACCGGAAAAATTGGTACGAAAGGCATTAACAAAATTAGGTTATCGTTATCGTCTGCATTCAAAAAAACTGCATGGCAAGCCCGATATAGTCATCCCAAAAATTGGCACCGTACTTTTCATAAATGGATGTTTCTGGCACCAGCATAAAGGATGTAAGAGACGAACGATGCCCAAAACGAATATAAAATACTGGGAACCAAAATTGAAAAGAAATATTGAAAAGCAGAAAAAAGATATACTCCGGCTAAAAAAAGACGGTTGGAAAACTAACATAATATGGGAATGTGAAGTAAAAAATGAGAAAACTTTATCCCAAAAAATAAAACGAATGCTGTAAAAAAGATATTACAAGGTGTTATAATAAACTTAAGAACATATATGGCTCAAAAATATAGAACAATTGATCTTTTTGCGGGTGTTGGCGGCATTCGTATCGGATTTGAACGAGCCGGATTTACAACAGTTTTTGCAAATGATTTCGAACCAAAATGTAAGGATACATACGACCAGAATTTCCCTAATGTACAGCTTACTGTTGAGGATTTACAGAAGATTGATATAGAAGATTTACCCGAGTTTGATTTTTTACTTGGCGGTTTCCCATGTCAGCCGTTTTCTGTTGCGGGTTATCGGCAGGGATTTGAAGATGAGCGGGGCAGGGGGAATCTATTTTTTGATATTGTTAGAATACTTAAAAAAAGAAGGCCAACCGGATTTCTTCTTGAAAATGTAAAAAATCTGCACACTCACGACAAAGGAAATACTTTTCGAGTAATCTCTGACACGCTGAACAAGATCGGATATGATATTGAGGCGAAGGTACTTAACAGTATGAAATATGGCGGAGTGCCGCAAAATAGAGAGCGTATTTATATTGTCGGTTTTTTAAGAGAGAACGGCTATATTTATAATTTTGAATTTCCAGAGTCAATAGATCTAAAAACTTCAATCGCAGATATCCTTGAAAACCCTAGAGATATTGATGAAAAATACTACTACAATGACAAACCTCTTTTTGAGAAATTACAGAAGTACCCTTTTAGGGAAGGCGTTGTGTATCAGTGGAGAAGAAAATATATTCGTGAAAACAAAAGTGGGGTTTGCCCAACTCTTACAGCGAATATGGGAATGGGCGGACACAATGTGCCCATTGTTAAAGACAAAAGAGGTATAAGAAAATTAACTCCGAGAGAGTGCGCTCGATTGCAGGGGTTCCCTGGCACATATCAATTGCCCAATATTGCTGACTCGGCACTGTATAAACAGTTTGGCAATTCTGTTACGGTTACCGTTGTTGAACGAGTGGCAAGAAATATGAAAAGAGCGGCATTGAAAGACACTGACAATATAAAACAGCCAAGATTGGAAGTTGAGCTCGCTGTTTAATCTTCTTCCGCAAGTCTTCTCAAAATATCCCAGTTTTCTTTATAGTTTTGGAGTCTTGAGAGAGATTTAGTGTTTCCCCATTGTGCAATATCTGCAACAGGAATGATGTAGCAGTCCCCGTTTGTACTATCTACAGCAAGAATCAAATCAATATCATCTTCAGTATATCTGTAAGTACGCTGAGCGACATTTCTGTTTACTTGTTGTCCAGAACGACTGCCTCCGGTAAAACTCACTGAACCCCCTCCGGTGCCTTTTATCTGAACGCGCAGCAGTTTACTGTTCCCAATATCAATAACCGCATCATATTTTGCATTCGTAACATCCACTCGCGAACAGGGAAACCCAGCTTTCATACATCGCCCGATTCCTATCATTTCATCGGAGTTTCCGTTTATAGTTCTAAAAATACCGTCATCTATATTAGTGATGTTTCTTGCCCACGGCATATAAAACAACTATGCCTGATTTTTTAATTTTTTTCAAGACGATGGTGGTCTAACGCCCTCTCCTCGCGCCCTAGTGTTCCGTCTAAGAGCACAGACGGGGCGAACATGATGGATTACATGTTTTGCTTTTCCGACCACGCTCTAAAAATATAAAATCCAATACGCCGCACGGGCGGCGTATTGAAAAAAAGCGAATGAGGACGCGTCCTTTATAGTTTGTATGAGTAATTTGTAATTAGGGAAAATTTCCGCCTCATCTTAAGCAGAGTGAAAAACACCGCACCCTAATTACAAAGTACTAATTACCAATTACTCAAAATTTGAGCGAAGCGAAAATTTTATGCGAGCGGCGGGAATCGCCTCTCGCTTCCGGTGAAGCTCGAAACCTACGGCGCCTCTTCGGCGCCTGCGGCCCGCGGTTCGATTCCGTTCTATAACAAATAAAAAACAATAACACTCATAAAAGAGTGTTATTGTTTTTCATTATGCGAGCGGCGGGAATCGAACCCGCGCTACTTGCTTGGGAAGCAAATGTTCTGCCACTAAACCACGCTCGCATTATTTAATTATTAATATTGATCCCATTATTTACCTCTATTACGCTCTGCCAAGCCGACGTGAACTCCGACTGAAACGTCGGAGTTAGTCGGCTCCCCGATTTCATTATTGTATATATTTATAATATAGTACGTCGGGGCTAAACTAATCCCGCGTTTATTTATCCCGTATGAAATTTCCAAAACAAATATTTCTGTCAACTTGGTGG
>PFCN01000029.1:4989-17102 GCA_002774705.1 Candidatus Niyogibacteria bacterium CG10_big_fil_rev_8_21_14_0_10_42_19
ATTCAGTAAAAAATTCGTTTTAACGAAACGCGAACAAAATGCTTTCTAACGGGATTTATCAACCAATTGACCATTTTCCCACATCCATGGAAGAAAATAAATTTTAACGCTTACCTCTCGGGATCGTTCATTTATCCATTTGTCAAAATTTATTCCATTTTTTTCCATATCGGTCGCGAGTATATCTTGTTTGGCTTGAGGGAGAAGGATTAGTTTTTTAAAGTCATTTAATTTCAAGCCGTATAATTTTTGTGAGGCCTCCGCGATGGTAGATGATTTGTTAGAGAGGGCGTCCGTAATAATTTTTTCCGCATGTTCTTCGGACAGGTCTTTTTTTGAGAATTCGGCGTTTATTATTGAGTTCTCGATCATCCCTTCAAGAATATTTTTTTTCGTTATTATTTCGGCGAGGGCGTCATTTTTGGATACGCTTTTTAATTTTTCAAGAGATCCGACGCGTTGATAGTATTCACTTGCCCATAAATAGCTCTTATCTACCTTTGCTACTACGTACCATCCTTTTGAGTAAATAAATAAAAAAACCAATGCCAACAGTAATATTCCTAATATGATCTTTTTTTTCATTGCTTTATAATATCGGAAAATATTTTTTTTATCCACTCCCCGGCCTTTTTAATTTTTCCCGCAATATTATTTTCGGTTTTTTCATTATTTTCCGCGCGGGGACCGTCAATGAGAACTATAACTTCCTCCCCGTCTTTCTTTACGTTAAAACGCTCTTTTAAGACCCTTTCTTTGCCGAATTCCCCATCAAAAAGTTCAAGCGCTTCTTTAAGTTCTTGTGACCCGTTTTTTGTTTCCTCAATTTGTTTTTTTATTGCTTCATGTTCGAGCGCGAGATTTCTATATCCGATATACGTTCTTGATGTCTTTATCACAGAGGCGCCTAAAATAATCATCAATAATATTACCACGACCCGCGAATAGACGATCTTCTTTAAAATACCGGACTTTTTTTGAGGTTGAAATTCCCGCATATATAATTATCATAACAATATACATGCAAACATTAAAACAAAAAAAGAGAAACAGGGTCGTCTGGATCATAGTAAGCGTATTCGCTATCTTGGGTATGCTTTTATATCTCGTTTTGCCGTTTCTTTCTATTTTTTAGGCATCTATTGCCTTTTTAGCATTTTTATATAGGTTTCGTGAGGTATCGCAACCGAGCCGAGAGACTCAAGGCGTTTTTTGCCCGTTTTTTGCTTTTTCCATAATTTCATTTTGCGCGTTCTGTCTCCTCCGTAAAGATGTCCGGTTACGTTCTTCTTTAGGGCTGACACCGTTTCGGAGGCGATTATCTTGCCGTGGGCTTGCGCCTGTATCTTAAACGCAAAGAGCTGGCGCGGGATGATCTTTTTTAATTTTTCAACAATCATTCTTGAGTCGCGCTCCAGTCTTCGGGGCGAGACGATCTGCGAGAACGCCGGAACTTTCTCTTCATGTATTAATATATCAAGGCGGGTCAGGTTCGCGTCACGATAATCGCGCGGTTTGTAGCTCAGCGAAGCGTAACCGGAACTCGCGCTTTTAAGGTTGTCGTGCAGGTCGCGCATAAGTTCTCGCAGTGGCATCATGACCGTTATTTTCATTCTTTCTCCCAGTATCTCGGTATTCTCAATCGATGCTTCGTATTCTTCGATAAGAGTAAATATGTTTCCGGAAAGGCGGGTGGGGGATAATATCTCTATTTCGGCCCAGGGTTCTTTTATTTTTTCTATCTCGCCGTCATCTTTAAAATCGCTTGCCGAATGGATTGTTTGCTCTCCTCCGTTTTTAAGATTCATCCTAAATTTTACGTTAGGAGAAGTTGTAACTATATCAAGATCAAATTCCCGCTTTATTCTCTCTATTATTATTTCCATGTGGAGAAGGCCCAAAAATCCGCAGGCGAAACCCCGTCCTAAGGCGCCGCTTGATTCTTCTTCAACCGACAAGGATCCGTCAACCAGTTTGAGTTTTAAGAGGGCTTTTTTTAGCGCGTCAAAATCGTCTTGTGAGGCCGGGTACAAACTCGCCCAAACCATTGGAGCTATATCGGTGTAGCCCGGAAGCGCCGGTTGGGGGTTTAATTTTGAGGTCAGCGTATCTCCGACCTTCACCGTTTCCGGCTTTTTTATGTTCGTCGTTATATATCCTATCTCTCCCGCGGAAAGATTCTCTTTAGGGATTCTTTTGGGACTGAATGTTCCTATTTCTCCCGCTTCAAAGAGCTCGTTTGCTTTTAAAAGTTTAAGGGGGTCATTTTTTTTGATGTTTCCTTTCATTACTCTGATATAAGCAATCACTCCGGTGTGAGAGGAATATTCAAAATCAAATATAAGGGCTTGCGGTTCATCGTTTATGTTTGACGCGCCCGGCGGGGGGATTTTATCAATTATTTCCAAAAGGAGTTTTTCTACTCCGACCCCGGTCTTACCCGATATCTCAATTATTTCTTTTTCATCAAATCCCAAAAGAGTGCGGAGCTCCTCGCGGGATTCTTTTATCTGCGCGTGGGGTAAGTCAATCTTGTTTATGACCGGTATTATTTTTAGATTTTGTTTACGCGCAAGGTCCATGTTTGAAAGAGTTTGCGCTTGTATTCCTTGGGAGGCGTCAACCAGCAATACCGCCCCTTCAACCGCGGCAAGCGATCGGGATACTTCGTATGAAAAATCTATGTGTCCCGGAGTATCGATTAAATTCAAGATATACTCGCGTCTCGCGGTTTTATAGATCATTCTGACCGGCTGCATTTTTATAGTGATGCCTCTCTCCCGCTCAAGGTCCATTGAATCGAGGTATTGTTCCCGCATTTTCCTTTTTTCAACCGTATTTGTAATTTCAAGAAGACGGTCCGCGAGCGTGGATTTTCCATGGTCAATATGGCTTATTATACAGAAATTTCTTATATGATTAATAGGTTTTGTTTCCATGCCGAACAATTATAACAAACATTAGAGATCCGTTCCAACAGGGGGCTCTGTCGCGACAACCGGAGTTTTCCAAAATTGCCTCAAAAGCGCGCTTTTAACTTCGTAAATTTCTTTATTTTTTAACAGGAGTAATAATACTCCTCCCGCGCCTAGTCCGGCGAGCGCCGATATGAGGCCTTGGGCGGATATTCCGACAAAAGTATTTATATCAAAAATATTATCCAAAATTCTTAGAGCGAAATATGAGATTACGCCCGTCACCACTGACGCAAATATTATCTGCAAGATAGAATCGCGAAAGGCGCCGTTCTTAATCGTTCCCCATATTTTGTGAAAAATAAAAGCAAGAAGGGCGAGGTTGAGCAAAGAGCCCAAAGAGAAAGACGTGGTCAGGAGCAGTATCTTGGTGGTTTTCACGTCCGTGACTCTTAAAATATTCTCAAACCATATTTTGAAACCCTCCGACGCGTCAAAAATAGACAGCAATAAAAATGAACTTGAAATTATAAAAATTGTCCCGAGGGCGTTTATAATAACCGGAGCGACCGTTTTCCCCGCTGCGTAAAACGATCTTGAATAAAGAAGTATGAGACTTTGGGCAAAAAGGGAGGCGGAAAAAATAGCGAGTGCCGCCGCGGTAAGGCGAGTGTCTGCCCAGCCGAAATTTCCGGAACCGAGTATGACGCGTACGATTTGGGCGCGTAAAACTATCATAAGAGCTGTTGCCGGAAGCGCCCAAAAAAGGATATGTCGGAGCGCTCCATATATATATGTAATGAATTCGTTATTATGTTCTTTACCGTTCGCTCGCGCGAGGAATGGGAAAGCAGCCACGCTATAAGAGACGCCTATGACCGACAAAGGTACGCCTTGGAGGTTGTAGGCCAGATTAAATATGGCGATGCTCCCGGCACCGAGGGTGGAGGCTATAGCCGTTATTGCGATAAAAGTAAGTTGGTTGAGCGATAAGCCTAATGTGCGAGGTGCTGAAAGCCTGACCGTCTCTTTGATCGCGGGCGTTATTTTTAAAGAAAAATAAGGACGAAAACCTAGCGAGAAAAGGCTGGGCAATTGAACCGAAAAATGAAGAAAAGCCCCAATAACGGCTCCGATCGCCAAACCGGGCGTTCCCATTTTCGGATATAAAAAAAGTATTCCGAAAATAATCCCTAAATTATAAAGCAGGGGACTGAGCGCGTATATCAAGAATCGGCGGTAGGCCTGTATCACGCTTGAGACGATATTCGAAATTCCCAGGAACAGAACCTGCAAAATAAGTATTCTTGTAAGCACGACCAGTTGTTGCTGGTTTTCCGGGCTGAACCCCGGGCTGATTATCTTGGTGAGCGAGGGCATCAAAAAAAACAAAATAATACTTGCCGCCGCCATTAATACCAAAAACCAGCTCGCGATATTTCCGATGAATATCCGCGAATCTTCCTGGCCTTTTTTTTCTTCTCTGAACAAGATCGGTATCAAAGCGGTCGAGGCCGCGAGAAATAAGAATATCGTAAATAAAAGATCGGGCAGACGGAAAGACGCGTAATAAATATCCAAAGTTTCTCCCGCGCCGAAAGCGGACGCCAAAAGCCGGTCTCGCAATAAAGCGAGAATTTTTGTCAGAAGGGTCGCGGAACCCAAAAGAAAGGCGGCCTGGTGGACGCCCGTGGATTCACGTTGAAAAAATTGTGAAATTCGACCTAGTGTCACTTTGTGATCTTTATGTATTTTAAAATTATGCTTCAGCGATCTTAATTTTCCGGCGTGTCAAGCGGAGGAGTGTCCCTTTCTTCAGGGGCCGGTCCGGGCGGGGAGATGGCGTCTAGAGCTGCTTTTCCTTCTTCAAGGTTGGAAATTATCGTTTTTACTTCCTGATTGTCGGGATTTAACGCTTCGATCTTTTGGAATTGCGCCAAAGCTTTTTCCTTTTCACCCTGTTGGTCGTAGATCAGTCCGAGGAAGTATCTGGCGTTTGAATAATTATCATTCAATTCGATTGCTCTTTCAAATACCACCCTGGAATTGTCTACTTGTCCTGCCTGGTAGTAAAGAAGTCCGAGTTGGAAAAGTATTCCGACGTCATTCTGGCTCAAAAAGAACGCATTTTCGGTTTCTTTGATTGCCTCATTAAGATTGCCTTCGCGGGCTTTAAGCTGGGCTAAAAGAAATCTGGAGAAAGCGTTGTCGCTTTTTAGTTCGTTGGCTTTTGTGAGCAGGTCTGTCGCTGGTCCGTTGTTCCCGGATTGCATCTCGACTTGGGCCTTTGAGATCAACGGCTCGGGATTTTTGGGGTCGCGCGTAATCGCGTTATCGTAGGCGCTTTTGGAGAGCTCTCCGGCTCCCGTGATATTGAACGGTATCACCGCTTCGTATATACGCGCAAGGGTCATCCAGTTGCGAGAATCAGCGCTATTTATTTTTATCGCTTCCTGCGCGTATTGGATTGCCGAGTTTAAAGTAACCTGGAACTGCCCCCGCACCTCATCCGCCGAAAGACCGGGTTGTTGTAATATTTGTGAAAGCTTGGCCACATCTATATCGGATAATGATCTTAAATAACGGTCATTTTTATCGAGACTTACAGCTGATTCAGCCGCAAGTTTCGCGCCATTTATGTCTCCTTCGTTAAATAAGCGGACGCTTTTGCCGTACGCTATGGCTCCAGCGTAATTTTGTCCCAAAAGATAAAGTCCGCTTATACTTGCTAGAAAAAGCGACAAAATAACCATGGAGGAGACGAATCCTATGCCGGAGCTTCCAAAAAGGGAGAAGTCAAATTCTTTTACGACCCCATGCGCCGCCATTTGGCTGACGAATAAGCCGATAAAAACAAACATTAGGAGGACAAGAAGAAAACCGGGAGTAAAAAGGAAGGCCGCCGTGAGGAGATAAAGCGTTCCCAAAAAGCTAAGCATCAAAAGCATGTTGTGCCCCTTTTTCTCGTCCGAATGCGTGATTGCTCTAAAACCACTCAACAAGAGCGACCCGATCAAAAGAAGGATGACTATTCCTCCGGCGAGCCCTAAAGTAGCCAAAAGCGTTGGCAGGTATCCGGATCCCGAATTAAATCTAACCGCCCAGAACGGAGTATTGTTCACCGCGACCGGCTTGTAAAGCGCCCAGTCGTATGAGAATGTATTTGGTCCGGAACCGAGGAACAGGTCTTTCTCAAGGGTGGACGCGGTTACGTTCCAGCTGGATTCTAATGACGGCCTAACGTCTATTGATCCGACTCCGAACACCGAACTTATGCTTTGCCCTAAAACAGGCGTGATTATGAAAAGCAGGGATATCAAGAGGAAAGCCACCGGCGCAAGCCCTATGTCTTTGATGCTTTTGCCGTATGAGAAAAGATAAACCAAGAGTATCGCGCTGAATGCCGTCACTATCCACCAGGCGATATTAAAATTAACCACAACAAGCCAGAAAATGGATGCCAAAGTTATCAGATAATAAAAGATCTTGTATTTATTTTTTATTATCAATTCGGCCATAAAGAGAGAAAGTATTCCGATGAGGCCCCAGTAAAGTCCGAAAGAATTAAACGAGCCGATAAAGTTAGAGGATAACACGGGAAAATAAGTTTTGCCGAAAAGGGATATTCCAAGGAAAGAATGCAAGAATTGGAATAAAAAGACGGCTATTGAAGAAGCAAATAAAATCAAAAACAAAAGAAGCATGTTATTTTCTTTCCTAAAGAGCGAGGAGGCGAGAAAAGCGGTGAGCGCGAACATAACGAAAGCGATCACGGTGCCGTCTTCCTGCCCGATACCGCCGAAAGAAGCGTGCCCGCTTATGGAAAAAAGACCCGAAACAAAAGCTACTATGGCCAAGAGCACGACCAGGCCCAATATGTGGGCTTTAGGTATGCGGACTTTTCCTTCCTGTACCCGTCCTAGGAGCCAGAAAATAAAGGAAACAAGAACTAAGAAGTAGCTAATATATGCTTTATTTATTTCGACTGGAGCAATAGTCACCGGAAGAAATAGAACAGGCGCTAAGCCCACAAAAATATAAAAAACCCATTTCGAAAGGTTGTCCCACGACCACTTGGAAGAACTTTCCGGTTCATGGTGTTCAATTTTTTCTTCGACTTTAAAATATTCTGAGAATGTATCGTTCATAATTATTAATTATTATTATTTAGTAAATAATCGCCTTTTAAAAATTTGGCTTAAATTTTTATAATGATTATAATTTTTATTATAAATAATGTATTGTAATAAGCAAAGCCATAACCATATCTATTGTGTAAAAGATAAGTTATAATATTCTTGTTTTAATAAAATATGATCCGCCAATATCTAAAAATCAAAGATGCCGCAGAATACGTGGGAGTTACCCCCCTGACGCTTAGAAATTGGGACCGTAAGGGGAAACTTGTCGCTTATCGTCATCCGGCCAATAATTACCGCTTATATCTTTTGGGGGATCTTGAAAAATTCATAAAAAGAATAGAGGGCGTAAAACCGCGCAAATTGGATGTAATAATGCTTGAAGATTAGAATTTGATACTTATATATAGTATTGTATTTAGTATTTTGTATCCGGTATTTAGAGACAGCGGATATTTTTTTGGCCTAAAAAACTAAATTTTGGTGTTTAATATTGAATATTTGATATTAGTCGCCAAATGCCATTGACTTTTCGTATTTTTTTAGGTATTATAAATGTAGATGACATCTGTTGAATAGTCGCTCGGTCCCGCTTTTGGCGGGAGCGAGAGGAAAGTCCGAACACCATTCCGCTTTTGGCGGGATAAAAAAATGATGGCTAACGGCCATCGTTCCGGTAGCGATACCGGAATAGGGAAAGTGCCACAGAGACAATACTAGTTCGATATTCGTATCGGACAAAAGGTGAAAAGTTTGCGCGTATCCTTTATGTTCTTAATTGAGCTTTTAGGTAGCGCAATTTCCGGCAAGGCAACTTGCCGGGATGGTAAACCCCGTTTGGTGCAAGGCCGTGTCTCTTGTGCTATGCGCAAGGAAATTCGAAGCACGAAGCCACGTCAGACGTGGCGAAGCACGAAATTCAAAACAAAAAAGACGTTTTCGGATTTCGGATTTGGAATTTCGGATTTTTTCGCGCGTAGCGCGAGAGAAGTGCCGCTTAGTCCTGAGTTAATCGAAGGACTTGACCCCGAGAGTAATCGAGGGGCTTAGATAAATGACTATTGTCCCGGCGCAAGCCGGGATACAGAATTCGGCTTACAGACAGAGGTCATCAATTAAAATTCCCGTCCGTCATTCGCCAACCGGCGGGGGCGGACGGGATTTTGATTTTAATGAGGTTTTGCCTTATGATGTTTTTAGTGTTTCCCGCCATAGGCGGGTCCGCCTTTGGCGGATAATTTTGCGGGATCGGCTAATGGTAGGCCAATGGACTCTGAATCCATTAATCTAGGTTCGAATCCTAGTCCCGCAGCTCCGGATATTAAGACATAAATATACCTATAAAACTCTCATTATGTTATTTTTGTTTAAGATTTCTAAATGAATTGAAAGATCATTAAATATCTATTGTTAAAAAAGCATAACAAGTCTAAGATTAACGTTTCATTAAGAAATTAATGTTTTGAACAGGTTTTCCACACTTGCTTATTGGGGGTGGGAGTATAGAATTCAATTAATATAAATTAACCATTATTGATTTTATGTCTGATATCTAATCGGACATATAGCTGGGTCGTTTTAAGCCATTATAAAAGACATAAATATAAGACAAACATGTCCTTAAACTCTAACGGTCAAAATGATGTTGTTGTATATGTGCGGAGTCGCGCGCAGAAAATAACCGAAGCACTTTATCGCGTGACCGATTTGTTCCCGAAAGAAGAGCCCTTAAAATGGGTCTTAAGAAAAGAGGGGGTAGACATCCTGAATAATTTTATAAAGATGGAATTTTCTACTTTACATGAACGGGCAAGAATCATTGATGAGACGACCGATAAAATTTCGGAAATATTTTGTCTGTTGGAATTGGCATCGGCCGGTACGTATATTTCAAAGATCAACTTTGAGGTTTTGGAGAGAGAGTATAAAGGACTCTCGGACACAGTAAGAGACAAGCGCGAGGAAATTTTCCCCGAACCCATCAGTATTGATACGAGTAAATTTATTCCGCTTGAATCGGGCGCGCCCGATGACGCCGTGTCAGATGAACAGGACATTGGAAAGGAAGAGTCGTCTCAAACCGAAAAAACGAATTTAAATTTTGGAAATAAAAATTCTTCTCCTGCGACGGATGTCCCCGAAGGATCCGGCGCGGACAAGTTGGGAGAAGCCGAGGGATATTGTTCCGAATCTTCGCGCGGGAGCGGAGTTTTAAAACAGAACAACAATCTTGCGGATATGAAAAACGACCGCGCTGACCGAAATGGTTATGTCGCGCGAAACGGAAGCAATGGTTTATCAAATGGCTTATCTAACGGGAACGGTTCACAAAACGGAAACGGCAACGGCAATGGCGTGAGAAGAGAGAGGATTATGGAAGCCTTAAAACAAAAAGATTGGTTGAGTGTCGGCGACCTAAAGAATCATTTTGAAGGATTGAGCGAGAAAACCATTCAGCGGGATTTGGTACATATGGTAGGCGAGGGAGTATTAAAAAAAGAAGGGGATAAGAGGTGGCGCAAATACTCACTTAATTTTAATGAGGTTTAAGGGAAAATAAGGGTATTATCCACACATAAACATAGCTTGACCCTTTATTTTGTTTGATTTATCATTAAAAAGTTGGATATTTATTGATTTTAGGCACGAAATTGTTATCCACACTTTTGTTTTACGTTAAAATAAAACATGTTTATAATAGAGTTAACGGGTTGGTGTTACCCTGGAGATGTGGAAATGTGATGTAGTGTAAAGATTTTTTAAGGAAGCCATACAGTGGCTTGTTTGGGTTATAAAGGCAGAACGATTTGTGTTTCGCCGACGGAAGATAAAATAACTATCGCTCGTCGGGGGAGTATGAATCCCCGGTCTGTTTAAAAGAGGCAAACCATTTCTCGGACCTTAACAGTTTAATAAATATGGATGTAAGGATGTTATACGGTTTTACGTCATAATTACTAACCATTGATCAGGAGTCGGATTCCGCTTTTCATAAAATTAAATTTTCAGCCACAAGCTGATCCGCTTTTGGCGGATGTGATAGCGGGACAGAGTCAGGTCGGTGAAGTTTTTTCCAGCCACGGGCTTCCGTCTTTGGCGGAATAAAAAACTTTTTAGACTCGGCTCCATGCAGAAAAGATAAAAATATTTTAGTTATTATTAGTTCGATTAATTACGTGAGAACTCTTGGCCTATGTCGAAGCCGAGTAATCTCCGTACGGATCTTGCCGGACTCCGGTTTACACCGGATAAAAGCAAGGTCATAATTATAAAAAATTATTATGAGTAGAATAAAAGGAACTGTAGGATCAAAAGTCCTTTCAACAGTTCTTAGCTTGACCACCGCTTTCTGGCTTTCGGGCGTTGCCTATTTTGCCCCGGCAGTGGCGCAAGCTCAAACAGTTGAAGATCTTCAAGCGCAGATCTCATCTCTTCTCGCTCAAATCTCATCGTTGCAAGCGCAACTTTCAGGGATGACGGGTGGAGGATCTACGTCAGGATTTGTTCATGTCTTCAACCAAAATCTTTCGTTGGGTGATTCCAATGACGAAGTGAAGGCATTACAGCAGGCATTAGACCTGCAAGGGTGCTTTACCTTCGGGTCCTACACAGGATACTTTGGACCTATCACGAGAGATGCGGTTAATTGTTTTCAGTCAAAATACGCATCCGAGGTTTTGACTCCGTTGGGACTTAGCGGTGCCACCGGATTTGTCGGACCAGGAACGCGCGCGAAGCTTAACGCTTTATTCGGAACAGCCGGAGTTCCGGGAACACCGGAAACACCTTCTGACCCGGGAACAGGAACTGTACCGTCAGGAACCGGACTTATGGTTTCAACAACGGCGCAACCATCAAACAGTCTTGCTGTTGAAAATGCAGCATCGCTTCCATACACCAAATTCAAACTTACCGCCGGTTCGGACGGAGCGGTAACAGTTAACTCCGTTACTATTGAGCGCCAAGGATTGATGAATGACGGCGTAGTATCGGGTGTTATTCTCCTTGATGACATGGGTAACAGAGTAGGGACTGCAAAGACTCTTAACTCTCTTCACCAGGCCAAATTGGACGCGGGATTCACAATTCCTGCCGGCCAGACCAAGGAATACACGGTTGCCGTGGATATGGCGGCTTCTCTTGATGCCTATTCCGGACAAGTTGGTCTTATGGCTGTAGTCGCGGTTGACGCGGGTTCCGCCGCAGTATCGGGAAGTCTTCCGATTACCGGCGCATCCCACACAACAAACATTAGCCTTGTTATCGGCAGCGTAGCTGTACCGATAAGAGGTCCGCTTGACCCGGGATCCAGCCAGGATAAAAAAGTCGGGGAAATAGGATACACCTTTTCTTCGATTAGGATAACCGCGGGTTCAGCCGAAAAAATTCGTCTTAACAGCATTCGTTGGAACCAGTCAGGTTCTGCCGCCACGGGAGATATCGGTAATATCAAGACTTATGTTGACGGCACTGCTTATGACACCGCTGTTTCCGCGGACGGTAAATACTATGTCGCGAACTTTGGTTCGGGTATCGTAATTGACAAGGGTTTCTCAAAAGAGGTTTCTATCAAGGGTGACGTTGTTTCCGGCTCGGGCCGAACAATTGACTTTGATATTTATCGCCGCACTGACCTTTCGTTGGTGGGTGAGACCTTTGGTTACGGGATTACCGTTGATAACGGAACCCAGACAACGGGAACCGACGACGGATTATTCCACACAGCAGAGCCGTGGTTTGACGCTTTCCAGGTAACAATTACCGGAGGATCAATTAATGTTTCCAGCGCGGCGTCAGTTCCTTCGCAAAATGTTTCGGAAAATGTTCCTAACCAGCCTTTGGGAGGATTTGATGTAGAGGTCAAGGGCGAAGAAGTTTCTGTCGCTCAAATGGTCTTTTACTTCCAAATCACCAGAGCTTCCGGTTCGTCAGAAGTAGCCGACCTTACCAGCATTTCGCTTTATAACGAATCGGGAACTGTTGTTGCCGGACCGGTTGACGGTTCGGGAGCCGCTGTTTCCGGAACAGCTACTTTCTCTGATACGGTTATCTTCCCGAT
>PFCN01000036.1:0-348 GCA_002774705.1 Candidatus Niyogibacteria bacterium CG10_big_fil_rev_8_21_14_0_10_42_19
TCTTTGGCGTTCCAACAGGGCTGAAAAGATTTATAACGCCCAATGCATGCTTTTTGCTCGGTACCAGTTTTTACCCGACAGACCTCCGGCAAATATTGAAGTTCCAAATCTCTGGCCGCGCCGGCCGGCGCAAGATTTAAGCGACAGGAAATCCTGTCACGAAGCGTAGATTTATTGCCGCACTGCGTTTTCTGGCACGATTGTGATTCTGGCGGCGGTGGCGTTTCAACATTTTGGCAGTCAAAAGATAACTGGCAAGTTCGCTGCTCTCTGCCGTAGATATCACACGTTGCTCCCCATGCGTTGCAAGTCCAGACATCTTTTGTACAAGAAGGGGTTTTCGGCTTC
>PFCN01000036.1:362-3792 GCA_002774705.1 Candidatus Niyogibacteria bacterium CG10_big_fil_rev_8_21_14_0_10_42_19
ACTGGCGGGGCTGGTGGCGCGCAGGATTGACTCTCGGGGGGTTTGGGCGTACTCACGGTAGGACAATCATAAGTGAGAGAGCAGATTCTCGTTTGAGTTCCACCTGAACTGCACTGGCTCCAGCCGGTACAGTTCCAGTTATCGGCATTACAAGAAGGCACCGAGCCGCCACCTCCGCCGCCAACTGCAAATACAGCCGGGGAAGCCAAAAGTCCCGCTCCAATCAAAATAAAAGTGAAAATGAAAATTTCTTTGCGCATAATATAAACTATTCAACTACAATTGCGCCTGTGTCGCTTGGGCTTAAATGATTGTGATACTTCCATGTACCGGAAATATCAAACTTAAATGACCAGCTATTACCCGGCTGAATACCGGCGCAGGCGTCAAAAGTACTGCCAAGACATCCACCGGTTGTTGGGTATTCTCTATGAGTGGGGTGCACCGCCGAAGCAACCCACATTGATTGCGAACTTTGGTTTTTGAAGGTAACCGTTTCGCCTTTTTTAATAGTGAGAGTACTTGGGGAATAACCGGAATTAGTATAAGTTACCACATTTTCTTTCACCGCTGGTACCTGCGATGCTGGTGGTTGTTGAGATGGTTGCTCTGAAACTGGCGGTTGAGTGATTGGCTGTTCACTTGACGGCTCTAAAACCGATGGAGTTTGCTGGGGCACGCCACTAAAGAAGAGTAAATAACCGCCCACAAGAACGACAGCGATGATAGCAATAGTGACTACAGTTTTATTCACCCCGTTAGACATTTTTTGTTGTTCTGACATATTATTTTTTTGAATCCCCGTTAAAACAACTTCGTCTATTTTTCTACTTAGCCGTTATGTCTAACGGGGTTCATAATAGTTATTATTAAAGTTAATAAATTATTTTGTTTACTTGATTTTTTTAAATTTTACCAACTAATTTTAATCCCGGTTTTAGAGTTTTTTTGCCGGGGCTCCAATTGGCCGGGCAAACCAAGCCCTTATGTTCTCTAACAAACTTGGCCGCCTGTAACTTTCTTAAAAGTTCTTTGATTGATCTGCCAATGCTGTTGTCGTGCATTTCTAAAGCCTTCACTATGCCATTCGGATCAATAATAAAACTGGCTCGCAACGACAGACCTTCGTCTTCAATTAAAGTCCCAAAGGCTTGACAGATTTTTCTCGTGGGGTCAGCAGCCATCGGAAAATTAATTTTCTTAATAGTCGGCGACTCGTCATGCCAGGCTTTATGGACAAAGACCGTATCGGTGCTCACACTTATAATTTCTGCCCCAAGTTTTTTAAATTCATTATAATACTGGGCCGCTTCCGCGAGCTCCGTCGGACAAATAAAAGTAAAATCAGCTGGATAAAAAATCAAAACCAGCCACTGGTCTTTATAACCAGAGAGTTTAATTTTTTTGATTTTCTCTTGGTGATAAACCTCTAAAGTAAAATCAGGAATTTTTTGACCAATTTTAATCATAATTTTTGTAGCTTTATTTTATTTAACACCTTTTGTGGCAAAGAGTCAATCATAAGCGCGAGCGCCGCAACCAAAAGTCCGATATCCCGCACTGTGATATCGGTAATCCCGCTTACCGCGAGCACAATAAGTATATGGATAGCGCCTACAAGCGCCGCAAGCCACGGCAAAAAATCAAAAAGCAGGAAAGCGCCAATCGCAATATCCAAAATTGCCGTGCCGATCATGGCTTGCGCGAGCGGAATCGGCAAAAGTCCGACCGCCCAGGGCTGTAAGTATCCGCCCCAAGCCCCCGGATTTTTGAAAATCAAAACACCAATCCATAGAAAAGTAACTGCTAACCCGACTCTTAAAAAATGAAATGATGTTTTCTTCATACTAAATGAGACCAATAATTACAATTATAGTCCCCATTAGCCAAATTGTAAACGCGGATATCAAGCATCAAAAGTGCCATACATGAACGACACGCCACTACAGATAGGTGAAAAATAAAGATAAAATCGTTCCGAATACGACAGACAACTTGAGGATAAAATCCCAGAATACTAACGGTCCAACACCAATAACTAAAAAGGCAGAGATAAACGAGGCCGCAACATAATACCCCTTTGTCAAATGAAGAAAATTTTTTGATAAAAGCGATTTCTCTCTCTTTTAATCCTAAAAAGGTTGATTCATGGGAAATAATTAAAGGAGGGGGAGGGTTACCAGATTACAAAAATGTTGTCGTTGTAAATAATCTGGGGGCTATTAAAAATATTCGTTCTAGAGGTGTGAAAATTTTTATTATCGCCGTAGTTTCTTCTCAACGCTATTTTGCAGAAGCTAAGGGGGCTGGAGCAAATTGTATTTTTACTGTTGAAGATATAATTGGTTTGTTAGCTCGCCTGAAAAGACATAATTATTGGGCTTAAAAACCCTTGTCTCTAAAAAGGTTTAACAGGAGCTTCGCTAGTCGGAGCTCTGATTTTTTATTTTATAATTTTGTCTACCCACTTATATATATCTCCAGCACCCATAAAGACAACACAAGCATTTTTACCAAAATCTGTTTCTGATAAATCTAAAATATTTTCTATTGCTTTTGTTGGTATAAATTTATTTACGGCTTTGGCTAAAATCTCATTTGATATTGTTTTGTCTAAAGTTTCGCGAGCTTTAAATATAGGAGCTATAAATACCCTGTCAGCAATTTTTAGTGAATCTACAAAATCATCAAAAAGTAGTTTGGTTCTACTCTGTTGGTGAGGCTCAAAAATGCATATTATTTCTTTATCGGAGTGCTCTTCTTTTAAAGCATTTAAAGCCATACGTACTTCTGTTGGGTGATGAGCATAGTCGGTGTAAAAAAGATTACCGCCTCTTTCCCCTTTAAATTCAAGTCGTCTCCAAGTGCCTTTAAAACTTTTTAAAGCTTTAACTGCTTTTTCTTTTGAAACTCCTAAAACTTCAGCGACTTTCAAAGCAGCTCTAGCATTTAAAATATTATGTTCCCCAAATACACTTAAATTAAAATCAGTTTTTATTTCTTTGTAATCTAAAACTTTTGCTTTTGATTTTGCTGTTGAATCTTTAATATTTTTATTTTCTTTATCAGTAATAATAAAACCACTATCAGGGACTTTTTCAGCTATTTCAGAAAAAGCGCTTTTGATATCATTTATGTCTTTATAATAATCAAGGTGGTCAGCCTCTATGTTGGTGATAACTAAGATATTTGGATGAAGGTTTAAAAAAGATCTTTTGTATTCACATGCCTCTGCCACCAAGTATTTGCTTTTGCCTGCAAGAAAGTTACTATTTTGACCAAGTATTTTTGACCCAACTATAACTGTTGGATCCATTCCAACTTCTTTTAAAATGTGACCGATCATAGCGGTGGTGGTGGTCTTACCGTGAGTACCCGAAACTGCAATAGTAAACATATCTTTGGATAATTCACCTAGAGCTTCAGGATA
>PFCN01000018.1:0-8971 GCA_002774705.1 Candidatus Niyogibacteria bacterium CG10_big_fil_rev_8_21_14_0_10_42_19
GACAATAACAATTATTTGTATAAATCCCCTATTCATCATTAATTATATTATAGCACAACAACCAAAAAGTGCGAAACGAAAAATTATTAAATTATTTAGGATTTAATTTTATAAGTAACTCAACGGATTTAAATAACCGTTTGCCGGCGACAAAGGCATCTCCATCAATGTTCCGCATATTTTACTTCGATATGTCGATACTTCCACGGCTTGAGACGCATACACCGTAAAATGAAGATGTGGCCCGGTTGAATATCCGGTCATTCCGGAATAACCAATGACTTGTCCTTTATTAACCTGAGTATTCGAACCGACGCTTATTCTTGAAAGATGGGCATAGAGAGTAGAAAGATTGTTTGGATGATCAATAAGTATCCACTTGCCATATGACACCCCCCGGCAACCCGCGTCCGTATCTCCAACGGCCCGGACTATTCCTTCGCGTGAAGTTAATATCTGTGTTCCCGTGGGCGCCCTGAAATCTATGCCGTTATGCCCCTTGTTATTATATATTTGAGGATTGGTTGTCGCGAAGTCGGTATTCCCGAAAAATTGAGTTACGCAATTTTTAAATGCCCCTCCTCCGGCGTAGCATGATTTAAGCGAAATGTCCGTAAGCGGCCACCCCAGAACGCCGGGACCGGCGGGCGGGAGTGAGGCCGGATCAATGATTATGCGTATCTCCTGCTCTATATTTTTTAACTCTTCCTCCAGGGCTTCTTTCATTTTTAATCGTTCATCCAAAAGTTTTTGGTATTTCTTTTCTTCATTTTTTGTAATATTCAAAAGATATGCTTTATCGTCCTTCGCGGATTGTTCTATTTTCTTGCGGTCGGAGAGTTCTTTTTGATACGAAATAAGATTTAATTTTTCGTTTTCCCGAGTCAGCCTTTCTTCCTCCGCTAAGGTCCTTTGCCTTCTTAAATCCTGAAGCTTGGTCTGCAGAACCCCCTGAAGATCATCTCTGTATTCAAGGTCATCAAAAAAATACGATAATGAAACGTTCGCGAGAAGTATCTCGATAAACGATTTGGATGTGGCATCATCAATACTCCGCAGTAATTCCGCGAGAGATCCACGGTCCGAGTTTATACCGGTTTCAATATTTTCTATTTCAATCGTTAATTTTTCTATATTAAGTTCCGAAAAATCTATACGCTGTTCGGTTACGCGGGTATCGGCGCTAAGTTTGCTTATCACCGCGTTGATCTTTTTTACCTCGTTCGAAAGAGAGGCCGCGACATTGGATGTCCGGTCTATTTCTTCTTTATATTCTTGTATCTCTTTTTCAATCTCCTCGATCTTCATTCCTCTTTCTTCGAGCTGGCTTCTTAATTCTTTCAAGCTCGCGCCCTTGGCATCGGGTATCGAAAAAGACAAGGCGGCTAAAAATACAAAAATAAAAGCAATTTGTGATAAATTTCTTTTCATAAAACCCTTATACTTATAATAATAACCCGAATCCGGCTAAGACTCCAGAGTTTCTTTGGCTTTATAAGTCCTTTTTAAGGTTTCCTCCCTGCCTAATATCTCCGCAATTTCAAAGGGTCCGGGGGAGGTGGTCTTGCCGGAAAGAGCAACCCTGAAAGGCCACAGTACCTCTCCCCTGCCCGCCTCGCCGGCATAGGGCATTATTGTTTTTTCCAAAATATCTTTTGAAAAATCGGTGTCTTGCAGATCGCTTGCCAGTTCGTAAATTTTTTCCAAATGTTTGATCGCGTCCCCCGCGTTTTGCTTCTTCCATAAGAGCATCTCTTTATCCAAAAACGGCTCTTCAAAAAAATAATCAACGAGCCCGGTTATATCTTCCAGCTTAACAATACGAGGCTGTTCAAGCGCTGCCACTTTGATCCACCTTTCCGGATTCTCGTCCGTTTTTATTTTCCAGGCCGGCTTTAAATATTTTTTTAACATTACCGCCAGGTCTTTAGTCTCCAAAAATCTCAAATAGCGAGAATTTATCCAATTTAACTTCTCAACATCAAACACAGCGGCGCTTTTCTGAACACGATCAAGAGAAAATTTTTTACAAAGCTCATCTATAGAAAAAAGCTCTTCTCCGTCGTCATTTGCCTCCCGCCAACCCAAAAGCGCGAGAAAATTTATCAACGCCTCCGGAAGATATCCCTCATCTTCGTATTGCATCAATGACGTCGCTTGGTGCCTCTTTGAAAGTTTTGAACGGTCTTTGCCCAAAATAAGAGGGAGATGCGCGTACTCAGGCAGATCAAAACCCAATGCCCTGTATATTAATATTTGTTTGGGAGTATTTGAAATATGATCCTCTCCGCGTATCACGTGGGATATTTTCATTAACGAGTCGTCAAGCACCGTAGAAAAATTATAAAGAGGAGCTTCTAAGTTTTTGGCAACCGAAAAATCACCGAACAAGTCCGGCCTGAACTCGATCTTCCCGCGTATCAGGTCATTAAAAACAACCTCCTCTTTTTCGTTGTTCTTAAATCTCAATATCGGTTTTTCTCCTGTTCGCGCCTCTTTTTTGTCCAAATCCCGAAACTCACATATATGCCTCGGGGCTGATTTTTGGCGAATAAAATGATCACGCTCGCTCGCCAATTCCTCCTGACTGTGCCAGCACCAAAAAACCTTCCCTTCTTCCAAAAGTTTTAATAATTGCTCTCGATAGATATCGATTCGTTCGGATTGTTTGTAAAATTCATCCCACTTCAAAGAGAGCCACAAAAGCCCTCTTTTAATATCCTCCTCAAAAGCCTTGCTTGATCGATCCGTGTCGGTATCATCAATTCTTAAAATAAAACTGCCTTTGTTTTTTTTCGCGAAAAGATAATTAAAAAGCGCTGCTCTGGCAGTACCTATATGCAAGGGTCCTGTGGGTGAAGGCGCTATTCGCACTCTTATCTGCATAAATTAAGATGAATGTTCTAATGCTAAACTAAGGATCTCTTTGGCTGTCTTGTCGGCTGCGTCTATTCTGGAAAAGGCCTCGGCCGCTTTACTCATATTGGCGGCGACATGTTCATTCGTAAAAATTTTGTCTATTTCTGCCGAGAGTATGTGCGGTGAAAGATTGGCTTCTTCAATCACCTGCGCGGCTCCCGTTCTCGCGTAACTGTATGCGTTTTGCCTCTGATGGTCCTGAGCCGAGTCCTGAATAGGAATCAAAATAGAGGGCTTGGCCCACGCGGCAATATTAAAAATAGCGCCCGCTCCAGCTCTTGAAATAACAAGCTTTGATATTGTTGACGCGTTCCTCAACTCGTTCTCATTTAAAAAGTCCACGGTATGATAACGAGACTGGTGGGGATTATTCTTCAGAGCGACCGACGCTCTGCTCCTGACATCCTTAAGATTTTTAAAACCGGTCTGATGTATTACCTGCGCTTTATTAACCAGTTCCGGCATAATATCGAGGACTATCTCATTGATCCGCTGGGAACCCTGCGACCCCCCAATAACCAAAATAGTCGGCATGTCTTTTTCAAGCTCAAAAATACTGATAGCCGCCTCAACCGTACCGCTAAGAATAGTTCTTCTGATGGGATGACCCACAAGCGCTGTTTTGTTTTTGGGAAAATATTTTATAGTTTCCGGAAATGAAATTGCTATTCGGTCGGCGAATTTGGAGGCCCATAAATTAACTTTCCCCGGGACAACGTCCGATTCATGTATAATGGTCGGTATTTTAAAAAGCTTCGCGGCAAGAAGAGGGGGAAAACTCGCGTAACCTCCTTTTGCAAAAACCACGTCGGGAATATCCAAAAAAATTCCCCATAAAGATTTTATTATTCCTATTCCGGTACTGAACAGGTCAAAAAAATTCAATATAGAGAAATATCTCCTCACCTTTCCCGCGGGTATATTCCTAAATTCAATAGAATGCTGCTTAAGTATATCCTTATCGTACGGTTTGGTCGAATAAAGAACCATATCAACATGAATAATATTCTGCTCGTCAGCCATCCTGCGAATCGAATTCGCAACCGCGATTATAGGATAAAAATGACCGCCGGTTCCTCCGCCGGCAAATAAAATTTTCATACTTTTTTATATTTTGAAATATTCAATAATATACCGGTCGAAAATAATGTAACCGCAAGAGACGATCCTCCCTGGCTTATAAAGGCGAGCGGCAAACCGGTTAAAGGTATAAGGCCCACCATTGAACCTATATTCACGAATGTCTGCACTAATATGATTATAACAATGCCCGAGCCAAGAAGTCGAGCAAAATAATCGGAAGAATTTAATGCGATATGCACAAAACGCCATAATAAAAAAATATAAAGCGAGAGAAGAACAAAAGAACCGACAAAGCCGAACTCCTCGGCTATGACCGCGAATATCGAGTCCCCTATCGCCTCCGGAAGATATTTATATTTTTGAACTCCCTCTCCGAATCCGGCGCCAAGCCATCCTCCGGAACCGATGGCAATTTGCGACTGATATAGTTGCCAACCGGCTCCACTAATATCGGAGTCCGGATAAAAAAAAGTCATAATCCTATCCTTGCGATAATCTTCAAAAGAGATCATCAAGACAAGCATCAAAACAACCACCAATCCCGCAAAAACCAAATGGAGTATTCTTCCTCCTCCAATAAAAAAAAGAAGGGTAGCCGATGCCAGGATCACCGCGAGCGTTCCCAGATCGGATTGCAGTAAAAATAAAAAACTCACGAACCCCATTATCGCCAAAAACGGTAAAAGGCCGAATTTACCGGTATCAACGTCTTTTTTTCTCGCGGAAAGCCACGCCGCAAGGTAAATAATAAAAGCGAACTTAAGCAACTCAGCCGGCTGGAAAGAAATAGGCCCGAGATCCAGCCACCGCTGCGCTCCTCCATGAGAAAAACCCAGACCGGGCAAAAGAACCAGGAGCATTAAGATTGACGCTAATATGAAAAATATAAATGATGTTCTATACCAAAATTTATAATTTATCCGTATGGCCGCGATAAAAAGTATTCCGCCAACCCCCAAACCCGTTAAAAGCTGTTTGAAGATTATTTTACCGGGAGTCAGGTTGGATGAGCCGACAAGGCCGATGGATGCCGAAATAAACATTAAAAAACCCACCCCCGAAAGGGTTAAGATCAATACCAAAAGAGTTTTATCTATATGGTGGACACTGGCCATTCTCGGTTATTTTTTTCTTTTCTTAATATTTTTCCGTGTAATTCATTAGAAATAGCGCCCTCCGATATAGCGATCCCTCCGTTTACCAGCACCCACTCCATACCCTCGGAATACTGTAAAGGATTGGTATATGTCGATTTGTCTCTTATCTTTTCCGGATCAAACACCACAATATCGGCGAAAGTATTTTTTTTTATGACTCCCCTGCGCTCAAGGCCTAAAATGTCGGCGGGGAGCTTGGTCATTTTGTATATCGCCTCCTCCCACGTTAAAGCTTCCTTTTCTTTTACAAAATAATTCAAAACCTTGGGAAAGGTCCCGAAAGAGCGCGGATGAGGAAGATCGTTGGGTTTGGAAAAAGCAACGTTATACCCTACTCCGTCCGTCGCGAATACCGAATAATATTTTTTAGCGAACATATCTATGTGCGCTTCATGCAATGCTTCGTTAAAAATAGTAACGGTCAGTTCATTTACATTAAGAAGATTTATTATAACGTCTTCCGAAGACAAATTGGTCGAAACGGAAAGTTCTTCTATCGTTTTACCGACAACCGATTGGTCGCGAAAGCTTGAGGCAATAATCATCTGGTCGTAATGAAGAGTAAGCTCTTTTAAAGCCGAAGATATCAATGCCCTTTTTTCGGGATCCTCAAGATTGCCCAATATCTCCTCCCTCCCCCCTTCTCTTGCCCACGACGGAAGAAGAAGATAGAGACTGGAACCTGTTTTCGTGTAGGGATAAATATCGAGAGTAATATGCATATTATTCTGCAAACCCTGCTCGATCATGATCATTGCGTCATTAAACATCTTCCAGGCGCCTTTACCGATTAACTTGAAATGAGATATGTGCGTGCGAACGTCCGAGGCTCTCGTTATCGAAAAAACTTCAGAGAGCGACGGAAGGATATCCGAGCCTTCGTCTCTTAAATGATATTTTAAAATGCCGTCCGATTTTTTTACCACCTCGGCTAAGGAAACCAATTCTTCCGTTCCCGCGGACTGCTCATGGACTCTGCCTAAACTTGTGGATAACCCAAACGATCCCGCAGATAAAGCCTCCTCAAGCAAAAATCTCATCTTATCTATCTCGCCGGTCGAGGCTCCTTGATCTATATTCTTCACGGAACCTCTGCGTAAAGTTCCAAACCCGGTCAAAGTAGCGAAATTAACCCCTAAAGGACGCTTTTCTATCTCGTCTAAAAATTCGGCGGTAGATTGCCAATTGATATTAACGGATGACACGTCAAACCATTTCTGGAGAGCATCTATTTCATTTCCGGAAACTAAAGGCGCGAGTGAAGTCCCGCAATTCCCGCCCAATATAGTGGTCACCCCTTGCCACAAAAAACTTTCCTGTCCTGGAGCGTCAAAAAGAGTCCAATGAGTATCAGAATGACTGGTCAAATCAATAAATCCCGGCGCGACATACCGGTCGCGGGCATCAATCTCAACATCGGCCGTCTCTTGCGATAAATCTCCTATATCGGCAATTATGTTACCTTTTATCCCCACATCAGCCCGAACACGAGGGCTATTCTTACCGTCTATTACGTATCCGTTCTTGATTATAATTGAATATGAGGCCATAAATATTTATATTTCCATAATAACGTCAAAAATATGATACTTCAAGCATGACGGGAAAACCCATAACACCAATACCACCAATGAACAACATAAACAAAAATTGCGCCGCGATAAAAACCAAAAAAGAGGCGGCGAAAGAAACCCCTGCCGGGAAAAATGTTGACTCCTTTAAAATTGTCGATATAAAATATCTTACCAAATACGCGGCCAAAAGAGGGAGGACGATCATTCCATAATAAAATCCGGTGATTGATTCTAATATTATCGCGCCGATAAAAGCTTCGGTGGGTTTTTTAAAAAAAACTATAAAAATAAGGGAAAAAAATATAAAAAGCCACGGATCATAAAAAGACCCGGCCATCATTATAATAAATAAAGTGGAACGTATTAAAAAATTTTTCACGGTACCAAATAAACCTCACCAATATTATTTAAATTGAAAGGCAATACTCCGGTCGCGTCAATAATCGGGCTTGAGTCGCTTTGCTTGATTCTTTCAATGAACCCGGCAAGAAGCGGTTGATCCGAAAATACAAAAAAACCATCCCCTTCATTTATCGGAAAATCCCTGGGCAATTCAAAAGAGATCATCCCCGCGCCCATCCCCCTCGCCATAATCATGCTCGTTGTCTTGCCCAAAAAAACCTGCGCCATATCATCAAAAGAAGACAATAGTCTCACCCGGGAATAGTTTGGAAAAACCTCCTCCACATATCCGAAAAAAATCTCCCCGGCAAGTACCACTTTCATCTCTTTTTTAATACCGTCATTCTCTCCGCGATTGATGAGGACACCGTCAAATGGAGCCGACGGAGGAACATTAATTACTTGAGCGGTGATGGAATTTCTCACCGGATCATGTTTGCCCGGAAAGTCCTGCATTATTTTTACCCGAGCTTCAAGCTCGCGCACGCGTTCCGACAAAAAATGATTTTCTTTGGAAAGTTCTCCCGAATTTTCGAATTTATCAAAAACTCCGGATACTAAGTTGACCGAGAGATCCTTCATCGATATGAATGGCTTTACGGCGCCTATTACGATATACCGGAAGGCATGCCCGTAAAAAGTCAAAAATGCCGTAAACACGGCAAATAAAAAAAATAAGTAGAAAAATTTTTTTCGTGAAGTTTTTTTGCGAACCATTTTTTAATATAATCTTAGCGCGGAACAATATCGATCTCATCTTTTATAAACACATCCTTGAGATGTTCCATGTCTTCAAGAATTATGCCGCAGCCGCGAACTACGGCGGTAAAAGGATCATCAGCAATCCTAACCGGTATCTTTGTCTCTTTCTCAATAAATTTATCTATATCCCGCAAAAGCGCTCCTCCGCCGGTGATGACTATGCCTCTTTGCATGATATCCGAGACCAATTCGGGAGGAGTTGCCTCGATTACCTCTTTGACCGCCTCAGCAAGCACTCTTAATGATTTGGAGAGGGCTTCTTTTATGTCGCTTGAGGTCACAACAACCTCGCGAGGCAGACCACTTATAATATCCCTACCTCTTATGGTTGATTCCTGAAGCGAATCCGCCTTATAAGCCGAGCCTATGGCAATCTTTACGTCTTCCGCCGTTCTTTCTCCCAAAAGTATCTTAAACTCATCTCGGGCATAATTAATAATATCATCATTCAATTTATCTCCGGCGACTCTTAGATTTATGGAAGTGACAATACCTCCGAGCGATATTACCGCTACATCGGAGGTGCCTCCACCAATGTCTACTATCATGCTACCAATCGGATCCTGCACCGGAAGCCCTACACCAATGGCTGCCGCCATGGGCTCTTCAACAAGATAAGTCACAAGAGCGCCCGAATTTTGCGAAGCGTCTCTCACCGCTCGCCGTTCCACTTCGGTAATATCGGAAGGAATACCGATAACCACCTTAGGCTTGGAAAAAAGGGAAAAGCGATCCGAGTGAACTTTTCTTATAAAATATGAGATCATCTCCTCGGTTATCTCAAAATTATTTATAACACCCTCAACCAATGGCCTTACCGCAACAATATGCGCGGGGGTACGCCCGAGCATTCTCTTGGCCTCGGTACCGATCGCCAAAACCTGATCGGTCTTTCTATTTAAAGCAACTATGGACGGCTCATTGATCACGATCCCTTTGTTTCGAACATAAACAAGGGTGTTTGCCGTACCTAGATCTATCCCTATGTCATATGAAAATAAACCGAAAAATTTATCCAGCATAATATCGTAAAAAAAATCTGTTAATAATCATGCCCCGTCCTGCCCCGTTGTT
>PFCN01000018.1:9057-20679 GCA_002774705.1 Candidatus Niyogibacteria bacterium CG10_big_fil_rev_8_21_14_0_10_42_19
TTATTAATTGCCTCCCGAGCAGAAATAAGTTCGACTTCTTGTGAAGAACGCATTTTTAATTCCACAAAATTTTCTTTTAAAGTTTTCGCGCTGACAACCATCCTGTACGGAATGCCCATCAGATCGGCATCGGCAAATTTTTCACCGGCTCTTTTTTCTGAACGATCATCATATAAAACATCAAGGCCCGCGCTTTTCAGATCACTATAGATCTTTTCGGCATCCGTTTTTACTTTAAGATCATTATTGGATAACTCTATCAAATGCACATCCGCGGGTGAAATTTCGCGGGGCCACACGATTCCCTTTTCATCGGAAAATGCCTCCACTATAGTCCCCATAAGCCTCGAGGTGCCAAGCCCATAACACCCTGCCGATACCGGCTTTTCCGCCCCGTCCTTATCCTTAAAAACAAGATTAAAATCTTTTGCGAATTTGTCTTTCAGAGGAAAAATATTCCCAATCTCGGATGACTTTTTGAGGGTCGTATCCCCTCCGCATCGCGAACATTTTATTTCGTGGTCTTTTTTATTCTCGCCAATAAGTTCTTTGTTAATGCCAAAATCGCATTTTTCACAGACATAAATACTGTCTTCGCCCGCCTCACATGGGATTTGAAATTCCATCGAAAGGTCGGAAAAAGTTCCGCCTCCAGCCTCGACGTCTATTGCCCTAACACCGATCCTGGAAAAAATTTTATGATACGCGTCCGCGACTATCTTATAATACGCGTCGCGGTCCTTGTCGTCGGCATGAAAGCTATAAAGATCTTTCATCCTAAATTCTCTTCCGCGCAAAAGACCGGATTTCGCGCGCTCCTCATCCCTAAATTTGGTCTGTATCTGATAGATACGAACGGGCATATCTTTATAGGATTCCAGATAATGCCCGACCAGCGGATAGACAATCTCTTCGTGCGTAGGGCCAAGCGCGTATTTCTGGCCATGGGGCGAGCTTATCTTGAATAAAGCGTCAAATGTATTCCATCTTCCGGTTTTTTCCCAATTTTCCTTGGGATGAAGCGCTGGTAAAAAAATCTCCTGTGCCCCCGTTTTATTAAGTTCTTCACGGACTATATTTTCAATTTTTGATAAAACGCGCCAGCCGAGCGGAAGAAAAGAATATACGCCGGCTAACGTCTTATGCACAAAACCTCCGCGCTCAAGAAAAATCGCGTTTTTTGCGACCTCCCCTGAAGGCGTCTCTCTTAATGTTTTTCCGAAAAGTTCAGATTGGCGCATGTAGAAATTATATAAAAAAAACGGCCATAATAAAACATTGACAAACCGTTAAAATCGTTTATTTTCAATACCGTACGAGCTAAATTCACCCACCCAAAGAAAATGTCCCGCCGAGGTTAAGCCTGATCTCTTCCCTCATAAACAACTAAAAAAATCTTTTTATGTCGTAGATGGTTATAAAGAGCATCAAAGCCAGAAGAACCAGAAGACCAAGGACATTTGCAATCTGAGACGTCTTGGCCTTGATCGGCTTTCCTCTCAATACTTCAATTAAAAGAAAGAAAAGGCGTCCGCCATCAAGCGCGGGGAACGGGATTAAGTTTATTATGGCAAGATTTATCGAAAGAATCGCGATAAGACGAATTAAAAAAGAAAATCCGAAATCGGCATATGTCCCAACTATCGAAACCAACCCAACGGGACCGGTCACGAATGCTCCGGTTTTTTCTCCGGATAATGCTATCCGAATAAGATCATAAAATCCCCGAATGGTAAAAACGAACGTTGAGTAGGTTTCCTTAGCACCCGTCCAGAAAGCTTTATAAAATGGCGTCTTTACGAGGCCAATCCTCATGAGGGCGATCCCGGTGGGGCCCTCGCCTTCGGGAGGATTTACTCTTGGTATCAATTCATATGTAAATTCTTCTCCCCCTCGCCTGACCCCAAAAATAATAGGTGAGCCCGCGTGTTCGTGGGTAAATTTTTGAACCGAATCGATTGATGAACCCTCGTCGGCCTTTATAATTGATTTATCTTCACCTAAAGACAAAAATAATATCTCATCCCCCGTCTCTAACCCCGCTATCTCTGCCGGAGAATCCTTAAACACATCCGAGATCATAATCCTTGGATCGCGAACACCCGAGATTGGCCCGTCATCCAAAACTTCAGGAGCTCCGTACCACGCCCCAAAAGAAAAAATAACAAAAGCAAGAATAATATTAAATATCACTCCCCCCGCAAGTATTAATCCCCTTTTCCATGCCGGTTTTGAAGCAAAACTGCCGGGGTCATTCGGGTCTTCCCCTTCCTCGCCTTTTATGCGGACAAATCCTCCGAACGGTATCAAGTTAAGCGAATATTTTGTTCCTCCAATTTTTTTACTGTAAATGCGCGGAGGAAATCCAAGACCAAATTCGGAAACCTCAACTCCTGATTTTTTCGCGATAATAAAATGCCCGAATTCGTGGGCCAAAATCAATATTGCCAAAATTATTATAAATATCACTATTGTCATAAAGTTGATCTAAATTTTTAAATTAATATCTACGCCCTTATCTCCTCTATCTTTCTGTCGGCTGAATCTTCGAGACGTTTCTGAAAATCATCTATTTTTTTCTGCAAATCGTTTTTTAACCTGAACTTATCGTCTTCGGATATTTCTCTTGCTTTTTCGCGCTCCTGAATATCCTCCCAGACATCAGAACGAATTTTCCTTAAAGAAACCCTCGCCTCTTCCAGTTTTTCTTTGATGTTTTTAACAAGTATTTCTCTTCTTTCTCCGGTGAGCTCGGGAAGGATAAGCCGTATATGGTCCTTATCGGCCACGGGATTGATGCCAATATTGGATTGTATGACCGCCTTCTCGATTGAAGGTATAGCGTTTTTATCCCAGGGTTTTATAAGCAATGTTTTGGCGTCCTGAACCGAAATAGAAGCAATGGTTTTAAGGGCGGATATCTGCCCGTAATAATCCACTTTTACGTCCTCTACAATCTGGGGAGAGGCGCGCCCGGTACGGAGTTTCGCGATCTCGCCCGAATACCATTCAATTATTTTGTTCGACTCTTGCTCAAGTTTTGAAAAATTATACATATATATTAATTTACCACTAAAATAAATTATTTAAAGGCGAAAATAAATCTCTAAAAATTTCAAAAAGAGGGTCGAACAGCTCTGAAAATATGCTTTGCGGAATAACGTACCGAGCGACCACCACGACGCTGGTTATAATAAATGTCGTTATTAAAACAATAAAAGCTACTCTCATATATCTCCTCCCTGTAAAGGAATAAAATAGACCAAATAATCTTTAATAATTGAAGCCGGGACCGCGGGTTTTTTAATTAGACTCCTAAGATTCCAGAGGATTTGCAGGGTCTCCCCCCTAAGCCCCGAATTATCATCGGACGTCAGAACTTTTTCCTCAAGGGCCGAGGCCAAAGAAGAAAGACCGGAGGAGTCTGCCAGGACGGTGAGCAATTCTTCGCGCCCAACCATATCGGCTTTTAAAAAATTTTGGGCCAGATCAGCCATGTCTTGGGATGTCGAAGACGTTTTTGAGGAAGCGGTTATTTCAATCAGTCGGGAACGAAAAGTGCTATCAAGCGCCTCTCGGCTATCGGCGTAAAAAATAAAATAAGTGAATGCCGGAGGGTCTTCAACAATTTTTAACAAAGCGGACCTTGCCTCTCGAGTCAAAGAGGCGGCGTTTATTACGAACATTTGAGGACTTAACCGGCTTGAGGCAAAATGGGCTCTTTTTTTTATTTTACGCGCGATATCTATTCCTTCGATATTCCTGTCAGAGCCAATATTTATCATCTCGCCGTTAAAATTTTTTATTGATTTGATTATCGGATCATACTCGGTAAGGCCTAAAATAAAATATCCATGCGCGGGCACTTTTTCTTTTAAATATTTATTTAACAGATCAATCATTATACTTGGAAAAATTCAAACCCAAATAAAATATTTTTTTTAACATATCGTCACGATTAAAAAATATGACCCCCGTAAACATGCCTACCTTTTGGCAATAATAGCTTTTTTGTATACATCAAGATGGTCAAGCGCGATACCGGCTCCTCTGGCTACGCAAAAAAGAGCGTCTTCGGCAACCCTCGCCTTAACTCCGGTCGAGCGGTAAACCAATTCGGTTATATTTTTTAAAAGAGAAGCCCCGCCGGTCATAACAATGCCGTTATCTATTATATCCGCGGCAAGTTCCGGAGGAGTATCCTGCAAAACATGTTTTATGGCTTTGATTATTTCACGTAAATTTCCGTCTATCGCTTTTACAACATCATTAGTTTTTACTCTTACCGTCCGCGGAAGTCCCGTCAGCAAGTCGCGCCCCCGGACCTCATAGATCTCTTCATTTTCAACGGCAATGGCCGAACCTATCTTAATTTTTATATCTTCGGCAGTACTGTCGCCTATCGCCAGGTTAAAATTCTTTTTTATATAATCGGCAATCGCCTGGTCTATTTTATTTCCGGCAACTTTAACCGAAATGGACGAAACTATTCCGCCCAAAGAAATAACCGCGGCATCGGTCGTACCTCCTCCGAGATCCACGACCATATTCCCCCTTGCTTCATAAATAGGAATGCCCGCGCCTATTGCCGCGAGTATCGGCTCTTTAACCACAAAAGCTTCTTTGGCTCCGGCTTTTTCGGCCGCTTCAATAACCGAGCGCTTCTCGGTTGAGGTAACTCCCGACGGAACCGACACAAGAACTTCCGGCCTAAATATATTCCATCGTCCGAGAGATTTGCCTATATAATAACGAAGCATTGCTTCGGTAATTCGATAGTCGGCTATAACTCCGTCCCTCATCGGGCGGTAAGCCACAATGTGATCGGGAGTTTTACCGACCATTGCTTTGGCTTCATTGCCCACGGCCATTACCCTATTTTCGGGGATAGATACCGCGACTACAGAGGGCTCGTTTAATACAATGCCTTTAGACGGCAAAAATACCAGCGTATTTGCAGTCCCGAGGTCTATTCCTAATTGTCTGGTAAAAAATCCCATTTTAATTAAATTAAATTAGACCTGAACCCTTTGGATGCTCGCGCCTACGTTTCTTAATCTTTCTTCGACGCGCTCGTACCCCCTATCAATATGATATACATTATGTACTACCGAGTCGCCTTCTGCAACCAAAGCGGCAATTATATAAGCAAGGCCGGCCCGCAAATCCGGGCTTTCCATTTCCCGCGCCCGCAATTTTGCCGGTCCCGTGATTATCGCGCGGTGAGGATCGCATAATATAATGTTTGCTCCCATCCGCTTTATCTCTTCCAAATACGCGAGACGTCCTTCAAAAACAGTTTCAAATATCATGCTTTCGCCTTGAGCTTGGGTAAGAAAAATGCTAAAAGGCGACTGAAGATCGGTCGCAAAACTGGGATATGGTCCTGTGGTTATATTTACGGACCTAATATCATTTGAACGCCCTACCTTAATCCAATCCTCCCCCCGCGTTAACTTAGCACCTGCCGACTCAATGGTATATAAAAGACTCTCTATGTGTTCGGGACAACAATTTGAAATTTTTAAACAGTCCGACAGAAGAGCGCCCAATATCACAAAACTTCCGGCTTCAATCCGATCGGGGATAATTTTAAAAGGCGCGGGATCTTTCATCCGCAACAAGCGGGAGTTGGTGCCATTTATTACTATAGTATTAGTCCCAGCTCCGCTGATGTCCGCGCCTCCAAGCCGAAGCAATTCGGCAAGCTGGGTTATTTCCGGCTCGGCCGCCGCGTTTTTTATTATAGTTTGACCGTAAGCTATAGCCGATGCCATCATCAAAGTTTCGGTAACGGTAACGCTCGGAAAAGGAAGAAAAATATCATTACCCCGAAGACGCCCGGAAAATTTATATCCATCATCGGAAAGCGTTATTCGCGCTCCTAATTTTTTAAATCCTTCGACAAAATAATCTATCGGACGCTTACCGATAACGCATCCCCCGGGGTGAGGGAAAGACGCCTTGCCGATTCGCGCCAACAGCGGTCCGATAAGAACTATAGAAGCCCTGATGCGCTTGGCGATATCGCAGTCAAGATTCGATGAAATTAATTTTGAATTATCCAGTGTAATTTGATCATCCTCTGAATATGTCTTCCCCCCCGCGAGTTCAATCAATTTCTTCATCGAATGAATGTCATTAATATCGGGGATATTTGAAAAAGTAACCGGATGGTCGAACAAAAGAGAGGCAGCCATTAATTTTAACGCGGCATTTTTTGATCCTTTAACCGGAATCTCCCCCGAAAGGGTCTTGCCTCCGGTAATTAAAAACCTCTCCATATACCCAGTATATATAAGTTTTTGGACAACCTCAAATTATAAAAGATCATTGATTTTACGTGAAAAAATCTTTAAAATACGGTATGACAAAAAAATCAAGACAAAGGATTTTTTGGGCGCTTGTGGCCTTGTTTCTGCTCGTCGCTCCCCCAATAATCCTATATACCAACGGATGGCGCCTTACTCCCGACCTAAAAATAAAAAGAACCGGAGGCCTCTTTATAAATACCCGGCTCCCCGGAGTTGAAATTTATATAGACGGGGAACTCAAAAAAAGAACAAACCTTTTGTATGGAGCGGCGTTTTTCCAGGGGCTCACGCCTAAAAAAATATCAGTGATCGCCGCGAAAGAAAATTACTGGCCGTGGACAAAAGAACTTGAAATAGAAGAAAGCGTAGTTACGGAAGCGCATCCCCTCTTGATCCCGACAAGCCTTGAAGGCAAAATGGTCCTGCGCGGTTCATACATAAATTTATATTACCTCCCGAATACCGGCATAATAATGCTTGAAAAAGAAAAAGGCGGTCTGTTAACGTACGAATTTTATCTCTACGATTTGGATGAATTTTTAACTCCGATCCAAGGCAAAACCTTGTTGTCTCCGCCAAAACGCTTCAAGACATTTTTAATGCAACAAGACACCCTTAAGCTCATTTTTGAAGAATACTCCGTTGATGTTTCGTTTAATCGGTCCTCAAATACCCTTACGGCGCTCAAAGCCGCCCCGCACGCCCTTACATCGCCCACTTTGCCCCACAAAACGTACCTTGACATCCGGTCAAGAGGCATGATCTATATTACCGAAAACAATAAAGAAATATGGGGCGAATGGATATCTTCCGATCCCCTGCCTTATTATTTTAGTGAAAAAAAGATCAAAATATTTGAAGCAAAAACCACCGTGAGTTCACTCGATTTTTACCCAAAAAGAAGAGACGTCGCGATTTTCGCGTCAGTTAATGGAATTTTCGCGATTGAACTTGACGGGCGCGGAACGCGAAATTTCCAACCTATTTATAAAGGGAAAAATCCGACCTTTACCGTTGTCGGCAATATACTCTATATTTTGGACGACGGGATACTCATCAAAGCTACACTGCCATAACCCGCTCCGCCTTATATATATAGGCCCAAAGACAACTCAAACCATTCAATTAAGGAAATTGAAAAAAATATGCACAGCATATCCAGTAGAACGTAAAAATTCTGCTTGAAGTATTTAACGCTAAAATTTAAACTTATTATATGTCGCCCTCATACTCAAACGCACACACAGAAAATATTTCCTCGAACGGAGCCATCTTACGAATCCCTCCGAATGACAAAGCGGCCGAAATGGCGGTCTTGGGTTCTCTTATGATTGACAGCAACGCCCCTTTAAAAATAATGGATATGATAACCGGTGAAGATTTTTATCGAGATCATCATGGGTCTATTTTTAAAATCGCGGCCGGTCTTTATGAAAAAAGAGAACCCATAGACATAATATCCGTCTCAACCAAACTCAAAGAAAAAAACGTCTTAGACCAAATAGGCGGAGTCAGCTATCTTACGGAACTGGTAAATTCCGTGCCCACCGCGGCAAATATCACCCATTATGCCGACATCATCCGTAAAAAGAGGATCCTGCGCGATCTAATCGAGGCCTCGCATCACATCAATCAATTAGGATATCAGGAAGACGGGGACGTCGAAACGCTTCTGGACGACGCTGAAAGAAAGATTTTCTCTATCTCAAAAGCCACTCTTAGACAAAATTTTATTCCGGTTAGGATGGCTCTTGAAGAAGCATTTGAACGCATCGACCACCTCCACAAGAACAAGGGCGATATGCGCGGAGTCCCGACGGGATTTAAAGACCTCGATCATATCCTTTCGGGCCTTCAGGCCTCCGACCTTATTATTCTGGCGTGCCGTCCTTCAATGGGTAAAACTTCTCTTGCCCTTGATATCGCGCGCAACGCCGCGGTCCACAATAAAATTCCGGTCGGCATTTTTTCTCTTGAAATGTCAAAACAACAACTGATAGACCGTCTCCTTTCGGCGGAATCGCGTTTAGATCTTTGGAAAATACGAAACGGACGATTGTCCGATGATGAGTTTCCTCCCCTGCGCGACGCGCTGGACCGGCTTAGTTCGTCACCTCTTTTTATAGATGACGAAGCGTCGGTAAATATTATGCAGATGCGCGCCAAAGCCCGCCGTATGCAAACCGAACACGGACTCGGACTTATAATAGTAGACTATCTGCAGTTGATGCTACCGAGAGTTTCTACAGACAGCATGGTTGCCCAAATCACGGAAATATCAAGGTCTCTTAAGGGGCTCGCGCGCGAGCTCAATGTTCCGGTTCTTGCGCTATCCCAACTTTCACGCGCGGTTGAGCAAAGACCCAACTCCAAACCCCGCCTGTCTGACCTTCGCGACTCGGGCTCAATCGAGCAGGATGCCGACGTCGTCATGTTCATCTACCGCGAAGACAAATACAAAGAAGAAACAAAACGCCCAAATCAGGTGGATATCATGATAGAAAAACACCGAAACGGCCCCACCGGAAAAACTACTTTGTATTTCAACAAAGACAGGGCTTCTTTCAGCATGATGGAGGACGGACATACGGATTACGATTTTTAAAATTAATTCATCCATACTTATTCAACACCGAGTGTTGGATAAGTAATTAAAATTTCATCATTTTTTATAAATGTATCCCGAGCGAATACAAAAACTTATAGATATGCTTATACGCCTCCCCGGTATCGGCCCGAGACAGGCGGCGCGTCTTATTTACCGGCTTCTCGATGAAAGAGATGATTTTAGAGAAAGTATTTCTTCCGGAATTCTCGGATTGAAAGAATTAAAAAAATGCGTACGTTGCTACAAAACCCACGAAGATAAAAACACCATGTGCAAAATATGCCGAAGCGAGACGCGTAATTCAAAAGTATATATGATAGTGGAAAAAGACATGGACCTCGACACGATAGAAAAAACAGGAGTCCATGAAGGTTTCTATTTTGTTTTGGGCGGAGCATTATCACCTCTTATGCCCGAAAGCTACAAACACATCCGCCTTAAAAACTTTTCCGATTTTTTAGAAAAAGATAATAATGTAGAAGAAGTTATCCTCGCGACAAGCGCTACGACCGAGGGCGACCATACCGCTCAATTTATCGAAAAAATCCTTAGCCCGATAATCAACAAAAAGACCTCTCTCGGTAAACCCTTCAATATAACAAGACTGGGACGAGGACTTTCAACCGGACTTGAGCTTGAATACTCCGACCGGGAAACATTCAAAAGCGCCTACCTCAACCGAAGATAAAAAACCAAACGAGAAAGCCGACGGTCGCCTAAACGAATCTTATCCGGCATAAATACCGAATAAAAAAAATATCCCTACGCAATCGGGATATTTTTTATTTAGCTACTTTTATATCTTTTATCACAACCTCGGTAAATATCTGGCGGTGTCCTTTCTTTTTATGATAGCGCGTCTTTGAATGATATCTTAAAACTGTTATTTTTTTTGACCTGCCCTCTCTTTTTATCTCTCCGGTAACCTTTGCCCCCTTAACGTAAGGCGTACCAATCTTAAGAGTGGAGTCGTCCTTTATGAGCAGAATATCCGCAAACTCAACAGTATCGCCCTTTTTGGGCTTTATTATTTTTTCTATTTTTATGCTTTTTCCCGGCTCAACAATATATTGTTTTCCTCCGGTTTCAAGTACCGCGAAATTCATGATTAGTTAAGTATATAAATAGAATTTTAAATGTCAATCGCCTAAATAACCCTACTGATTAATGAGTGCAATATGTATGTGGGGTTAGTCATGGATCGGCCGCCCAGTTGCGCCAGCGCAATTACCCGGGCAGGGGCGAGCGATATTTGAGGTTGATAAGTTTGCGCTCGCGTTCCTGGTCGTCAAAAATCTTAAGAAAAAGCATCCAGACAAGCTAGGAGAGACGCTGGGCGTCGCCGTCAACACCGGCGTCTTTACGCATGATGTCTTGGATGTTTTTGATGACTGATTGGATGTTGGACATAGTTCAACAGGCTCACTATAAATATTACCTAAATTTGAACTGGCGTTTATTTGCCTCCTGTAGAATCTTTAGGGTTGCTTGTACCGAAAGATTATCAGAAGGTAGCAATATCAACCGCTCATCTAATCGCTCAAGGAGAGGGCTTAAAAACTCGTCCGCCCATGAGGGCGACAGGGTTAATACGCCGGAAAAATCAATTTCCAATTCTTCGTTTGGCGGCAACTCTAAAAGTGTGGACTGAAACGCCTTGAATGCCTCGCTACCTAATTCACGAGATATGAGAGTGGTGCCAAATTTTTCTAATTTTACTTTCATGTTATTTTTTTATTGAGTTATATTAAAAATTAATTTTTGCCATACAACCGCGTACTACATTTGGGCCGCGAGTAACCCGAAAAGATTTATCATCGCCCTTTAGATGCACTTCCGCATCGCCGCTAGTAAAAAATAAGTCTATCGGATTGGCAAGAACCACTTCCCGAACCAATTTCAGACCATTGCCTCGTTTTTCCGGCGCGCGGCCGGATAAAAATTCGGTAAACGCCACTTCAACCGCCTTCACATGCGTAGATAGATCCGGACGAACGCGGCGCAGTGTTTCTAAAATTCCCAGACCCCGATCTGCAAGAACGATAATGCCTTTTTGTATATCGTAGCCAAAGAAAATCCCCGGAGTATCCGGCCATTTTCCCAAGTTGTGAGCGAATGAATTATCCCCAATTTCTCCGGCAACCAGAACAATCAAAGAGTATAATTTTTCAAAACCCGGCTTTTCCATGAGCATACGCTCCATTTTTACTAATCTTCCTTGAAACGCGGAGCTTGTGGGGCAGTAAAAAGTGCCGGGGAATTCAGCCCCCTGACTAATCCAATCAGACGCAAACTTAAGAAGATTGCTTGCAAAAATCTCTATATCTTTCCCCCGGTAATAACGGTGTGTACCGCCTTCTTTTTTGATCGCAGTTAGTTTTCCGCTTTCATCCCAACGACGAAGCGTATCTATAGAAACGCCTAAAATCTCGGCGGCCTCGCTAATTTTGAGTAATTTTTCTTCCATACTTATATGCTAACATATACTTAAAATCTATGCAATAGGCACTAAAATCTATGCATAAAACCCACAAACTATGCGAAAAGCGGCTAAAACTATGAGATTATCCGGCATATAAGGTCGCCCGGACTTCTTTAACTGCCGCGAGGTATTTTTCGCGGCCGCCGAAAATAGCATCCCGAACATGACCCAAAGTAAAATCACTTTCATTTTACTTCAGCATATCCGCGAGTTTATCC
>PFCN01000018.1:20698-25131 GCA_002774705.1 Candidatus Niyogibacteria bacterium CG10_big_fil_rev_8_21_14_0_10_42_19
AATGGGGTCGATCTCTTTCCACCGTCTTGTGGTGAGCTTGTCGAACCATAGACGAGCTGATCAATTCTTGCCCCGCAGCTCCACCGAAGGCGGATGGTATCGGGGCCACTCTTTTTCTTCGTCCATGGGGCTATTTTATCATTTAAGACCCCACCCTTGAATACGCCACCCGTCTGGTGTATTCACAACATCCTTACAAACTTACCTTATCAACCGGCTGATATAGTAGACGGTCTTTTTATATCAGTGCGTTGGTATAGGACAATCCGCTACATCAACTATAGCGAATTGTAGCGGATTACAGAGCTAAATTTGTCCTGTGGAAAATCATGTGGAAAAATCATTGACTTTTCATTTTTGCTTTACTACACTAATAATGTTCGAAAGGACACTAACTTTACTGCTTGGGGGCCCCTTAACTGGGGTCCCTTTTGCTTTGTATTTCCTTTTTCCAGCAGATAAAGTTTCTGATTTTCTGAATATCAAATATTACAAGACCTTTTTCTCTTAAATCGGATAGCTCTTTAGAAACCTTTCTTGCTGTAGCGAAAATAACTACTTTTCTCCCTGCTTCTAATAATTTCTTTGCTGGGTCAGAAAAGTCACTATCACCACTCCACAAAATAAAAACTTCGGCATTATTTCGTTCCGAATCAATGAGCATGTCGCTACCCATTTCTACATCAAAATTACATTTTCTATCTTCAATGATAATCTCTCCCTTTTTATTCATATCTACAAAACGATCGTTAAGATATTCAATGGTTGATACTTCGTATTTCCGTAATAGTGCTTTGCGAATAAATGGCTTCAACAAGGCAGTAGAGTCGGCAGATATACTTGAGACATCAATAGAAAACCGTAAAATCTTCACCGGTTTGGTACGCACAACATATTTCAAATTTTCAACCGCCTCTATTTCTTTCTTTGATTGTTCATCGTCTTCAACATAACCACCATAAAAATTAATCACCTCTACAGCATCAAAAGAATCCAAAAATTGCTTCAGTCGCTTAAGATCAATATGCCAATTAAGTTTTATGCTCCATGGCCGCACATTGGCATAATCAATATAAATTCTCGCTGAAGAACCAAAAAGATGCTCGACTTGTTCAACGGCCTTTTTATTTTCTTCAGCGATCTGCTTTATTTTTTCGGTTTTTGGACTAAACATATGATCAGCTAATTTTTTGATAACGATAGCTATTTCTAATATAATCGTTTAAAAATTGTCCCTTTGATGATGCACTCATAAGTCCGCGATACAAATGTTCTGGAATATTAAAATACTGATACACATCCCCAGATGTAAATTCCACTTCTAAGATAGCGGACTGCGAATCGTAGCCGATGGAACAGATATTCGTTGATGAAACAGGCGTTCTATACATAAATTTATTTTATCAGTAATGATGAAAATTAACTATTTCATCGCCTAAATGACCCCACTGATTAATGAGTGTAATATGTATATGAGGTTAGTTACTCTTATTTCTTTTTTCCTGCCCGGTAGCTACGCTGAAGGCGGACGGTATCGGAGCCGCTTTTTCTTCGTCCATAATTTTGTCTTCTCAATACGCCACCCGCATGGCGTATTCATAACATCCTCACAAACTTACCTTGCCCGTTTGAAGCTTTAGCGTAGGAGGGAGTTTGTAAGGATGTTATTTGTGGTTGTTTTATAAAAATTTTTGGATGCTCCGCGCGCTTCACGCATTTATAACCGCCATTTGGCAGATTCCCGGAAACATTTCTCCGTTTAAGATTGTGAATTATTAGTAGAACTTGTCCTGAACTTGCCGAAGGGTTAACTTGAATTACGAGCTGTGTGCCCTCGTGGCGAGGGTTTACCGCTGGGGCACAGCTTTGTACCTATTATAGCAAAAAACTCCCATACTGGGAGTTTTTTGCTGGAACAGTGAGCGAGAAAAAATGGTTCGATAAACTCACCACAAGTAATCTCTTTTGCGCCCCTCGACCTTCGGCCGAGCTCTCGGTACACCCGCCCGGCCTTCGCAGCCAAAGCTGCTTCGGCGGAGTAGGCTAAACCAGAATTGCTTTTAACCGCACCCTTTGCCTCCGCCAATTGGCGGATCGGATAAATCCACCGCACCCCGGTAGCAGAGCAAAGCTCGCTACGGGGCAGGCAAAACGGATGGCGGACTTATTACACAATCCTGTTACCGGCTTTCGCCGATAAATACCGATTCTCATGGTTCGACTTTGCTCACCATGACCCTAAGTTTTATCGAATGAGTCACTATTCCAATATCACTATATCAATTTTTAACTAACTCCAAAAGCGGCGCTTCCCAGCCAAAACAAGTTTCTTTGTCTTTCAATTCGTTGAATGCTTTTACACAAGAAGAATCAAGTTTTGCGTATTCTTTGAGCATCAGCACGGTTTCTTCAATAAAACCACCCACCGTACCATCGGAATCATCAACGCCGCTTCGGCAGAGTTTATTATCAAGACGCAAAAGCATATCAATTAAAAGTCCTGCCGTTTGTCCGCTCACCGGCAACTCGGAGACAATCTTTGACAATCGGTTGCATCCTTCTGAAAGAGAACTCTGATATGAAAACCAAATCCGAGAAGGGCCATTGTATGGCTTTATATATTTCATGGCGCCAGTGATTAACTTTTTCATCGCGTATAATTCACCCTTGCTCAACTCTCCCAATTTGCCGCTACAAGTAACTTGCGTTACAAGCCGCTTATCGTCCTCGCTCAATTTCTTACCGCCCATTACGGCGCGAATTGCCACCGCCACCATATGCTTGCAAAGTATATCGTTCTGGCCGAGATAACATTCGCAATGACCGTAGTCATACCGGCGTGCCTCAACCGAAACTCGATACGGCTTTGTGCCAAGAACCACAGCCGAATAACCGCCGATTACTTCTTCAAACTGCGTCACTTTTCCCTTCTCATATAAATCAACCCCCTTCTCAAAAGTCGGCGCATCAGTCGCAAACTTAATCTTGTCCAGATCATATTTTGGAGTCATATTTTTTTATTTTCCTCGGCACGAGCCGTAATCTCAATATTGCAACTTTTTTGTTCCCCGCACCATGTCTCGCATTTTTCCGCCCACTCGCGATCCACGTAGTGAAAACCGCACTCTTCACATTGGTATAGCTCTTTATTATCTTTTTGAATTACCTTGACCATGAGTTATTTAAACGATTTTGATAAAGCTGAATCAAAAAATTCTTTGATTTTTTTCGCCAGAGACGGATCCTCCTTAGGCGGAGATTTTTCGCTACGCATTTTTCATTGATTTATGCAATACACTACCAAACAATTCCTTTAATTTTGCACGCTGGGTCAGAAAAGTCACTATCACCGCTCCATAAAATAAAATCTTCGTCACGAACAAATTTATAAAGAGTATCACTGGCCTTCTCCCTCCAACGAGACCACCTGAATTTTTCATTTTTCACCTCAAAAATGGACTTGTGTTTGCGTCCGGTAAGTTTTTCTTCCTTTTCCATCGCGATATCTTGCTCCTCTAACATTTTGAGAAAAAAGAAAAAACTAATTTGCTGAATTCTAGTCATTGGGTCTGGGAGTCCGGCCGTCCAAAGATAATTATTCAAGCGCGATAGCTTGTTTTTGAATTCCTCTCTTAATTGTTGGATGTTTTGGATCATTTTTCTGTGTCCGCCGTAGCTTTTCCGCCCGAGGCGGATCCGCCTTCGGCGGAAGCGAAGGCGGAGGGGTTGTGGATAATTATTGACTTTTGGCTGGCCGTTGCTATACTGTAATTAATACTTACGAAAAAGACCCTTATGCGGTTCCGTCCGCATTGGGGGCTTTTTCTTTTTGGGCTAATTCTAAATGTGAGCGCTGATCATCAATATAAGCAATTTTCACCCCCGTTCGTTTAAGTAAAATAGAGCATTTATCTTTAAAATGGGGCGATAAAACAATAGAAAGTTTTTGTTTCTCCAACAAAAACTTCACTAGGCCAGCATAGTCGCCGTCGCTCGCAACAAGCACCGCCTTATCAAACTTGTTTTCGTATGCATCGCTTGTTGCCTGTAATACTAAATCGGCGTCGCAGTTGCCTTTTGGTTTCCCGTCGCCATCGTAAATCACTTCTTTGGATACAAGGGTAAATCCGCATTCCTGCAAGTATTTGTATAATTCTTTGTATTTTGGTATCAATCCGATAAATAAGTACGCTGTGCGAATTCCATATTTTTCTGAAAGCCACACTCTGAATCTTTTATAATCCAAATTCCAACCCAACCCCATAACGCCTTTATGCAGATTAGCGCCGTCTATATACGCAAAATTATTTTCTTTGGATTTCATAGGTGTTTATATAGCATACAGCAAGTTTTGTAATTCTTTTACTGCGCCTTAATATTTTTCGCGGCCGCCGAAAATAGCATCCCGAACATGACCCAAAGTAAAATCACTT
>PFCN01000018.1:25220-32675 GCA_002774705.1 Candidatus Niyogibacteria bacterium CG10_big_fil_rev_8_21_14_0_10_42_19
GCTGGTCAATTCTTGCCCCGCAGCTCCGCTGAAGGCGGATGGTATCAGAGCCGCTTTTTTTCTTCGTCCATGGAGTCATTTTATCATTTAAGGCCTCGCCCTTGAATACGCCAGACGGGTGGCGTATTCACAACATCCTTACAAACTTACCTTGCCCGTCCGAAGCTTTCTTTGGCCTTCCGTAGCCTTGTGCGACCGCGTGCCGCCATAGCTGGCTCCAGCGGTGGCGCAAGAAGGTAGTGTAGGAGGGAGTTTGTAAGGATGTTGTTTATAGTTATTTTATAAAAATTTTTGGATGTTCGCCTTGTTATAACCTCCCGTCCTCCCGCTTGGAAGTCATTATTTTACCCAAATGCCTAGCTAAAAAGCTCTGACGAAGCGTTTGGTAATTAAGCAAATAAAATTAACTAATCCTCCAATTCTCCAACAATCGGCTTCTCAAGCGTAATTGGCTCTATCCCTCCGGCCTCTGCCCCGATACGAACCACGTCTTTGTCTATCTTTTTGAATTCTTTATACGCTTGATTGTACGAGCCGACAGCCACTCCCATATTTTTACCTAATTTCTGCATATAATCATCATACGAAAGAAGATGCTTGGACAATTCTCCTACGCGCTGGCGTATCTCTTTTGCCGACTCCTCTATTTTCATTGCCTTCAACCCCTGCAATACCGCCTGAAGATACGCAAAAAAAGTGGTCGGAGAGACGATGAATACTCTTTTTTGGCTAACGGCGTATGAAACTAATCCTCCGGTATCTACCTTTACCGCGCCAACCTGATTTACCAAAAGATCATAATAGATGGCCTCCGAAGGAATGAACATAAAAGCGAAATCCAGAGTTTGTTCCTGCGGTTTTATATATTTAGACGTCTCATCAATCCTCATTTTAAGATCGTTCCTGAATTGTTTTTCTATTTTTTCGCGTTCCTGCGGATCCTTCTCAACCAAAAGACGGTTATAATTTTCCAAACTGAACTTTGAATCAATCGGGATTATTTGATCCTTTAAAAAGATAACCGCGTCCACAATAGTCCCGTCCGAAAATTTATACTGCATTTGATAAGAGCCCGGAGGAAGAACATTCTTAAGGACGGTTTCAAGATAATATTCGCCCAACACTCCCCGCTGTTTTGGATTTTGAAGAACGTCCTGAAGACTGCGCAATTGTTCGGCAAAACCGGTCACCTGTTTGTTGGTCTCATCCAATTTGGTCAGCCGTTCGGTTACGTCCCTGATTATTTTGGAGGATTCCGAAAATTGATGCTCCGCCATCCTGCTTGAATGCGAAAGCTTCTCGTCAAGCTGGCGCGAAATATCCTGAAGATGCCCCTGAAGCATTACGAATGATTCCGATTTACGCGTCAAAAAATAGACCAACGCTCCCCCGCCGATGATCCCAAAAGTAAAGATAACCAAAGTCAGAAAAATATTCATAATAATAAAAATAAATTTAAATTAAATTTTTAAATAAAGAGTCAATAACATCGGGTATAAGAAATTCGGTCATAACATATAAAATGTAAATTAATATAAAAATGACCGCCTTGCTTCTGGTTATCTCCTCCCCCCGATAGATCAATATATTGAACAAAATAAACGCGACGATAAAAGCAACGGTCACGAGGATCAATTCCTCCAGCGAGTCAACCCGAACGGGATTTATTATGGCGACAACCCCAATTATAAATGAAGCATTAAATGCTATAGAGCCGAGGGCATTCCCGATCGCCATTGAATCATGCTGGCTTGAGACCGATCTTACCCCAAAAACGATCTCGGGAAGAGTCGTGCCGATCGATACGAAAATAATACCAAATAAAAGACTGTCCAACAAAAATACCTCAAGCAGGGCCGTTCCCGACCAGACAAGGACGGCTGATGCCCCCACTAAAAGCAGCACCCCCAACAATAAAATCCATATATCGTGAATTGTTTTCTTGAGAAGGCCTATAAAAGGTATATTATTGTAAACTTTTGAAAAATATTCTTTCTCGCCCATTATCATCCACATGTAAGATATAAAACCCAAAAGAAGGATTACCCCGTCTCCGCGCGATATGATGCCGTCAAACCCCAAAAAAAACGGGAAAAGCGATAAGAAAAATATATACCAAAAATTATGCCTCAATATCTTGGACTCTATTTTGATCCTCCCGACGATCAAAGTAGGGATCGCGATCACGAGCGTAATATTCAAAAGGTTCGCGCCCAAGATATTTCCCATCGACAAGGATGAAATATCTCCTACCGCGGAAGAAATACCCACGAATAATTCGGAGACGGATGTCGCGAAGCTCATTAAAATGAAAGCGATGGCGTACTCGGACATTCCGAAAAGCCGGGCAAATCCGGTAACGGAAGACACCAAAAGCGTGCTTGAGCGCGCAAGAACAAAAAAGGAAATTATAAAAATTATCAGTAAGACCGAAACCATATTATGCCTCTCCTTTGACGATAAAGTACCATTTCGCAATTTCAATAAACACAAAATTTATAATTCCAAGACCGACTATTATTAAGGCATCCTCAAGCGACGGCGTTACCGTCTGCAAAAGCGCCTGCAAAAACGGCAGAACCAGCGCCCCGACAAGGAACAATAAACTTAAAAAGAAAGCCGCTATTAAATATAAATTTGAAAAAAGATTGATCTTCCAAATCGGCTTTCTCAAGCTCTTGAGAGAAAAAACAAAGAACAAAGCATCTATCGAAAGACCGGCGAAAAGTATGGTTCTGGCGTGTTCTATTGGATAGTCATAACTCAAAAGCAAAAGGTACAAACCGAACAATAATAAGCTCGTTATTATTCCGATGCCGAAAATAATAAAATGCATTTCTTTATTTATAATCTTTGTCGGAGAAAGTTGAGAGCCGTGCCTCGCCATTATATCGTCTTCTTTCGGCTCAAAAGCAAGCGCAAAATTCATAAACCCCTCCTCAACAATATTCGCCCATAAAATTTGGACCGGTAAAACCGGCAACGGGAGGCCCGCAAGAATAGCTCCTCCTATTAATATCACCTCGCTAAAACCCGCGGAAAGCACAAAAGTAACCACCTTTCTTAAATTATCAAGAATCACTCTTCCTCCCTCTATCGCCGAAACTATCACGCTAAAACTATCTTCAAGCAAAATAAGGTCGGAGGCTTCTTTGGCTACGTCAGTTCCCGATCCTACCGCTATTCCTATGTCCGCTTTTTTTAGGGCCGGCGCGTCATTTACCCCGTCTCCGGTCATGGCGACTATTTCATTATTTAAATGCAAAGCTTCCACCAATCCCATTTTTTGGTGAGGTAGAACTCTCGCAAAAACCTGATGGTTCTTAAGTATCTCCCTTATCTCCTCTACGTTCATTTTCTCAAGCTCCTCTCCGGTGATGGCGCGTTCGGTATATTTTAATCCTATCTCGCGGGCAACCGCCAACGCGGTATTCGCGTGGTCACCCGTAACCAGAATAGGATACAATCCGGCGCTCATAGCTTGCGCCATTGCTCCCGGGACGTCCTTTCTTACCGGATCATGAAAACCTATGAGCCCGGTAAAAACCAGTCCGCTCAAAATATCTTTAAAATCTTTACGCGGGAGCTCATCAATATCAACGTCTTTGTAGGCCGTCGCTACCACTCTCATCCCCAGGCCCGTGCTTGATTCATAAACACTCAAAGCCGATTTCGCGTCAACCAAAGGAATGATCTCGCCGTCGTCATAAATATAACTTGAAGAAGAAAAAATCAATTCGGGCGCGCCCGTTATATAAACGCGATTTTTATTTTCGGGAGTTTTGTTTAAAGAAGCGGCAAAACGCCTTTGGGATTCAAATGTCATAAAATCAAGGCGTGGCTCTTCTTTTAAAAGATCTTCGGGGTCAAGTCCCGATCCTATCCCGGCTTTAAGAAGAGCTTTATCGGTGGGACGCCCGCGAATGACTTTTTTTGTTTGGTCGTCCTTATCATTTTCAACGAACGCGGCCGAAGTGAATATTCCGGTTTTCAGCACCATCTTTTGGGCCTGACTTGGATCATCGAGATTCCCGATTGTTTTTATATTTTCACCTCCGCCCTTGATATCACGCGCCCCAACGGCGCCGGCGATATCCATCTCGCCAAGCGTAAGAGTCCCTGTCTTGTCGGTTAAGATAACGGTGGTTGATCCGAGCGTTTCGGCTTTGACTAATCTTTTCACAAGTCCTCCTTTCTGTAATATCCTCGACATGCTTATAGCAAGAACAACGGTAACCGCAACCGGAAGACCCTCCGGGATTGCCGCGACCGCGATGGCAACAGATATTTTAAACATTTCCACAACACCATCACCCTTCAAAACACCGGCCGTAAAAATAACGGAGATTATTACCAATATCACCGAACTTATTATTTTAGCTAATTTTTGAGCTCCTATTTGAAAAGGGGTGAATTCTTTTTCTTCTTCGGATAAAAGCGAAGCTATTTCTCCAAATTGAGTTTTTTTGCCAGTGCTTACGACAACGCCTTTTGCCCAGCCGTCTTCAACCAACGTTCCCATCCAAGCCATATTATTTTGTTCGGTAATGCGCGCCTTTTCTCCTGACGATTCAATATTTTTCTTTCTGGGCATCCACTCCCCCGTTAATACCGCCTCGTTTACCTCCAAACCTTTTATTTCAAGAAGACGCATATCCGCCGGAACCTGATCGCCCGATTCGAGCACAACAATATCCCCCGGAATAAGGGTGGTTATTTCTACTTTAAATTTTTTGCCGTCACTAATTAATACGGCGTGTTTTTTGATCGATTTTTTTAAGTGCTCAAAAGCTTTTGAGGCTTTACCCTCCTGGTACATTCCAATGAACGTATTGATGCCGACGGCCGTAAAGATCACGATAGTGTCGGCCATCTCGTTCAATAAATAAGTGATTACTCCGGCAATGATCAGAATAAAAACAAGGGGACTTTTTACTTGCTCCCATAAAAGGCGGAAGAATCTAAAACTTTGTTTGGCTTCAAGCTGATTTGGGCCAAACTTTTTAAGACGTTCGGCGCGCTCATCCGAAGACAGCCCTTTTTCGGGGTCGGTTTTGAGGGCCTTTATTACGTTAGATAATTGTTCGGCATGCCAGAGTATGTTTGTTTCCATTTTTTTATTATACAATATAAGACCCAATACTCTCAAATAAAGGCGCGACTAACGGCTTATTAAAAAATTCTTAAAATAAAAATCCCGCGGACTTAGCCTGCTCCACCTAAGTAGCTTCGGCTGCAAAGGCCGGACGTCCATGGTGTCCCGCGAAGGAGGATAAAATAAATCCTTGAATAAATTCAAGGATTTATTCAAGGATTCCGTTTCAAACCATTCCACCATTCGCGCGCCTGTCTGCCTACGGCGGAAATTAGACTAGAGAGGTGGGGAAATTGAAATTTTGTTGAATACGCCAGACGGGTGGCGTATTGGCGAACTTACCCGACCAAAGCGGGATATTAGACAAGTCCTTAATTTCTCTTTATTTCGAGACATTTTCGCCAAAACCCAACAACAACCCCTCATATATATTTACTGTTATTCTGCCAAATGTTTTTGCTTCATTTCTTTAATGAGGGTGGTATTATACAATATAATTAAGAAGCGTTTATATGCCTGAATTTAAATACAATCCCGACCCGAAGGCGTCCAAAAAACTCCATTCGCGCGAGCACGTGCTTGCCGATGACCTGTCAAAAATGATGGGAGAGCCGAAACGCTTCAGCGCGTATCTCGGCATATCCATAAGATATCCGGAAGAAATTTTAAGAAGGATAGCGTCGGAGGTCCTTGAATCCTATAAAAGAGATCACGCGGGCAAAATAAACTGCGGGAAGCTTTTTTTCTATAAAGTGGGCCAGCTTAGGAAAGACAAAAAATAAAATATTTCAAAAACAATGGACACTAAAAAGAAGGAGAATAAAATAGAAGCCGAAAACGGCATTATACGCGTTTATCCCGATCCGGTTCTTCGCAAAAAAACGCGGGAGCTTTCTCTTGAAGAAATAAAACATCAAACCACAAAAAAAATCATAAAAAAAATGACCGAAGCCCTGTTTGAGAGCCCGAACGGAGTGGGGCTCGCGGCGCCCCAAATAGGCATCTCAAAAGCGATATTTATAGTTCCGCTAAAGGTCATAGAAATGGATAAAAAAAAGAAAGAGGAGCCGGAAAAAGATAATACAAAGGTTCTTGTTTTTATCAACCCGCGCATAACAAAAGCCTCGAAGAAAAAAGAAGTGCTCTACGAAGGATGTTTAAGCACGCCCAATCTATACGGGCAGATCAAGCGTTCGCGACAGGTTACGATAGAGGCCTTAAACGAGAACGGGAAAAAAATAACACGAGGCGCCGGCGGCCTTCTGGCGGAGATCTTCCAGCATGAGACCGATCACTTAAATGGAAAGCTTTTTATTGATGAGGCGACAGATCTAAGGAAACATGAACCTCCAGAATAAAACTCTACCCGCGAATATTATATTTTTTGGAACATCAGAATTTGCAATTCCTGTTCTTGAGGAGTTGTTAAAAAATAATATACAGCCGGTCTTGGTGGTAACGACTCCAGACAAACCGAGCGGACGGGGTAAAAAATTAACCCCATCATTCGTTAAAATATACTGCTCCTCCCACAAGCTCGCTCTCATAACTCCGGATGATCTTAAAAGTGAAGAAATATTAAATACGTTAAAAAAGACAGACCCCGATATTTTTGTGATCGCTTCATACGGAAAAATAATTCCGTCCTCACTTCTACAAATCCCCAAAAAAGGAACACTGAACGTGCACCCGTCGCTTCTGCCAAAATATCGCGGTCCGAGTCCTATACAATCCGCGATAATGTCGGGTGACACCATAACGGGAGTTACAATAATGCTTACCGACGAACAAATGGATCATGGGCCTATTCTAAAAAAAGCCGAATATAAAATTGGCCCGAAAACAACCACAAAATACCTTAAAAAAAACCTAGCCGAACTGGGAGGGCGTATTCTTGTAGAGACAATCCAAGACCGGCTTGAAGAAAATACCAAACCGAAAGAACAAGATCACGCGTCAGCAACCTTCACGAAAAAAATATCAAAAAAAGACGGACATTTAAATTGGAGTGGGGATGCCGATATTATAGAAAAAAAGATCAGGGCATTAAATCCATGGCCCGGCACATATTGTTTTTGGGAAACGAACGGAAAACAAACCAGATTGATAATAACCGAAGCGGAAGTCGCCGATTATGACCATCATGATCGGGCGCCGGGAACGGTTTTTAAAACCGAGGGAGAAATAGGGGTCGTCACCGGCAAGAACGCTATCATAATAAAAAAAATAAAACCGGAAGGCCGGAATGAAATGACCGCGGAAAATTTTCTCCGGGGACACCCCGATATAGAAGGATCACAGCTTAAGTAGTTTTTTATAAAGCTTCAATTGATCCCTGATAAGACGGGTTATTAAAAAAT
>PFCN01000018.1:32696-33726 GCA_002774705.1 Candidatus Niyogibacteria bacterium CG10_big_fil_rev_8_21_14_0_10_42_19
GCTTCAATTGATCCCTGATAAGACGGGTTATTAAAAAATTATTCTTCACCCTTAAGCGGGCGCTTCTGCCGAGTCGCTTTTTTAAATTTTCATTTTTTATGATTTTTATTATCTTTTCGGATGCTTCTTCGGCCGATGAGACCAAATAACCGTCTTTTCCGTTCCTTATCTGTTTTGTTATCCCGCCGACGTTGCCCGCGATTACCGCTTTGCCTTTCCACATTGCCTCGGTCACGGTAAGGCCGAATCCTTCCTTGATGGATTTTTGCAAAACAACGTCGGATGCCGATTGCACTACGTTCACAAGAACATCATTGGTAACTTCACTTAATCCTCCTGAGTCGGCAAAAAGAAAAATGTCTGGATCACCTTTAGCGTGTTTTTTAACGTGTTCATAAACCTCCATCGCCTCCGGGTCGTCTTGCGCCTGAATAACGCCCACCAGGGCCAATTGGAGGTGTTGTACGCTGTTTTTGGCCTCATAATACGCCTGAATGACGCCGATCGGGTCTTTCCATGGGTCAAAACGCGAAATTTGGCTTATTAAAGGATAATTGGTATTGATGGCGAATTTTTCCAGAACCGCTTTGCAGACCGCGTCTTCCATGGGTATATTTTTCGGGAGAGTCGGATCTATCGCCGGAAGCATAACGGTTTTTTTCATTTTTATTCCCGGGGTAATAAAATTTTTCATGCTGAATATCGCGTGGTCGTACTGATTGAGATAAGGAAGTATAAAACCTAAAGTATCGGGTTCGGGATTGGAAAGATCTATATGAATACGCGCCACCATCGGCCGGTCATGGACATGAGAGATGACCGCGAGGGGTTGAGGGTCGTGAATAACATACAGATCGGCTTTGGGCAGTTTTCGCAAAGACTCGGCGATATTAAAATTTACTTTTGTATAAATTTCTTTTTCTTCGGGCGTAAGAAAAACCGGGCTTGACTGTAACGCGTTATGCATTTTTTTAGTGATTGCGAAAAATTCCGGCGGGGGCGAATTTATCACATACCACGAGCTTTTAAG
>PFCN01000042.1 GCA_002774705.1 Candidatus Niyogibacteria bacterium CG10_big_fil_rev_8_21_14_0_10_42_19
TTTCCGGTAGAATTTAGCAACAACGCCTTAATCATAATGATTTTGGTTGGCCTTTGGACAATTCCATGGAAAGGAGTTGCTTTATGGAGGGCGGCTAAACGAGGCGAAAGAAATTGGTTTATAGCAATCTTAATATTGAATACGTTTGCTATCCTTGAAATTTTTTATATATTTGCGATTACCCGCAAACCGCCAAAAAATTCCGCGGTACCGGAAACCAAAAAAGACCCTTTAATTTAATTATTGAAAAAACTTCTGCTCGTGATACCCTAAGCTTGTTGGGATTTTAGTTTATGCCCCCTACAAATTAATAGCGCCCGTAGCTCAGTGGTAGAGCGCTTCGTTGACATCGAAGAGGCCCGAAGTTCAATCCTTCGCGGGCGCACAAAATCAGTGTCTTCATAATAAATTCTCGTTACGATTTAAACCAATACAAACCACTTTATCACCACGAACATCCGACGCATTATATCTTTTATCTATTATATTTAAGATTTATTTCGGGATAATATCCTTTTTACACCAATCCACCCGGAGCGGCGGAATAAAAAACAATAGCCGAATTATTATTGTGGATTAATGATAATTCGGCTATTATTTAACAATGAAAATTCTGTCCATCGAAACCTCATGCGACGAAACCTCAATCGCAATCGTTGAATTTAAGGGTGCCAAAACCAACCCCGCAATCGAGGTTAAATCTCACATAATAACTTCGCAAGAAAAATTACACGCCAAGTTCGGAGGCGTGGTGCCGAACCTAGCCAAAAGAGAACATCAATTAAACCTCCCCCCGATACTTTTACAATCCTTAAAAGAGGCCAAACTATACAATGTAAAATTAAAAAATTGCGGCCCGAGAATGACCCCTTGGTCGCACCGACGCGGGCAAGTCTTGAGGGAAAAATCAGAATTGCAATTAAAAATTCAAAATTTGGAAAAAATATTGGAACGCGAACCTGAACTGCTAAAAATTTTTAAAAAATATATTTTACCCATAAATCCCCCGAAAATTGACGCTATCGCCGTCACCCGCGGACCGGGACTTGAACCGGCTTTATGGGTAGGAATAAATTTCGCAAAAGCTCTCGGATATTTGTGGAAAAAACCGGTCATCCCCGTAAATCATATGGAGGGGCACATATTTTCGGCTCTAATTGAGCCGAAAAAATCAAAATTTGAAGTACGGGGCACGAAACATAGAATCATTAATTTAAAATACCCTGCCATAGCCCTGCTGGTTAGCGGAGGACACACCGAACTCGTATACTTTAAAAAGCTTGGAAAATATAAGATCATCGGGGAAACTTTGGATGACGCCGCCGGAGAATCATTCGATAAGGTCGCGCGCCTTCTTGGTTTGGGGTATCCTGGAGGGCCAATCATCTCAAGGCTCGCCGATAAAAGATCGGATGAAAAAATAAAGATCGTTCTGCCGAGGCCTATGATCCATTCCAAAAATTTCGATTTTTCGTTTTCGGGATTAAAAACCGCCGTATTATATAAACTTGAAGAACTAAAAAAAAATTATCCCCTAAAAGAAATAAGGAGCGCCGTAGCGCGCGAATTTGAGAATGCCGCGGTAGAAGTTCTTGTCAAAAAAACCACGCGCGCGGCTTTCGCGTACAAAGTAAAAACGGTAATTATGGGAGGAGGCGTTTCAGCCAATAAAAAACTCCGCAAGGAGTTAAAAAACGCGCTTGAGAAAGAGACGCCTGGAGTTAATTTTTTTGCATCTAACTCCAAATTATCGGGAGACAATGCTCTCATCATTTCCCTCCCCGCGTTCGTAACCTGCAAAAAAATACCACCCGACAAAATAACAGCTGACGGCAATTTAAGATTGACTTGATTTGTTTATATTATCACCGATAAAAAATAAGAGCGGTAATTGATTGAAAACAATACGACAGTGCTGCATAATTAAATTACAAATCTATGCGCGAACTCGCCCCACAATACGACCCAAAAGAGGTTGAGGATAAGATTTATAAAATATGGGAAAAATCCGGTTATCTTAATCCGGACAATTTGCCTTCAAAAAATAAAAAGCCGTTCACCATAACCGTCCCCCCTCCGAATATCACCGGATCCCTTCATATTGGACACGCCCTTAACGCGACGATACAGGATATTATCATCAGAAAAAAAAGAATGGAGGGCTTCAAAACCTTATGGCTCCCGGGGACAGACCATGCCGGCATCGCCACTCAAAATGTCGTTGAAAAAGAACTCAAAAAAGAAGGGCTAACGCGGCACGATATCGGCAAAGATAAACTTATCGAAAAAATTTGGCAATGGAAAGAAAAATACGGCGATACGATCTTAAATCAATTTAAAAAATTAGGCTCATCCATGGATTGGTCGCGCGTGCGATTTACTATGGACAAGGAATATCAAGAAGCGGTCAAAACCGCCTTCTTTCATTATTATGAAAAAGGTTTGATCTATCGGGCAGAAAGAGTGATTAATTGGTGCCAAAGATGCGCGACATCCCTTTCGGACCTTGAGCTTGAATATAAAGAAGCCGACAGTAATTTGTGGTTTATCAAATACCCCTTAGTTAAAAATTCTGAACCCAAAATCCAAAATACAAAAGAGGAATATATTATTGTCGCGACAACAAGACCGGAGACAATGCTCGGGGATACGGCTGTTGCGGTAAATCCTAAAGACGAACGCTATAAACATCTTGTTGGGAGGAATCTTCTTCTACCGATACAAAATAGAGAGATTCCGATAATAGCCGATGAAAAAATAGAGATAGAATTCGGAACTGGGGCAGTAAAAGTTACGCCCGCGCACGACCTTCTTGACGCCGATATTGGCGAACGCCATAAATTACCGATACTCAAAGTTATAGGACAAAACGGAAGGATGACGGATGGCGCGGGAAAAATATGCGAGGGTTTGAAAATTTCCGAATGCCGTAAAAAAGTAGTCGAAGAACTGCAAAAACTTAATTTGATTGACAAAATAGAGCCCTATAAACATAGCATTGCCCGATGCTACCGCTGCAATACAATTATCGAAGCTTTGCCAAGCATGCAATGGTTCTTAAAAATGGACGAGTTGGCAAAAAAAGCGATGGAATCGGTCAAATCCGGAAAAGTAAAATTCCACCCCAAACGCTGGGAAAAAATATATTTTGACTGGCTGAATAATATAAAAGATTGGACTATATCGAGGCAAATATGGTGGGGACACCGGATTCCTGTTTTTTATCCTAACGAAAAACAGGAAAAAATCCGAAATCCAAAATCCGAAATCCGAAATAAATCGGAAATATATGTCGGGAATAGTCCACCAAAAAACTACACTCAATCCGACGACGTACTTGACACATGGTTCTCGTCAGCTCTGTGGCCCCTGGCAACACTCGGCTGGCCCGACAAAACAGAAGACCTTAAAAATTTCTACCCGACGCAGGTTCTTTCGACCGCGCGCGACATAATCAATCTCTGGGTTTCTCGGATGATCTTTTCCGGCGTAGAATTAGCCGGGAAAGAACCGTTCGAAGACATTATTATTCACGCGACCATTTTAACTAAAGAAGGAAAAAGAATGTCAAAATCACTCGGCACCGGCATAGACCCGATGGACCTGATCGAAAAATACGGCGCGGATGCCACCCGCTTCGGCCTCATCTGGCAGCAAATGGGCGGGCAGGACATCCATTGGGCCGAAGAACACGTAATTGCCGGAAAAAAATTCTGCAATAAGCTCTGGAACTCGACCCGATTCGTTCTTATGCGAAACGGTGAAAAAGAACATGACAATCTAAAACCGAAAGCGCTTACTGATGCCGATAAACATATCCTCGCCGTTTTCGAAAAAGCCAAGAAAGACGCGAATAAATATATTGAAAAATACGAATTCGGACAAGCCCTGCACATTTTATACGATTTTTATTGGCATGAATTTTGCGATATCTACATAGAAAATTCGAAAAAACAGACCGAAAATGATAAAATAATAGAGAACACCCGCATACTTCTTGCGCACATTCTTTCCGAGTCTCTGAAGTTGATGCATCCATTCATACCTTATATTACCGAACAGCTCTGGGAAGTTCTGCCTATAAAAAAGAAAGATCTCCTGATTGTCGAAGGGTGGCCCGCCAAATGAACCAAGCCCTATTAACTTCTTCATATTTTATTTACGCTACCCTTGGCGGATTGCTTTCCGCTGTTGTTTGGTTGTGGTTTTGGCTTAAAGAAGACCCGCACCCGGAACCGAAACGAGTATTAATAAGAACTTTTTTTACCGGAGTTTTGGTTCTTCCTATCGCTCTTTTTTTGGAAGAGGTCTTTTTTGAAGGGGGAGTTAATCTGGGTTTTATAGCTAAAAACAGTTTCCATTTCTGGATACTTTTTGTTTGGGCGGGGATCGAGGAGATCGCTAAATATTCAGCGGCTTATTGGGCCGCCCTTATCCGTCCCGGATTTGATGAGCCGATCGACGCGCCTATTTATCTTATCACCGCCGCGCTTGGGTTTGCCGCCTTTGAAAATAGTATTTTTCTTTTCAAAGCTTTCCGGGAAGGTTTTGCGGCATTTGAAGGGCCGATGCTCGGCCTAATAACAAGCCAGCTTAGATTTATCGGGGCGACTCTCCTCCACGTGACCACTTCGGCAATAGTAGGAATAAGCATTGCCTATGCTTTTTTCCACCCCGAAAAAAGACACCGAAACGTGATAGGGGGCCTATTCACAGCGACTTTATTGCATACTTTCTTTAATTTCTTTATACTTAAAGAAGGAGGTGAAAAAGTCTTAATCATTTTCTTTGCCGTTTGGATCACGGCAATTGCATTAATTTTCATATTAGAAAAAATTAAACGATTAAAAGTATAATTATGACCTACAAAAGATCATTTTTTGAAAGATTAACGGGGGGCGTTCCGGTGGAGAGCGAGGAGCAACTTTATCATCCAGAGGACAAAATCGAAATAAATGAACCTATCGAGACCGAACCATCTATCAGCGAAGAAGAGGCCGAATTATCGGTAGATATGTACCATACTCCCGAAGACATCGTCATACAAACTATGGTCGCCGGAGTAAGGCCCGATGAGTTAGATGTTTCGATAACCCAAGACATGGTCAACATAAAAGGCAAGCGCGCCCGGGTACACGAAGCATCTCATGACAACTTTTTTTATAAAGAACTTTACTGGGGGTCTTTCAGTAGATCTATTCTTCTACCCCAAGAAGTCGATGCCGAAGAAGCCCAAGCCACAATAAAACACGGCATACTCTCCATTAAAATGCCTAAGTTGGATAAAACAAGAGTCCAGAAAATTAAAATAAGATCCGAATCTTAAATAAAAAATCCCGGCGCAACCGGGATTTTTTATTGTATCTTTTTAATTTTTAAGCAATCAAATTTTTTCTCCGGAAATTTCAAGCACGGCATCAAGCGCTGACGGCAGTTTTTTAACTCCTGCGTCATCACTAAAGTGTCCTTTTTTGTGCTCTACGTAAGTATGCGCGCCTAAACGTTTTCCAAATAGTTCTTTATCTCCCAAATCAACATCGGGGTCATCATCCGAAAAAATAGCTATAATCTTACTGGCGTTTTGTTTTATCTTATCATAATCCATTAACGACTCGAGCCAGGGTTTTGCGATCTCTTTTTCTTCATCTGTAGTAAGATGTAATAATCTGAAAAATCCCGCGATACACACGATCCCGCCTATCGGTTTTCGAAGTTGTCCAACATAACGCAGTATGGCTTGGCATCCGATACTATGCCCGACAAAATACGTATTTTCGTCGGCCTGATCAACAAGTTTCGCTAAAAACGGAACCCAGATTTCAATTTTGGGCTCCTCAGAGTTAGGCATTGAAGGCACCTGAACGGCAAAACCCCATTTCCCCAGTTCTTTTTTTTAACCATCCAAACCAACAACTTTGAGGGTGGCCATCCCACCCATGAATTATAAAAACTCTTTTTTCCATAAATTATTTTAAATAAGATTTAATAATTTCTAATTTTTATTTAACAATATTCTAAAAAACCTTAAAACGTAATTTTAATGCTTGGTTTTTATCCGTTCTCATAATTGTTATATATCCTATAATATAAATTGTAGCGCATTAGTTCCGTTTTCCAAGATAAACCAACCAATTAATATTGTTATTAGGGATACAATCTGTTATATTTCACATAATGCCGCGGTAGCTCAATGGTAGAGCGCATGCCTGAATTCTTCGGGCCATTACGCGGAAACGTGTATTGCAAACTGGGTGAATTGCTGGAAATCCCACTAATATTGGGACAATCAGCAGCCAATCCGAGCACAAAAAAGTGTTCGGCAGGTTCAGAGACTATCCTATAAGGAGTAGCCCCGGCGCAACCGGGACGAAGCGCCCAGCTCCCAATAAATTTTGGGATGATGATATAGTCCAACCTCTAAAGTAATTTGGAGACTTAATAAGGAAGAGCATGGCGTTGGGTGTTCGATTCACCCCCGCGGCACACAAAATAAAAAATGGCTGTAATGCCGTTTTTTATTTTTGGGGTCTATGCGCAATGGTTTAACCTACCCGTTATTTTCCTTTATCGTTAAAAATAGATTCTTTCGATCAATGGATTGATCCTGGTTACTATTTCATAATTAACGGTTCCCGCGAGATCGGCGAGCTCATCTGCCGTAATTTGCTCTCTCCCGTCACGCCCAATTAAAGTGACGACATCGCCCGCCTTGACGTCTTTGACGCCGGTGACATCAACGACCACCATATCCATAGAAACCCTACCCAGCACGCGCGCGCGCCTGCCCTTTATTAAAACATGGCCAATGCTTGAAAGAGAGCGGGGATACCCATGCCAATAACCGACAGGAATTACGGCGATCCGGGAATTTTTATAAAGAGTTTCCGTAAAATCATAACCGATCTTTGAGCCTTTGGGTAATGATTTTACTTCCGAAACTATCGTTCTCCAGCTTAAAACCGGACCCAACTTTATATTTTTTTTAAAAACGGACCCCACTTCTTTTGACGGCCATAAACCGTACATACCTATACCTATTCTTATAAGATCAAATAAAGAGTGCGGGAAAACAAGCGCTCCCGACGTCGCGGAGGCATGAGCCATCGGCTTATACCCCAACAATTGGGCATGTTCTAAAACTTTTCTAAAAACTTCGATCTGTTTATTGGTATCTCCGGGGAAAGAAGGATTTTTGGCCGAGGCAAAATGAGTGTAAACCCCCTCCAAAATATCTTTGGGAAATTTTTCTTTAATATATTTAAGAGCTACCAAGGCCTCCCCAACCATAAAACCTTGGCGATGCATACCCGTATCAATCTTCAAATGGATATTCGGAAGTTTTTGTTTTATTTGGTATGATTTTTTAAAGTCGCGCAAGACCATGGAGCTCGAAATAGTAATACTAATATTATTTTTTTTCGCCTCATCAAATCTTTCCGGGAGCGTATAGCCCAACACCAATATCGGATTTTTGATACCGCTTTTTCTTAAAGATAACGCCTCCACCACGGAATCAACCCCCAACCAATCAGCTCCCGCTTTTTCTACCGCGTTCGAAAAACCGACGAGACCGTGGCCGTAAGCATTCGATTTTACAACGGCCATAATTTTGCAATTCTCGCCCGCCTTCTTTTTGAAGATATTATAATTTCTCTTAATTGCTTGCGTATCGATCTCCACCCACGTGCGAAGGCCCGTCCTCTTTTTATTCATCTCCGATCCCCTCATATAACAATTGTAAGACGCCGCCCGAAACTCGGCAATAAAAAAATCGTTCCAGTACGACCGAAACGATTTTTATAAAGATCTATTTATGATTATAAAGGAGGTTGATATATTCTTTAAGCATTCGATCCGAGGTCCAACGCTGTTCTGCCTCGATCTTAGCTCTCATGGCTTTTTGGTACCATTCTTCTTTAGATGAATAATACATAGTTATAGCCTCATTCATTCTTTCTCCCAACTCATCAACATCAAAGGCATCCTGATTTGAAATTGGATAACGAGACCCAAACAAGAAACAATTTTCAGGGTCGGCTTCACACGCCCATCCATCAGGAGTGGTCATGTGCAGAGCCCCGTTCATCTGGGCAGACATCCCCGATGTACCGCTAGCCTCATTGGGAGAACGAGGAGTATTCAACCAAAGATCTGACCCGGCTTTAAGCATTTTTGAAAGCTCAAGCTCATATCCCGGAAGGACGACCATATTCGGAAGCTCTCGCGACAGATGAAGAAGGTCGTTAAAAACATCGACCATCGCGTAATCATCCGGATGGGGCTTACCCGAAATAATTATTTGAATGCTGTTGGAACGAAGAAGCGAAGATATCCATTCCAAATCATAGAAAAGAAGTTTGGGCCGTTTATATTCGGCGAACCTCCTCGCCCAAGTTACGGTAAAAACATGCTCCCCCAAAAATTTTCCGGTTTGCTCTTTTACATATTGCAAAAGCTTTCTTTTAAAGTTCCGTTTTACTTCTTCGAGTTCTTTTTGATTTACGGCACTACCGAATTCCGAGTACTGCCAATAATCCCGGCAAACTCCGTTGGTAATAGCGATCAAGGGAGCGCCATTATCAACCCAATGCCACAGTTCTTTGGCGATACCCAGATGTTTTTGCGATACGGCATTGGCTTTGCCGGAAAGTCGTAAACAGGCAACAGTCATATTGAAGGGGTCGCCTCCAATTTTCGCGAGCACTTCTCTACCAAGAGTATCTTGATAGTCGCCGAGGCGCATTACCATCTCAAGATCATATTCGGGGTTTCCCGCGCGAACCGGAGTATGTGTGGTGAAAACAACACGCGAACGGGTATATTCAACAGCTTCATCAAAATTCTTGTTCTCGCGATAGACTGAAGCAAAAATATCAAGCACTACGAAAGCCGTATGGCTTTCGTTCAAATGATAAATATTGACCGAAATATCCAACCGCTTAAGCGCCTCAAGACCTCCCCGCGACAAAACCAGAGACTGGACTATCTTTCTTTCAACGTTTGCTCCGGAATCACGACTCCCGCCATAAAGCTGGAGGGTATTCGATCTTGAAAGAAGGTCATTTTTATCGATATCCGTATCAATAAAAAGAACCGGAGATGTTTGGTAACGCTGTTCGGACAAACGAAAGATCTTCATCCACATCGGAGAAGAACAGATCTCTTTCTTAAAAAGATCCGCCTCTTCCAAAATATCATCGTAATACCTATTGACGTGGCAGATACCCATTCTTCCGTTGTGTATGCACTGATCAAAATACCCCTGCCTAGGAAGGATCGTAATACCAACCATGGGCATACCGAGCTTGTATGCGGATTTTAAAAACCCACCACTGACAACTCCGAGACCTCCCGAGTAAGTATGGAGCTCCTGATCGATTGCTATCTCCGGAGTAAAAACCGCCACAACCCCGCTATTCAGCATTTAGTCCTCCTGTTTTATTTTTATCAAAAAACCCTCTATAAAAGAATTATCAGTTTTTATAATAAAAATCAAACGGCTCCGACTGATGCCGGGGCCGTTTTATTTTTTGTTGATAATAATTACTTATTAAACCCCTTTTCCAATCCCGCTTTCAATAGGACCCGCGACAAGCTCTTTTGATCCGCTTTCAGCAAGACTCCCTCCTTTATCTCTATCGCTCTATAAAACTAAAAAAACTTGCGTTTTCCATTCCTCAATAAAAGATGCGGAAGAACCAATAAAAAATTAAATGATATGATAAAAAAATTTTATTCAAATCTTCCAACCACCCAATCAAATTCACCTTGCCAATTTCGCGTGGGACAACTCCATCCTGGACTTGATGGATGAGGATTATTACTTGTTTCCATATCTCGAACTCCTAAAACATAGTAAGCATTACCAACACATCCATAGGATCCGGCAGAATAGCGGTAGTAAGCATAATTTCCACAACTGTCGTTGATTGTAGAATCCAGCAGGTGTGTTGGTAGAAAATTATTTGATACTAACGGCGTAATAAATGTGCCATTTCCAGATGAATCCCAGCCACCACATCCAGCGAAATCCGAATCTGGATATCTACCAAATGAATCGTAGTAAAATTCAAGCGCGATTTGCATTTGATGCATATCCGATAATCTCTTCGCATCTCTTGATTTTTGTCTTGCGCTCTTCAAGCTAGCTAAAACAATACTAGACAAAATTCCTATAATGGCAATAACTACTAAAAGCTCAATAAGAGTAAATCCTTTGGTTTTTGATTTATTATTCATAAAAATTAAAAGACAGCTGGTAATATTTTTATATCTTCCGGATTACCTACCGGCTTACCACCAAAAATCAAAAACAGTGAAATAATAATTGTTAGCACGGCAAACCCAACCAAAACATAACTCGCCTGTTTTTCATTTTTAATTACTCCCCAGGAATACTTCATCACCCACTGCATAATTTTGGGCGTTGGTGCTTGAAAAGACTGTGCGGAGAGTTGAAGCTCTTCACCCCCAAACACTACTTTCGGCGACTCGTTATTTTTATCCATACTATTTATAAAAGTTTTGTTACGATTTTAGTTTTCCGCAACTGTTCTAATTATATCCCCTAGCGAGGCCATGCGAAAATTTATTTTCGTAATAGCCGAGCGACGGAAATTCAAGAAAGGCCGTGGCATTTCTTATATTATTTACCGCCCTTATCAAAAAGGGGCAACGACTCCTTAGTTTTATTTTACCACGCCCCCCCGGGGGGGGAAGACGTCTCACTTTTTGGCTTCCAAAAAACCAATAAGTTCCCTACTGGTGGACGATACAGGACTCGCCGCGTCAAACACGATCCGCCTTGGGCGGAAACCTGGCCTCCTCGGTTTAACCCGTTAGATTTATGAACGATGTGGTGGACGACACAGGACTCGCCTCTCTCCGCCATCCGCCAACTGGCGGAGGCGGATCGAGACGCTACGTCAA
>PFCN01000031.1:0-10173 GCA_002774705.1 Candidatus Niyogibacteria bacterium CG10_big_fil_rev_8_21_14_0_10_42_19
AGGTCATCATCAGACGAGCTCACGGCATAGAAAAATCCGAGAAGAAAAATGAACACCATATAGGTCGCTAATATATCAAAAACAAAAAGCATCTGTGTAAGATAGGCGGCAAACATCCCGATAAATATAAACGCGTCTCTGCGCGTAAACCTATTTTGTTTCGTCGCGCGTATTATCGCTAAAAGAACGCACAAAAATATGCCTAAATATGCTAAAAATACCGTAAGGCCTCCGGAGGTCAGCCATTCAAGAGGCATGTTGTGGGTACGATCAAACCATGGTTCATTACCGAACATTTTAATATCATAATTTTTGGCATAAGGAATAATAAAATTACCGGGGCCCCAGCCGAACACGGGGCGCTCCTTAAAAGACGTTAAAGCCATCTTCCATATGGTAAAACGCGCCTGAACCGTATTATCGGCAAGAGAAATGCCCGCAAAACGAGTCAAAACGTTATTATTCCTGACAAAGGAAAGATTGCGGGCCCCTATAAGTAAAAACGGGATCATCGCAACAAAAACAAGGCCCCCCGAAAGCGCTACTCTATATTTTAAATCCTTAATGTTGATAGCGGATAAAAGAAGCACTAAACCAAACCCCGCGATAATGCCAAGAAAAGCGCCTCTGGATCCGGTCAGAAAAAATATAATGGTTTCAAAAACAAAAACGCCCCCAAAAATCCATTTAATGACAGGGGTCTTGGTGTTAAACCACAAATATATAGTAAGAAAAATATGAAAAGACAAATAAGCGGCAACATAAAGCGGATTGCCCAAGGTTGAAATAATACGTGAACCGTCGGAATATGTTTTAACAAGACCCTTAAATTCGAGTAGCCCGTAAAAAGCGAGAAAAACACTTGCCGCTATTGAAACCCCGAACAAAATAACCCAGTCTTTACGCGAGCGAAAAACCCCGGCCAATATAAAAAAGAGCAAAAGAAGATGAAGGTGCATATATACGCCCTCCATGCGTTCGAAGTTGGACCAAAAACTATTGTCAAAATTAGCTCCGAGCAACGCTGAAATAAAAAGCAAAGAAACGAAAGTAAAGAATATGATGCTTAAGACATTCCACTTAGGCCAATATTTTTTCCCGCCACGAGCGGATCCGCTATGGTCAGAAAAATCAAGAATCAAAAGACCGACCCACGCGGCCCCCATTATCTCTACCGTAATACGAAAAAGGAAGTTTTTAAGAGTTATGAATGGAAAAAATAAATTTCCGGCGACAACCAACAGAAAAAAAGGCATTATGTAAGCCCCCGCCTTTATGGTCCAGATAAGTATTGTTTCAGCTCTCCGAGTATTCATTTTATTAAATTAAAACTATCACAAGTCTAATCCCCTGTCTAATGCTGTTTTTTAGAACTGCGACTAAACAAATATAAAGCCGCGATAATAATAACGCCAACCGCGATAACCAAACCCAAGAAGGTCGCCAAATGCTTATTTATAAAAGCGCCACCCAAATAAGCGAGAATGATCGCGAAGGGAATCTCGGCAATCAAGGTCAATATTAGATATTTGCCGAGATCATATTTAATCAAACCGAAAGCATACCCTATCTCCGCCGGAAAGGCCATCCTGAATAAAAACAGGACATAAAAATTAGTCCGCTCCGATACCGTGCTGATCCAGGAATCAAGGCGTTCGGCGGAAACAAGATAACGAACCGCGGGATAACTAAAATAATAGCCGATATAATAAGCAACCACATCACCCAAAAGCCAACCGGCCAAAAGTAGTATTATTGTATTAAACTCTCCCCACACAACAACCGATATAGGCACCAAAGGAAAACTCGTAAACGGACCCAGCATAACGGATGCGGAGTTTAGGACCAAAAAGATCAGTACGCCCAAAGCCTCGCTCTTGTTTACGTAGTATTCAAAAAAGGACACGACTGCCAAAAACTCATCGTCTGACGCGGTTGAATACCAAAATAAAAACGCGATCATGACCGCGAGTACGATAATAAAAATTATATACTTATAATGATGCAGCCTCTGCGCTATAAAATTCTTAAAACCCATAGCTTCATTTTAAAATAATAAGGGGAATATATCAAAACTTCATTAGAATATAATTAATTGGCTAAAATAAAAATAGTCCCGTAAAGGCGGGACTATTTTTTGCCAAGACTTAAGATCTGTTGATCTATTTTTGCTTAAGAGAGATGTTTAGAAATAAGCTTCGTCATTTCAAACATATTAACCGTCTCTTTGCCGTCAAATACTTTCTTTAAATTTTCGTCGGCGTTTATATTACGCTTGTTCTTCGGGTCCTGAAGGTCGTTTTTTTTGATATACTCCCAAAGCTTTTTAACAACCTCCGATCTGGGCATCGGGCCGCTTCCGACTATTACGGCGAGCTCCTGGCTAATATTCATCGGCTTCATAAAAGCAGAATTTGGTTTTGCCATATATATATTTCTTATTTTTATCTAATAATATCTATTATAGCAGAGTATTTGTGATTCGCCTACCCCCCTTCGACAAGCTCAAAAACAAGCCCCCCCTTTTTTTCTTTGATCTGGTTGAAAGTGAGGCTTAATGGACAAGAATTTTGAGCGTAACAAAAAATTTATGGCGGGGGCGCAAGGAATCGAACCCTGACTGCTGGTTTTGGAGACCAGCGTTCTACCATTAAACCACGCCCCCTGAATCAAATTTACGAGAGTAAATTTGACCGGATAGCCATCTCCGATGTAACCAGAATGACTAATCCTTATTTCTTCGCCTCTTTATGAGTTGTATGCTTTTTGCACCACTTGCAAAATTTCTTGATTTCGATCTTCCTCTCAACCAGCTTTTTATTCTTACTGGACCAATAATTGATCCTGTTGCAAGCATTACATTTCAATTTTATTAAATTTTTTTGAGGCATATTTTTATTTTTGTTATTACCGCGAAAAACGCGGGAGCCGATGGTCGGACTTGAACCGACGACCTACTCCTTACCATGGAGTTGCTCTACCAGCTGAGCTACATCGGCAGCCGACTAATTTAATGTCATTTACCACCGAAGGTGGACCCGCCGTATCAAAACACGGCCGGCAGACATATCAAAACTCTACCATAAAATATAAACATATATCAAGAAACGGGACCCGGAATAAGCTTTAGGTGTTTTTTTGAATATTTAACGCTCTATTATTTAAAAGATCGGATATTTTTGCGTGTTCTTGCGTTTTATGCGGGATTTTAGTATATAGGGTGTATAAATAGCTTCCTTGAAAAAAGAAGGCGGGCGGGTGATTATGAACATAAAAATCGATTATTTGGATATCGGAGAGGTGTCTTTCCCTGAATTTTTAGCCATTCAGTCAAAATTGGTTGAAGAAAGAAAAAACGAATTAATCCCTGACACAATCGTAATTGGTCAATTCCAAGCGTGTTATTCGATCGGCGGAACGGTTAAAAATATTGGCGATGATTTTAAAAGCAAAACCCTCTTATCTCAAAAAAACGGTCACTGGCACTATAATGACATCCCCATCTTTCTGGCAAGCCGGGGTGGCAGGACAACCTATCACGACGAACAACAGTTCAACATTATTCCCATATTTCGCCTGGACGACCTAAGCCCCTCGTGGCTGATCGACACCATAGCAAAAATTTCGATTAATATGCTTGCCGGCCTTGGATTTAAAGCTGAAAGAAAATTATATGACAACAAATTCTCAGGCATCTCGCTTAATAATTTATACGTCGGCAATATTGGAGTTCTGATAAAATTATTTTCTGTTTCTTGTTTTGGTATATCTTTGAATATGAATGCCGATCTTAATAATTTTAACGCCATATACCCTTGCGGGTTCCGAGATCCCGGAGTGATCGTAGGCAACATCATGCCAAAAAACGATCTTTCTTCAAAAAAAGAACAGATTATTGAGACTCTAAAAAAAGAGTGCTCTCTCATTAAAAAAAATAAAAGCCCCATTTTTTAAGGGGCTCTTTTTTTTATTGAATACCAGAATAAAACTCCGGGTCTTCTATTAACTTTTTTATTGTTTTCATGTATTCCGCGGCCATTCTTCCGCCTAACATTCGATGATCAAAGCTCATTTCCAGCCTGGCTGTGGGGCTAGTTACGATAGCATTCGATCTGTCCGAAAGAGTCTTTACCGTAAGACTGTTTTTTATCTTGGTCAGTCCCACAATAACAACGTGGGGCCTATATTCTCCAATTCCGGATTTTTCGACACCAATGATCTGTAAACCACCGTCAATTCCAAACGCCCCCGGATTATTAAATACTATAGTAGAATTTCCAACGTCCCCGGGAAGAAGTCGTCCGGTGCTTAAAAATCTGTTGGTCTTTTCGGCCATTTCGCGGATGATTGCCGACAACGATTTACTATCGGCATTATTTACGACCAAAATCCTAAGGTCGTTGCCGGGATCAACCGAAAATCCCAAATTAACCGCGGAAAATTCCGACCACCTACCCTTCAAACCATTATCGGAATATCCTGAAAATGATGAATTAAAACGAGCAAATTTTCTTTCCCCTGATTCATCTTTGACATTAAGAGCCAGAAGACCTGCCCATATTACAATATGGAACGGGGAAACCTTTATTGGCCCTTGACCGGAAAGTCTTTTATTCAACTCTTCCTTGGCTTTAAAATATTCGTGAAAATCTACGTCGTCTAAATATATCGCGGCTCGCGGAATAGTATTTGATACATCAAAACGCCTGGCGCGTTCGGTGTCAAAAACATTCATTTCGCGCGCATTAACATCAGGCATGTCGCGCGACATCTCTTGCTTTACCGGAATAGGAGTCACCCCGGCATCTTTTTCTTTCACTCTTTCTTCTATAGCATGATCGGAGTTTTTGTTTTGAGAAATAAAAATCTCAAGGTCTTTTCTTGTTATCCTGCCACCCGGTCCTGTACCCCTAACTTTAGAGATATCAATTCCTTTTTCTTTTGCTATAATCTTGGCTAAAGGAGTGATGAATATTTTTCGTTCCGTGTCTGCCACAACCTCTTCTTCTAATATAGGATGCGTATCAATATCGGGCTCCGCCGCACTATTCGACTTATCGGCATCTTTTACCCGATTGTCGACCTTATCTTTTTCATTTTCTGAAACTTCGGTTTCAACATAACCCAGAGCTTCCGGCTCTTGGTCTTCTCTTGGTGTTTTTGCCGTTGAACCGGCGGGTTTTGATATTTCTACCAAAATACCGGAACACGGCGCGGCCAACTCAACACTTACTTTATTGTCATAAATTTCGACAATTACCTCATCCTTTTCCACCGAGTCGCCTACATTTTTTTTCCATTCCACAACTTGAATTTCAAAAACACTTTGACCGGAGAATACCGGATATATGGGTTGGCGTATTTTCATGGCATTATCTCTCTTACGACTCGTTCCAAATCTTTAACGAAGCTTCAACAATTTTTGCGGCATTTGGTAAATATCCCTTTTCGAGTTTTGGCGCGTGAGGAACGCAGGTGTCTTTACCAGCAACCCTGCCGACTCCGCCAAGACAATCCGGAGCATGATATACAAGCAAAGAGGCGATTTCCGCCCCAAAGCCACAATTTAAAGATGCCTCATGGGCAATAACGGCATGTCCTGTTTTGCGGAAACTTTTTAGAACGGTTTCCAGATCAAACGGCACAAGAGTTCTCGGATCTATAACTTCGGCAATAATACCGTGAGAAAGAAGAGTTTTTCTGGCCAATAGCGCCTCTTTAAGTACCGCGCCCCAAGCAATAATCGTGAAGTTTGCGTTATTGCTTTGGTGGTAAATCTTCGCCTTGCCGAAAGGAATTAAATATTCCTCGGAAGGAATTTTTCCTTTTTCGACATTAAAAAGAGTCTTATGGACATAGAACATTATAGGATTGTTATCCCTCATGGCAGTCCTAAACAGTCCCGCCAGATCATAGGGAGTCGCGGGACAGACTATTTTTAGTCCCGACATATGGCAAAACATAGCCATATTGTCTTCGGAATGAAACGGACCCGAGCCGGTTCCCCCGCCATAAGGCATCATGATAACTAAAGGCATGGCCTTTCTATTTCTCATATAGTTCCAAGCCGCGTGCTTTACGTCATCGATGGCTGTTGCTATAAAATCCGCAAACTGTATCCAAACGATAGGACGCCATCCTTGCCAGGCCATTCCGATACCCATTGCGACCTGAGCAGACTCAACTATCGGAGTATCAAAAACTCTTTCGTGGCCGAAAATATGCTCAATCGCTTTGGGAGACTTTAACGACCCGCCGTTTTCTGGATTGGTGGTTTGCATTTCCCCAAAGACTCCCCTCATACGCCAGCCGACATCCTGCCCAAATACGACTATTTTGCTGTCTCTTTTCATCTCCAAAATTAACGCTTCAGATAAAGTTTCTCTGTAAGAAAATTCCTTTTCCTGAAAAATAAGGGAAGTCGAGGGTGGTTCCGCGTGATCGGCTGTCGGAGAAAAAACATCTTCATATGTTTCGTCCCAAACGGCCTCCGGAGCTCTCGCGGCTTCATCAAAAGCCTCATCAATGTCTTTTTTTATTTCCGAAAACATTTTTCCGTAAGATTCGTTATTCAGAATACTCTTGTCAAAAATATATTTTTTGAAACGACTGATGGGATCTTTGTCCTCTTTTTTCCAAAACTCTATGTCTTCTTTAGGAACATATTTATCGGGGGCCTCGTGCTGTCCATGGGGGCCAACTCGAAAAGTCAAAAACTCTATCGCGCAAGGTCCCTTGCCCTCTATCGCCATTTTTCTGGCTCGACGAACCGCCAGATAAACCTGAATGACGTCGTTACCATCTATCCTCTCTACGCAAGAAAAACCATAAGATTTGAACCTATCCGTAAGATTTCCGGCGACTCCATCTTCTACAGGCACCGATTCTGCCCACTGATTGTTGTAACAGCAAAATATAACGGGTAACTTTTTGCCCTTACCGTCTTTGGTGCTTTCCTTAAAAAACTTCAAAACCCCGGCTAAATTCATTGATTCATGAACCCGACCGGCGGAAGAAGCCCCCTCTCCAAAGGAAGCCACCGCGACGTTTTTATATCCTTCCATCATATGGACAAAAGCTTTACCCACGGCCACACCGGCGCCGGCCCCCATAGGACTGACGAAAGTACCCACACCACGCTCATCATCATGATCGTGGCTGGTTCCGTCCATCCCGCGAGTAGGACCGTTTTTCTTTCCAAAATGGTTCAGAAATCTCCTTAAAGCTACGCGCTTAATAGGCCTCCCCAAATACATTCTAGCTCCTATATCTCTATGGGAGGAGTCCAGGGTATCTCCTTTTTCAAGCGCAAACGCCATACCGACAGAATAAGCCTCGTGTCCCGGAGCAAGATAAGCGGTTCCGACACAGTGTTTATTCGGGGACTTGATGTCCTCCGCCACCAGATCTTCAAGATATTTGGTGGCCACCATATATTTGAGCATTTCTTTCAAAGTATTATTATCCAGAGCTATATCGAGAATATTCGGCATATCAACCTCCATTCTTGGTTGTCAAAGAACACATGCTACCTATATATATCAGTCAAAAAAATCACTGTCAATAAAAACAAAGAGTATATTTTAAATCACAAAAACCAACAAAAAAAATCTTTATAATAGGGATTTTTTAATATTTATCAAAAAACAGGCCGATGGCCTATTTTTTGATATTGGTGGGTGCGTTTGTTTAACAAAATCCGAACCTATTTTTCCGCCTGAGGCGGATCCGCCTTTGGCGGAGAACAGAACTGACGCTCCGCCCCGTCGCCGCCGAATTTCGTATTTCGCTTTGCGAAATGCGCAGCCAAAGAAAAACTACTTTTTCAAACTAAAACCATTGACGATACTGTAGAATGTTTCTTTATATTCCTCCCAACTGCTTTTGGTTGTATTGAAGGACATCACCCAGACATCATCTCCCTGTCCCTTAACTATCACCATCAAAATTTTAAAATTCACTCCTTGTTGAGCCAATTCCATTTCTATGGCGTGAGCGGAACGGCCATTTATCGTCATATCCTGCTCTTTAGTGAAGACGGCATTTGAAATAGCTTGTTGCAACCCACTTTTGACGGTTTGCACATACTCACTCATACTTTTCCCCTGAAGTGTGTCGTAACTTACGGCGAAATAGCTTTTAAAATTAATCTTTTGGGCCGCCGGGTCGTTAATCTGCTCGTTGATTTTAACAGCCATTGCCGAAGCTCCTATAGCGGGCGCGGTTTGCTGCCAGCCCGCGGGGAGAACAACTTCAAAATCATTTGTTACCAGTTTGCTTTGGGACTGATCAATACTTGTTTGTTTATTGTCTTCAATGCCAGCTCCTGTTTTAACTTGGTTTTCTTCTGGCACTTTATTTTGCGTAGGGCTTTCCATAGTTTTATTTGCCGGCACATTGCTCGGATTTTCTTGCGCAGCATCTTTTGGAGGATTAATAGTTAATTTATTCTGTTTGATAAAATAAAAACCGATTAACGCTGCCAATATGATACCCAAAATAATTAAGACGATAATTATAGTTTTGTTTTTCATAGTTTTATAATTATTTAATTTTTACGATACGATTTTTTATAATTTTATAAATAAGAAGTCCTAAACACGCTAAAAAACAAACCCCGATTGTTATTATGACAAAAAATAGCCAATTTGTTTCTTGCGCGCTGTTTTTATTATAACCTACTTGCAGTGTTTGCGGCAAGCCGATGTTTTTTGCATCGGAAAAAGCGAGCAGAACGGGCATATTAGACGAAGAACCATCTGCTATTTCCATATTCGGGATAATCAAGAGGCCGGAAGCCGCTGCCGGAGTTCCGCCGTAAAATTCTTTTTGCCAAACAGTTTTTCCATTTTCTGCATCAAGGCAGGAAAATTTTTGTTCAATGGTTATACAAACTAAGCTGCCATCGGTTACCGCCCCCGCATCGCCTCCTTGACCGGATTCGTCAAAAGTTTTTTGCCATACTATTTCTCCGGTTTTTTGCTCAAGAGAAAATAAATTACCTCCCCAAGTAGTCACGAAAATTTTTCCCTTACTTAAGGTGGCTGGCGCAGAAACTCCCATAAATTTATCTCCAACAACCATATTTTTCTCCCAAATTAATTTTCCGCTGTCATAAGCCAATGCGTAAAAATATCCATTTTCTGAACCAAAATAAACAACATCGTCTGAAATGGCGGGTGTGCCGTGAACAAGATTTAGCTTTCCGGAAATAAAATCAATTTGGAATTTCCAGACAATATTTCCCGTTTCGGCATCCAGAGCAAACAAATGACTTGGAAGAACATTTGACCGACTACTTCCCTCTGTCCCAACGAATACCATCCCGTTATAGAATGCTGGCGAAGAATGAATCACTTCCGCGTCTAAAAATTTCTTCCAGACGAGTTCTCCTGTTCTTGAGTTTAAAGCGTAAAGATTGCCGGAATCGTCTCCCACAAAAATCTTATCGCCTTCAAAAAGCGGCGTAGAATGAGAAATCGGTTTTTGTGTTTGATATTTCCATAAAAAATCCCCTGTTTTTTCATCCAAGGCATAAACAAATCCTTGGTTCATGTTTTTCAACAATGAACTATTATTGAAAATCACAAGAACCTTTTCGTCTCCAGCGGCAATATTGCTAGGGTAAAGATTTTTTTCTTTATGCTGCCAAAGAAAACTACCCGTATTTAAATCAAACCCAACAACTTCTGAAGCCGAAATAAAAATTTTGTTATTATAAATTATCGGACGATTTATTTCTCGCGGGTCAATTCCTCTTTCTTTAAAATTCTTTACAGTTACCTGCCAAACGAGCTTCGGTTTTTGAGGAATGTCCGAATCTGCGTTCCCTGTTCTTGCTGAATTTCCCTGAAAAACCGGCCAATCAGACTGTCCGGCTCTGACAAGCCCAGCGAAAATAAATAAAACGGAGCACGCCAAGAAAAAAATCAGAAAACTAAGCCTTTTTGTTCTTTTATTGCCCATAGTTTTATTTTATCAATTCCTCAATCAAAACGCCTAATGCTTTGGCGATTTTCGCAACACACAAATCAAAAAACAGGCCACAGACCTGTTTTTTGATTTAGAGTGGATGCGCCAGGACTCGCCTCTTCCTTTGGTCGAGACGCTCAATTTTCTATCCACGCTTCGCGTGGAGAAAATTGGCGCCTTCGGTTCGAGTCCTACCGACGA
>PFCN01000031.1:10184-12525 GCA_002774705.1 Candidatus Niyogibacteria bacterium CG10_big_fil_rev_8_21_14_0_10_42_19
GGCACGGGATAGGCCGCCTTTGGCGGAGAACAGAACTGACGCTCCGCCCGCGTTAAAACTTCGGCGGACAAGTCGGGCGGGCCCCATAGCAAAACCTTCGACTTGCTACGGGGCAAGCAAAAAGCAAGAATTTTTGTTTACCCCGTAGGAAAACGACTTGCCCCGTAGCTCGCTGGAAGCGATGGTGTGGGGAGTTTCTCCTTCGGGGCCCGTCCTCGCCCCGTTAGAAAGTTGTTTTTCGAATTCACAAATGTATTTTTTTGTTCTATAAGACTTATGATGATGCGAGCTTTCTAACGGGGCTCGCTTTCCGATTCCGATTTTTCCGCCGCCAAATTTCGTGCCAGTGAAACTGGCGCGCCGCACATTAAATTTTCAAAAAATCTAAGACACCAGCGGTGGTTCGTCTTCATCTAATGGCGGGGGTCCGCCTTTATTTAAATTGGGTTTTTCCTCGTTAGATGGCAAATCCAATTTTTTTTCTTTCTTGGCCGGAAACCGATCTTCTATTATCTTTTTGGCGATTGACATAAAGCGACTTTGCTCAATGTCTTCATTTATCTCTTTGTCGGTTTTTTTATTTTCTTCAAAATCAATGTCTGCTTTCTCGGTTCTTTTTAAAATTCCCTTTTGCTCTCGCCATTCATTTAGTACCGCCGTTGGATCGCTTCCTTTATAATAAATTATTTTTGAAGGCCGCTTTTGCGGATTCTGCGCAAAATAGTTTTCCCAATACTCTCTTGATTTGACCGTATCTTTCGCTTTTAAATATAAATTTTCCTTATCCATTAAAACTTGCTTTATTTCTTTGTCAACCTTCATTTTTCGGTAATCATCATCAGCTTCATAAGCTGCATATTTTATTTCATGTAAGAACTTATAATTAAGCGCTGTATCTTGTATGGCGCGATCTTTAATACTAAATTTTTCTTCAAGAGTTTTGCGAAGTTGTTCTAAATCTTCTTGTCGTTGATGTATTTCATTTTTGCCCAGAATTTTTAAAGCTTGATCGGCAAACTCTGAAAAATTAGCCGAATCGGTTAATTTTCTTATTTCTATTACATTTCCTTCAATAATAACAGGATTATTATTGTCGTCTAATTCGTATTTCGAACCTGTCTTTGCGCCAACCTCGACTTCTTCCGGTATGAATACTAATCCAGCATCCAGATTCATTCCTTTTTCAAGATTTGCCCATATTCGCTGATCATTGTGCGATCCGGCAATATTTTCTTTGAGCTGACCTCCGAATTTCATTTGAGAAGCTACAAACGCTGAAGGAAAGGCAAAAAATACTTCATTTCCTCTTTCGCCTCCGTATATAGCGTCTGCTACTTGTTCGGTTGCGACATGTATGGCGGACCTATCGGCAAAATTATAAGGACTTCCCTTTAATGCGCCGTAACCGAGCTTTGATTCTATTCTGCTACAAGCACCTTCGCGATCTGGAGCATATCCAGCTGTTTCCATATCTTTAATAAATTGATCCAAATAATCAGAAACTAGTTTTTCTTTTGATGATTGCTGTAATTCTATACCTATGGCGGAGTGCAGCTGTTTTTTTTCAAGAATATTCTTAAAATTGTTATGAAATTCTCCTAGGCCTTGATTATGATTATCTATACAAAAATGGTCTCTTACTCCTTGTCTGGTGACGTGCGTAACCATATTTCCGGGAAAACGTTTCAAAAGCAATGCGTAATCGTCGACCGATAATGACTTTAAATTTTCTTCGTCAAAATATTTTGATATGTCCTCTTTGGTATACGGCTTTTCCGACCATTTTTGTTTTTCTTTATTATAAAAATCGAATAGCCTTTTTCTGGTTTCTTCAAATTCTTGTCGTCCACCGGTTGGTTGTTTAAGTTGTTCTTCAAAAGTTGAACTTATCCCGGAGTTTCCCTCCAGCTGACTCTTTATTTTTTTAACTTCAAAAAAATCGTCTATTTTCCCATGAAAAGATTCATCGTTGTTATATATTTCAATATTATCACGTAAATTTTCAGTTTCATTTATTATTGAATTTACTTCTTTTTTTTCAAACTGTTCATTGTCCTCGAGAAAAGCAAATTTCCTTTTTTCACGGATTTCTTGAGCCAGTCTATTTCTTTCTTCAGGCGATTCTGATTTAGAAAATTCTTTTATAAATTGTGGTTGTTCTTCAAATTTCATAAGTTTATTTTAACAATTCGCCAGACGAAATATCAAGAGCTTCAGCTAATTTTTGAATTGTCGCAAGCGTCGGGTTTCTTTTCTCGTTTTCAATCCCTCTAAATATACGCCCGATGAACTTCCAATTTTCGGGCAAATTCCCGAAAGTCAAATTATAGTGGGTGCGGTA
>PFCN01000037.1:0-10073 GCA_002774705.1 Candidatus Niyogibacteria bacterium CG10_big_fil_rev_8_21_14_0_10_42_19
TAATAATTTTTCGTTTCGCACTTTTTGGTTGTTGTGCTATAATATAATTAATGATGAATAGGGGATTTATACAAATAATTGTTATTGTCGCCATATTCATAATTACCATAAGTTTGCTTGGGATATCTCTATCTTCAATATTTAATAATGGACTTATACGGGATAATTTCAGCTTTGTTTGGCGCTGGTCAGACTACGTATGGGAGAATTACTTAAAAATACCCGCTAAATTTATTTGGAATTTATTCGTAGATTTTATTTGGGAACCTTTTAACGATATTGTGAGGACTAATTTTAAAGAGCGAGCCGCTCCAGCAGACGTTAATCCACAGTAGGGTGAATTAACGTGGTGGGTCATTTTTGCTCTATAGGTATGTCGTAAAAGGTATATTGTGCGACTATGTATATGTTTTAAAATATATACTCTCCTCTTCTAATCTGTGGGGGTATTTTAAATTCCGTCGCAGTTCCCCGCGGGGGTGTATCCTAAAGATTCGGCTTCTTGAATAGAGGAGAACCATATTTTGTTTTCCTCTTTAATTCGTAGGGCGCCCGGACAATCCGGCAGATGATATTTATCGCTATTTTTTGAACCAACGTAATTCCCTATTATAACTCCCCCGGTATTTAAAACTCCCGTGCCCCGGATTTCGTCATTTTTGTCCGTATTTGTATATTCATCCGTTTTGATCGAATACTCCATTCCCAGGGGTTCTTTAGGGCCCATTATGATGGATAATCTGCCTAAGCCGAATGAAATAACGGCTATAAGGAAAAAACTTACTGCCAGAATAAGGTCATTTTTATTTTCTTTTATCCATTTTACGGCAAGCTCGAGTCGGGATGTCTGTTTTTTCTCCATTTAAATATTATAATTATTGAATTTTATTTCGCAACAAAGTTCTATTATTACGGGGTAAAGTAGAATAAAAAAGGGCCCACCTTCTGGTGAACCCTTTGGTTGGCTATAGTAGCCTTTGCAGCCCGCCGCGAGCGGGCACGCGTTCCTTCGGCATTTTTAATTGGCGCCTCCCTTCCCTTGTTTATCGCGCAAAGGAAGGCTCTTCCTTCTCCCTTCCCCCGGAATTTCTCAGGCTCGAGTATTGTTTTTGAGCCCAGTAGTCCCGAGAAGTTTTAATCGAAAAATTGCGAGAGAAGCTCGTTCTTACCCTTGAAGTAGTTTCCAAGGGCTCGTCCTTCGTATCCGAACGTTACGCCCGGGTTTCTTACCCAGGCGATATTTGGAATCCTCGGAAGGTACTGGATATCCTCCTCCGTGGTTATCCAGTTACCCATCGGGATGTTATCCTCCATGATGTAGTTGATTGCCTCCAGCATCCACGGACTGGGGCGGTGATTTTTAGGGGTTGGATGTGCGATCTCTTCGTGACACTCAAAACATTCTTGAGTGTCTACTTTGCACGAAAAATTCGTGCAAAAATGGTCGTGGATTTCTTCACAGTATGGGCACTTCTTCATACGCCACCACCCCCTTTTTAATCAATAAAATTTTAAATCTAAAGTCATTATATATGATCTTATTATTTTGTCAATAGTAGGCGGTAGGCGGGAAAATTGACTATAACCACCTATTTTGTTAGTATATTATAATAATTTATAAGAATATTTAATTATTTATGGCGCATACAAAAGCAGGCGGATCCGCAAAAAATCTAAAAGATTCCAAGCCTAAATATTTAGGCGTTAAGCTTTCCGATGGTCAGACGGCAAAAGCCGGCTCAATTATCGTACGCCAACGCGGAACCGAGGTTTACGCCGGGAAGAACGTCGGCATGGGGAAAGATCATACTCTTTATTCTCTTATAAGCGGTGTAGTTAAGTTTACAAAAAAAAGAAAATTAAAATTTAACGGTAACAAGGCCGAAGTGAAAGTGGTTTCGGTTTTGGAGAAATAATTTTCAAACAAAAAATCGTCTCATAACCGGGACAATTTTTTTTGTTTAAAGTTGTTTAAATTTTTAATTTTGAATTTTTAACTTATCATTTTCTTTTAGCCGCCGCTTTTATGAATTCTCTAAAAAGAGGATGGGGTCGTAGTGGTCTTGATTTTAATTCCGGGTGGAATTGTACAGCGACAAAAAACGGATGGTTTTTTAATTCTATTATTTCCACAAGGTTTTTCTGCGGATTTGTGCCCGCGATAACCAGACCCGCCTGCTCCAGTTTTTCCCTAAAATCATTATTCATTTCATATCGATGCCTGTGGCGTTCAAGAATATTTTTTTCTCCGTAGGCCTTAAAGCTTATTGTGTCTTTTTTTAATTCGCAAGGATATGTCCCCAGGCGCATAGATCCTCCAAAGTTCATATTTTTAAGTTTTTCTTCTTGTTCGGGGAGAATGTTTATAACAGGGTGGGGATTTTTAGGATCAACTTCGGTAGTGTGGGCGTTTTTAAGTTTTGATTCGTTGCGGGCAAACTCAATCACGGCAAGCTGCATTCCGTAACACAACCCCAAATAAGGAACTTTGTTCATCCGCGCGTATTTGATGACCTTTATCTTTCCCTCAACTCCCCTCGCGCCAAATCCGCCCGGTACGATTATGCCGTTAAATTTTTTAAGCTCTTTTAACTTCTCGGGATTGGTTTCGTATTCCTCCGAATCAAGCCAATGTATTTCCGGTTTAAAGCCCAAACTCCATGACGAGTGCTTAATGGCTTCAATGACCGATATATAAGAATCGGAAAGGACGAATTTTCCGGTGGAAAAATACTTGCCGATAACCGCTATTTTTACGGGCCTGGTCAGTCTACGGTATTTATTGGAAAATTTCTTCCATTCTTTAAGATCTCCTTTTTTTGTTTGCATCCCGAAATGGAAAAATATTCTTTGTGACATTTTATCTTTTTCGAAATTCAGAGGGATCTCGTAGATGTTGTCCGAATCCGGAGCCGAGATAACGTCTTCCTCTCCTATGTTGCAAAATATGGCTATCTTTCTTTTGCGGGGGTTATCTATGGGGGCTGATGACCTTCCAATAATTATGTTTGGCTGTATTCCCACGCTATTAAGGGCTCTTACCGCGTGCTGAGTCGGCTTTGTTTTCATCTCTCCAATCATTTTTGGGATTGGAAGATAGCTTACCATTATGAACATTACTTGGCTGGAGTGCCTCAATTTCATTATTCTTGCCGCTTCCAGGAAAACCATGTTTTGATATTCGCCGACAGTCCCGCCTATCTCTATTAGCAAAAAATCGGCTTTTGTTTTGGCGCCGGCCAGTTCGATCCGTTTGATTATTTCTTCCGTGATATGAGGGACCACCTCAACGCATTTTCCGTTGTAATACATCGACCGCTCTTTAATAATGACCGAATGGTATACTTGTCCGGTGGTCATATAATTATAACGATACATATTTTGGTCGAAGAAGCGCTCATAATTACCGATATCCTGATCGCATTCAAGTCCATCTTCAGTCACAAAAACTTCTCCGTGTTCCACCGGATTCATGGTTCCGGCGTCAGAATTTAGATAAGGGTCTATCTTTACGGCGCTTACCTTATGTCCGCTACTTTGTAGAATTTTACCGATTGACGCGCACGATACGCCTTTTCCGATCCCGGACATGACTCCACCGACTATGAATATGTATCTGGTCATATTTATTGGTTTTATTTATTTTTTATCTCCCGCTCCTTTAATGGTTATTTTGACGCTTCCCGAAAATTCCCCGCGCGAAATCGGGAGCTCATAATCCCCCGTTTTTTTAATAGGAGCGTCTAAAACTATTTCGTCTTTTTTAATATCAAACCCGTGTTTTTTTAATTCTTTTGAGATCATTTCGGCCGATACTCCTTTAAAAAGACTCCCCTTTTCATTCGCGGTCACCTCGATTATTATTTGTTTTTCCGATATTTTTTGAAGATTTTTTAAAAATTCCTCCGAGGATACGCTTGATGCGATATTTTTATTGGCTATTATTTTTTGATGATCTTTAAGAGCATCCGGGGTTGCCGATTTAGCCAGTTTATTTGGTATTAAAAAGTTGCGGGCATATCCGTCCGATGCCTCCACGATCTCATCTTTTCGTCCTACTTTTGGTACGTCTTTAAGAAGAATTATTTTCATCCCGTTAGAATTAGAATTTATTACATTTGTTTTAATATTTCAATTGCTTTTTTAAGCTGGGCGTCTCCCTCGTCGTCTTCGGAAGGCTCTACATATATGTCAGGCTCAAGCCCCTCTTTGGATATTGATGTGCCGTTGGGAGTAAGCCATCGGGCAACCGTTACCTTGAGCGAAGTATCTTGTGTCACCGGAACAAGTTCTTGCACCGATCCTTTCCCGTATGTTTTCTCGCCTACAAGTTTTACGACCCCGTGGTCTTTAAGAGCGCCCGCTACTATTTCGGAGGCTGAGGCCGATCCCCGATTGACGAGTATGACTACCGGAATATGAGTGAACATGTCGTATCCTTTTGAACGATGGATCTTTTCTTCTCCGTCCGAATAAACTTCTCTAACAACGATCTTTCCCGGAGGCAAGAACCAGCTTGAGATATCTACCGCCGATTGGAGGTATCCTCCGGGATTGTTTCTTAAGTCTAAGATTAATTTCTTTTTGCCGGATTCATAAAGTTCTCTTACGGCCACTCTGAAAGCATCCGATGAATTTTCGGAAAAACTAAAAAGACGTATCACAAAGATTTCCTCATCCTCAATCGGCTTATTATTCTCCGCTGTTCTTTCTTTTGTTTCTGTCTCTATGATGGGTATTTGGATTGTATCTCGGATAATATCTAATTCCAAAGGTTCTTCTGTATTTTCACGGATGATCGTCAGGGCCACTTTTGAGCCTTTTGGACCTCGAATAAGGCGCACAGCCTCCTCAATCGTCATGTTTAAGGTTGATCTGTCGTCTATTTCGATTATTTTATCTCCTGCTTTGACTCCCGCCCGGTAAGCTGGAGTGTTTTTTAGGGGTGAAATGACCGTTAAAATATCCTGGCGTATTCCAATCTCCATTCCTACTCCCTCAAAGTTGCCCCGTACTTCGCTTTTGAAATATTCATTATCTATCGGAGGCAAAAAGACGGTATAAGGGTCGCCCAGAGAAGAAACCATCCCTTGTATAGCGCCCCAGACCATATCATTTTCGTTCAGATCTTCATCCGCCACATATTTATCCTCAAGAAGACTCCACGTCTGCCAGAAAGGGTAAAAATCAATTTCGGCCGGTTTGCTGGTCTCTTTATTAAAAAGATTAGTGACTTTTTCGATCGCGTCTTTTTGGCTCGCGCCAACAAAAATACCGGCCCAAAATACAACCAATATTAGTATTCCTCCACCGGCGAAGGTCAGCCCTTTTTTGATAAAATTCATAATTTAAGTATCTCAAAAAATGAAAATCCGGTCAATTCACAACAAGCTTATATTCATATATACTTTATACATAAAATATATACGTTATTTGTATACTCTATCCATAATGACTTATTTATTAATATATAACACTAAGACTCGCGCAATAGAGGAGGTCAAGCCCATTCGCGTCAACAAGATCGGATTTTATGCCTGTGGACCGACGGTTTATCAATATGCCCATATTGGGAACTTTCGAACATATATTTTTGAAGATATCTTAAAAAGAACATTGCGTCTTTTAAATTATAAGGTCAAGCATGTGATAAATATAACCGATGTTGGCCATCTTACTTCGGATGAAAATGACGGCGAGGATAAGATCGAAAAAGAAGCCAGGCGCCAAAGAAAGACAGCTTACGAGATAGCGCGTTTTTATGAGAAAGTGTTTAAAAAGGATATTAGGCGCCTAAATATAGAGGAGCCGGATATTTGGGCGCGGGCATCAGAGCACATAAAAGAACAGATTAATTTAATCAAAATTCTTGAGAAAAAAGGTTTTACTTATCGCATATCGGATGGAATATACTTCGACGTTTTGAGATTTAGAAAGTACGGCGAATTATGGAAAACGGCGCCAAAAGAAACGCGCGCGCGTGATAATATAACAATAAAAGAAAAAAAGAATCCCCAGGATTTTGCTTTATGGAAATTTTCCGCGCCTTCCGGAGCAGATCCCTCAACCATTAAAAATTTTCCGTTGAGGGATATGCAGTGGCCCTCTCCCTGGGGTATCGGTTTTCCGGGGTGGCACATAGAATGCTCCGCTATGTCTATGAAGTATTTAGGTAAGCATTTTGACGTACACGCCGGGGGGATAGATCATATACCCGTTCATCACACCAACGAAATAGCTCAATCGGAGGCCGCCTCGAACATGCCCTTCGTTAATTATTGGGTGCACGGCAATTTTTTACTTGTCGGAGGAAAGCGCATGGGAAAATCGGAGAAAAACTTTTTAACACTTGATGAGCTCGTAGATAAAGGTTTTGATCCTCTTGATTACCGCTATTTGGCGCTGACCGCGCATTACCGCTCTCCCCTCTTTTTTTCTTTAGACGCGCTTAAATCTTCAAGGAACGCGCGATTGCATCTTACAACCATAATTCAAAAGCTTTATCAAACAAAAAAGAAAATATCCAAAAAAGAGTCTTTAAAATTTAAAGACGATCTATTGGAGACTGTAAGAGTCGACCTTGATACGCCTAAGGGTCTCGCGTTGTTGTGGAGCCGTATCGAAGACATTTCGATAAATGAAATATTATGGGCCGATCGGATATTCGGATTAGGTTTAAATAAAGTAAAACCGCTTAAAATTTCGAATAAAATAAGAAATCTTCTTAAAAAGCGCGATAGTTATCGAAAGGGAAAAAACTGGAAAGAAGCCGATATAATCCGGCTTGAGATTAAAAAATATGGATTTGAAATAGAAGATTCTTCGCGAGGTCCGGTCTTAACTTCGTTATCTTTTTCTTGAGCTTTTTGAGTTGGTTTTAGCTTTAATTTTAGCTTTTATCGGCTTAAGAACGCTTTTTTGTGTTTTTCCGACTTCTTTTTTGATGTTTCCCCAGTGGCTTTTTAATTCTTTGGCCATTTGGTCGAGATCTTTTTTGTTTATATTAAGAGAACGATAAGCTTTAACCGCCTCATCTACGGCGTGCTTATAGGTTTTTTCGTCGATATGCTTTATTTTTTTAAAATTTTTAGCCACCTCATTTTTTGCCTTTGATACCCATTCTTTGGCTTTTTTCCTGTTTTTCACTCCTTTGGGGCCTGTAAAAAAATATAAACCGACCGCGGTAACGGCTGCCGTTGCCGCGACTCCCGCTCCAACCTCTGCCGCTAATTTATGCGAACTTTTTTTCTCTTTAGTCATATGATTTAATTATAATAAAAAATAAAAACGACTCACTTAATATTATATATTATTTTGTTTAAAAAAAGAATATCGATTAATAAATATCCACGCTCGTTCCAATCTTTATATCGTGGTCTTCGGCCCATCCGGAACTAACCTCAAGCACGTATTTTACCGGATTTTTTGGCCTGAATATTTCAGGGTAAGACTCCGGGGCGGCGTTGCGCGTGATATCTACTACCGTAAAATTTTTTCCGATCCATATCATATCTAAAGAAAAAAGCATATCTTTCATCCAAAATCCGTGGCGGTCGGGTTTATCGAATACAAAGAGCATACCCTCGCCTTCTTTGAGACCATCCCTTCCGGAAAGACCTCGAGATCTTTGCTCCACGGTTGTAGCGAGCTCAACCGTGACTATTTCGCTGTTTATTTTTACTTCGGCGTATTTATGTTTAAAAGGGAAATCTTTAAGCGTTAAAAAAGCGCTTAGCGCAAAAACCGAAATAATTATCGCCGTAAAAATAAGAGCGTTTTTTTTTGCATAGGACATTTTGATTTATTTTCTAGTTATACCTCTTATCGGTGATTGAGAAGGAGCCAAATCCTTTTTTGGTTTAGGCAAAAAAAGGTTCCAGAGGAATCCGTCTATCCCCCAGTATTGCCCTGCCAAGGTGGAGGCGAAGAATCCGAAAATAAGAGCATATATGATGTGTTCATCCACTAAATATGAATGAGCGCCGACATATGGGAAGGTTAAGCCCGGGAAATAATAAAGGATCATCATTAAAACTCCCCCAACAGACGCGAAACGGGTTAAAAAACCAAAAATCAACGCCAACCCGATTAATAATTGACCCCACTCGTTTAAAAGATTTATCCAATCAATGTTTTGAGAGCCCGCGAGCCAATTATAAAATTGAGGGAATGTTTTCGCGCTTTTTAAAAATCCTTCCGCGCTCCATTTTGGATCAAGTAGTTTTGTGGCGCCCGAGTATAAGAATATCCAGCCCATGGATATTCTTAATAAAAATAGAAAAAATTTTGATGACCCATTTGCCATAAAGTATAAATAAAATTATTAATACGGCCTATATAAAAATTATACCACATTCACGCGCCCTACACTAAGTATTCGCGTCAACGCCCACGGCTTCGGATATATGTAAAAATCCATCTTTTTTAAGAAGATAAATGAGGCCCATATTTATTTGATAAGGAAGTTGAGGCCCTTTATAGATGAGCCCGGTTATGAGCTGCAAAAGAGATGCTCCGTTGCGGATCTTTTCATAAGCATCTTCTGCGGAAAAAATGCCTCCGCATCCGATAATGACGAGCCTCTCCCCGAAATTTTTATAGGCAAGTTTTATAAGCTCTCTCGAGCGAGCTTGCGTCGGTTTTCCGCTAAGGTTTCCTTTACGGTCTTTGAATTGAAAGGCCTCTTCGGTTTTTATCGCCGGATTATTCCGGTTTTTTTCGAGATTACCGAAAATAACTCCGACTACGGGGAACGAGCTTATTATCTTGAGCATTTCAAGAGTTTCTTCGTTTGTTTTATTTATCGGCATTTTTATAAAAAGTGGCTTTTTTAATTTCAATCCCTTGATGGGATTTAAGATTTTAATCAGATTGTCGGGGTCCGAAAAACTTTCACTTCCGGAAAGATTCGGACAGCTGATATTCAATTCATAATAATGAAAAGGATTCCCGTTTTTTTCCAACAATTCAAATGATGAGACGATGTCGCCCACAGCTTCATCAAGCGAAAGGTCCGAGTTCGTTTGGCCTATGCTTATGCCAACGGGAAGATTGAATTTATTTCCCGCAACATTTTGCATTACGACCAGTACCCCGGGATTTTTAAAACCCTTGTTGACTAAGATAGACCCGGACTCTACCAGCCTACTTAAACGAGGCTTAGGGTTTCCTTCGCTTGGTTTGTTCGTGATTGTCCCGACGGTTTCAAATCCGAAGCCAGTAGCAGACATAAACCCCGTAAGTTTGGCATTATAATCGAAACCGGCGGCAAGCCCGATCGGATTTTCAAAATCTATCCCTGCAATTTTTTGTTTTAATGAAGGATCGTAAATATGAAAAAATCGTTCGATGAATTTTGAAAAACCTATATTCCCGAGGCCTTCTCCTAAATTTATTACGAATTCGTGAACCCGTTCGGCATCAAAAATAAAAAAGACTCTGCGCAAAACGAGGCGGTAAAAAAATGAAAAAATATTAATCAATGAATAATTTAACTTATTCATAAAACTGCCGGTGATATTTTAATTTATTAAAGCTTTTTTTTCAGCTCTTCTTCCAGGATTTTTATTTGGTTTTCCGATAGGCTGTGTTTTGACTTGTGTTCTTTTAGCCATTTAATACCCCGGTCAAGTTCTTTTTTGTCTATTCCGTGGTCGGGTCCGCCTTCTTCAATGTCTCCATGATAGATCTTTTCTATGTCTTTGATATCGTTGTCGTGGAACCCTTCGTATCGAAGATGTTGGCGGACTTTTTTAAATTCTTCCCGATTTACTTTTGGTTTGTCCTTAAAAAATATTCCCATATATTTAAATTTTTATTAATAATAATTTATTTTATCTTTATTGAACTATCAATATTGCGCCGGTATGTTCCGGTTTATTTAAATTCTTATAAATTATGAATCCTGTTTCCGTAAACGTGTATTCATATATATCCCCCTTTGACGATGTTTTATCTTGCCCAAAATACGCGAAAGATTTGTTTTCGGTTTCCGAATATTCAGTCGAAGCCAGGCGCAGAGCGTTGTTGCTGTTATTTATAAATCTTATTGTCTCACCTCTTTTTGCGTTTAA
>PFCN01000037.1:10159-11363 GCA_002774705.1 Candidatus Niyogibacteria bacterium CG10_big_fil_rev_8_21_14_0_10_42_19
CCTGTTTCAATATTTTCGGTATTTTCTACCCCGATTGCCTCATCCCGGTTTTGTTCCGTCCCATTTTTGAACGTGGCGTCATTATTGTCGCGACCGACAAAAAAAACTACCGCAAAGATCGACAATACCACTAAAACAATCCCTATAATATATTTTTTATTCATATATTAATATTTTAGAACTTTTTTAAAAAAGAAAACCCCCCTAATAATTTGTAAAATTAAAACCGATATATTTTAAGCATGCTCGTTGTCTTTTTTAATAACTCGCCAGTGATAAAAATATAAAGGCATCCCTATCAGTATTAACGCCAGATTAAAAGACGCGTTTCGATGGCGTTGCGCCGTGACCGGGTTTATTTCTTCATTTCGTCTTTCCCAATTTTCTTGCTCAATCAGCCAGCGTTTTAAGGATTCATGTTCTTGCGCGGTTAGCTCTGCTTCTCCTTTTTCGATTTCCTGTATCCGCTCTACCGAAAATGGGGCGTAGGCCGGCTGTTTATACATAATTCGTTCCTGTTCTTCCGCCTTGGTAAATACATAAACCTTAAGCCCCATATCGAGAAAACGAACGCCACCAATTGTTAAAAGTACGAGTCCCAGCATCGCAAAGGTATAAAGATAGATCATTCTTATCCAAGAATTTGTTTTCATATTATTCGGATTCCGTTATTTTGCCGTCAAAATGTTCGTCATCTGCTTCGGCCTCCGCTTTGGTTTGATGCGTAACTCCATCACGGTGATTCGGCGGAGAATATAACGTATAAAGTTTAAGCGCCTCACTCTCGGAGGTGTTGATAATGTTATGTTTGGCCCCCGCGGGAACAACAATGGCAAAACCATCTCTTATTTTATGTTTAACGTCGTTTAATACAGCTGCCCCCTCGCCCGCCTCGCATCGTATGAATTGGTCGAGGCTATGGATCTCCTCACCGATATCTTCGCCCGGAGCAATGCTCATAAGCACCAGTTGGCTGTTTTTTGCGGTGTATAGAACTTTTCTGAAATTTTCGTTTTCAATGGAATCTTTTTCTATATTTGTTATAAATCCATTCATATTTTTTTAAATTAATAATATTTTTTAATTATAATATATTCAATCTTTTTTTAAAAGTTAATTAAAGGCTCTTCCCATGAATAAAAAATGAAATTACTCACAGTAAAATAAAAATTATCCCGCGTATTCGCGGGATTGATCAATCTTT
>PFCN01000037.1:11399-18071 GCA_002774705.1 Candidatus Niyogibacteria bacterium CG10_big_fil_rev_8_21_14_0_10_42_19
ATCCACGGGAATATCTTTTTCGGCGACCGGCTTGAATTTTTGAACCATCTCTTTAGCTCTTAGCAGGTCAGATAAAACTTTTTCTTTTTTAGCCCCCCCGTAAGCTCCACACTCGTCATGTGATTCAATAAATATTCTCTTGGTATGGTGGAGCTTTATGGATTTTTCGATCTGGCTAAAAATAAAATCTTTATCGGAATGATTTTCGGGTGCCGATATATTTTTGGCTCCTCCCGCCACTATGATTGTATCGACGAATTTGAGCTTTAATTCAGATTCAAGATCGGTGAGACATCTTTTGAAACGGCAATCAATACATCGGATTATTAAAGCATCGGCAATATAGTGATCGCGCGAAAGAGATTTGTCCAACCTTATCGTTCTCTTTACTGTTGGCATAAAATATTGATCTCCTTTGGGTTTACTTCTAAAAAACCGGAGCTAATGGGAATTATATGTGTTTTGCCGTTATTGTCAATTATTTTTAAGTTGCCTTTCTCAAGCCCACAAATCAAAGGAATGTGGTTTTTTAATATCGTAAGCTCCCCCTCGGCGCTTTTTACGTTAACGGACTCTCCGGACCCCTTGAATAAAATTTCTTTTAAAGAATAAATATTTATCGTCATATTTCATTTATTCCGCCTTTCATATAAAATGTTTCCTCTGATTTGTCGTCGTGTCTGCCTTCCAGTATCTCTTTGAAGGCCTGCACCGTCTCTTCTCTGGGGACAAATTTTCCGGCCTGACCCGTAAAGTTTTCGGCTACGAACATGGGTTGCGATAAGAATCTCTGGATTTTGCGCGCGCGCGATACGGTCTGTTTATCGACTTCAGAGAGCTCCTCCATTCCTAAAATAGCTATAATGTCTTGCAGTTCTTTGTATCTTTGTAGAACCTTCTGAACGTCTCTGGCTGTTTTATAATGCTCTTCTCCCACTATCTTCGGAGTAAGAGCGGTTGATGTGGAGGCAAGAGGGTCTACCGCCGGATAAATGCCTATCTCGGTGAGGGGGCGGGACAAAACTATTGTTGAATTGAGATGACTGAAAGTCGTGGCAGGTGCCGGGTCCGTGATATCATCGGCAGGAACATAAATTGCCTGTACCGACGTTATTGATCCGTTTTTAGTGGAGGTGATTCTTTCCTGTAACTCACCCATTTCTGTCGCGAGAGTGGGTTGATATCCGACAGCCGAAGGAAGACGCCCAAGAAGCGTGGATACCTCAAGACCGGCTTGTGAGAACCTGAAGATGTTGTCTATAAAAAGGAGGACATCTTTACGTTCGGTATCTCTGAAATATTCGGCCATAGTAAGAGCGCTTAAAGCCACGCGAAGACGCGCGCCCGGGACTTCGTTCATTTGTCCAAAAACGAGGGCTGTTTTGCTTATAACCCCGGAATCTTTCATCTCATGATAAAGATCATTCCCTTCGCGCGATCTTTCGCCCACTCCCGCGAATATCGAGGCTCCTCCGGATTCTTCCGCGACGTTCCTGATGAGCTCCATTAACAGAACTGTTTTCCCTACGCCCGCTCCCCCGAAAAGACCGACCTTCCCCCCTTTAATAAAAGGAGCGATAAGATCTATGACCTTGATACCGGTTTCAAATACTTCGGTTTTTATTGACTGCTCCGTGAGGGTCGGGGCGCTCCTGTGTATCGGAAGAAATTGATCGAATTTTAATCCGGATTCGTCTAACGGTACTCCCAATGCGTCAAAAATATGGCCTAAAACTTTTTGCCCCACCGGGACCGATATCGGCTTCCCCGTATCCACCGCCTTGCTTCCGCGTCGGAGACCGTCGGTCGAGGACATCGCAATCGCCCTTATCTTCCCCGGTTCAAGATGTTTTGCCACCTCAACTACGATTTTTTTTCCTTCGTTCTCTATTTCAAGCGCGTTAAAAAGCGCGGGCATAATAACTCCCTCTTTGAATTCAATATCTACGACAGGTCCAATTATTTGTATGATCTTTCCTTCGGTCATATTAATTTATATTTGCGCCGGCAGTTATCTCCGCGAGCTCTCTCGTGATACCGGCTTGGCGTGATTTATTAAAAATAAGCTGTAAGTCGTCTTTCAGTTCACTCGCGTTATCGGAAGCGTTTTTCATCGCGACCATCCGCGCCGAGTGCTCTGAAGCATTTGACTCTAATATTAAATGATACATCATCATTTCCACAAGGTGTTTGGATAGATTTTCGATCAGTTTGACACTTCCTTTTTTAGTGGTAGGTTCTATTAAATACCCATAATTCTCAAAAATATGACATCCCGCGTCTTCCGAAGTTGGCGCGAAACGTCCATGTTCCGGAGCTATCTCTTTGATGTCGCGGTCAATGGCATTGAACGTAACAGGTAGGAGCTCCCGTATCAGTACGTCCTGGCGGAGGGTGGTTCTGAAATAAGTGCTTACGGTGATGATTTTAGACCAGTTACCGGCCAGAAATCCGTCTATAATAAAATTTGCGAAAGTCTGTGTTTCTTCCGGCGCGGCATGGTCTCCGAATTTTATAAAGGAAGTTTGAGCGGGAATATTCTTACGCGATAAATACTCCTCGGCCTTTTTGCCGACAGCGGCATATACATAGGATCCTTTTTCGCCCCCGAATTTTTTTTCAAATTTTCTAAAAACATTGCTGTTAAAAGATCCGGCCAGTCCCTTGTCGGCGCATATCAAAATTATGAGAGGTTTATTCTCCTTTTTTGTTTCGGGGGTTTTCATCAGTGACGGGATAACGGATGTTCTTTTCGTGAGCTCTCTTAAAAGCTCAAGGCTTTTTATGGCATACGGCCTGGAGTTAAGGGCTACGACTTGGGATTTACGCATCTTATTTGCGGCAACCATTTCCATTGCCTTTGTGATCTGGGCCGTATTGATGACTGCTCTTATTCTTCTTTTTAGTGACTGTGTTGATTGCATAAATTAAGATAACGTTTGTTTAAAACCGATTATTGCTTCTTTTAATTTTTCTTCCACGCCGGCTGATAATTCATTTGATTGCCTAATCGGCTCTATTATATCGTTTTGGTGCGTACCTTTGATGTATTCAAGATATTTTTTCTCGGTTTCTTTAAGGTTATCCACCGGAATATTATCGAAATATCCGTTAAGCGCGGCATAAAACACCAGGGCTTGCTCTTCAAAAGGCATCGGGGAGGCGTCATTCTGTTTTAAAATTTCAGTTATCATCTGTCCTCTCTTTATTTTATTTTTAGTATTTTCATCGAGGTCTGACGCGAATTGAACGAATGCCTGCAATTCTCTTGCCTGCGCGAGCTCAAGCCGAAGCTTGCCGGAAACTTTTTTCATGGCTTTGGTTTGCGCCGAGGATCCGACGCGCGAGACCGAAAGACCCGCATTAATCGCCGGTCTTATCCCCTGATAAAAAAGATCGGCTTCGAGATAAATTTGGCCGTCGGTTATCGAAATTACATTGGTTGGGATGTACGCCGATACATCGGATAGTTGGGTTTCAATTATCGGGAGAGCGGTGAGAGAACCTCCGCCTTTTTCTTTTGAAAGCTTGGCCGAACGTTCAAGCAGACGCGAGTGAAGATAAAAAATATCCCCGGGATAGGCCTCTCTTCCGGGGGGACGCCTTAAAAGCAGGGATATTTGGCGGTATGCTGTCGCGTGCTTGGAAAGATCGTCATAAATAATAAGGGCGTCTTCTTTTTTATCCATAAAATATTCCCCTAAAGCGCAACCGGCGTAAGGCGCCAAAAACCAAAATGCGGCTGACGACGCGGCGGAAGCCGCGACCACTATGGTGTATTTCATGGCCCCGGCCGTCTCAAGTTCCGATATTATTTTTGCGATATTTGATTCTTTTTGTCCTATCGCGACATAGATACAAATAGGGATTTTCCGTCCCTTCTCGTTTTGCTGGTTTACAATGGTATCAATAGCGATAGCTGTTTTCCCGGTTTGGCGGTCGCCGATTATTAATTCTCTTTGTCCACGCCCGATTGGGATCATGGAATCTATGGCTTTAATCCCGGTATGAAGAGGCGAAGAAACTGATTCGCGGTCAAGAACGGATGGAGCTTTTTTCTCTATCGGATATGTATCCGGGTCGTCTCCCTTTTTCCAAATATCTCCCTTGCCGTCAAGCGGCTCCCCCAGAGGATTGATTACCCGCCCGATAAGATTTGGCCCGACTTTAATCTCGAGCACCCGTCCCGTTCCTTTCACCTCGTCCCCCGTTTTAACTTTTGAAAAATCCCCGAGAACTATCGCTCCAATCGAGTTTTCTTCAAGGTTCAAAACCACGGCGCTTATCGGCCCGTCTTTCGCCTCGATCGTTAACATTTCCTGCGACATGACGTTTCGGAGACCCTGTATCTTTAATACACCGTCTGCCACCTCCAAAACCATCCCGACCTCCGATATCTCAATTTCGCTTTTCTGACCCTCTATCTCTTTTTTAAGTTTTTCTATTATTTCGAACATACTTATATAATAATTAAACTTTTCAAATTACGCGTCTATTTTAAATAAATTCTTGAGTCTTCTTTGCATTGAATTATCAATAACTATTTCGTCGTCAATTCTTATTTTTACTCCCGCCAAAATATTCGGGCTTACTTTTTCGGAAAATACGCAATTCTTCTTATTAAAAAGGCTTTTTATTTTTTTTATTCGGGTCTGGTCGCCTAGGCGCGCGGTTTCTATTCTTATCCGAGTGATACCACGGTCTTCCGAGTATATTTTCTCGATCTCATTTAAAATAACTCCGGCATTCTTTATCGCCCCGTATTTATTAAGAATTTTCGCGAAATTCACGAACAGCTTTTCGTGATCTTTCGCTGGTGTTTCTTTAAAAGCTTTATAGAATGATTTTGCGAATATTATAGCCGGGTATTTCATAAATTAATGAGTAATTCTTTTTTTTGATAAACCCGCAACCGCCTGATCGATTAATTTTTCATCTATCCTGTCCGGTGAGATTTCAACCGTACGCGCTATCGCCATTTTAACCATTTCCCCCGCTTCTTTGTAGAACATATTTTTTTCTTTTTCCAACTCTTCCCTACCTCTTATTTCCGCGCTTTTCAAAATATCGGCCTCTTTTTTGCGCGCCTCCGCGATCAGTTGTTCTCCAACCTCCTTCGACCTCGCCTCCATGGCGCGGATTATTTGTAAACCTTCTTTTTGGGCGCTCGCGATCTTTTCGGCTTTAACCGTCTCTGATTCCAGCATTATTTTTCTTGCCTGCTCGGCGTCTTGAATACCTTTTCTTATTTTTTCTTTGCGGGCGCCTAAAAGGGAGATAAGCGGTTTGTAAACCGTAAAACGTAAAACCGTAAAAACAATCAAAAAATTTACTCCTTGCGCGAAAAGTAATTTCCAGTTAACTCCTAATTTGTGAAATAATTCCGACATTAAAAAATAACCCCCCGCGAACACTCATATTCGTATAAATAATAATATCTCCTGTTATCTCAAAAAATACATTTTTACATTCCGACAAAATAAATTTGCCTGACAAATTAATATTTATCCCCACGCTTTTTCTTAGAGCGCGCCCGGGTTAAGCTCGGCCACCCAAGAGATGCTCCGTGAAAAAGTGTAGGGATCCTACTATCCGTTACACAAATTTTAATATAAGAGCAACCACTAACGCATAGATAGCGATAGCCTCAGCGAATGCGATCGCAAGGATCATTGCAGTCTGGACCTTTGAGGCCGCTTCCGGGTTTCTGCCGATTGCCTCGGCTCCTTTTGAACCGATCTTTCCAATGGCAATAGCGGGCCCAATCGTCCCAATGGCCATAATAGCTCCTATCGCAAGAAGTTTCATTGTTTCCGCGTCCATATTTTTATATGAATTTGATTGATAATTATTTTTTATTCGACCTTAATTATTAATGACTTTCTTCCAATGTAGCAATCGCTACGAATACTAATGTTAACATAGCAAAAACGAACGCTTGTATAAACCCCACGAATATCTCCAAAAAGAGAAATGGCAGGGGCGCTATGAACGGGAGAAGAAAGGCTATAATTATGAGCAGAACTTCACCCGCAAAAACGTTCCCGAACAACCTAAATGAAAACGATATTATTTTAGCAATTTCGGAAATAAACTCAAGTATGCCGATAAAGAATTGTATGGGTCCTTTAAAGTTAAAGAATTTTTTAAAGTGGGTCACGGCACCAACCGCCACTATTCCAAAAATATTGATAGCGATGACCGATATAAGGGCTATTGCCAAGGTAAAATTAAGATCTGCGGCCGGGGCCCTGAAAAACGGAATTAATATAGATTCTTCGCCATGAACTTCAAGAATACCCAATGACCCCACCCCCGGCAAAAGGCCCAACCAATTAGAGATGAGCACAAAAAAGAAAATAGTCGCGACCAAGGGGAAATATTTTTCGGTTTTTTCGCGATTATTAAGAACGGAGTCGCATAAGTTGAGCATTTCTTCAAACGCGTACTCAAGTAAATTTTGGACACGTCCCGGCATGAGGCGGATATTTCTTTTAAATATAATACCGAGAATTATCAATATTAGCGCCGTTATAAAAGCAAGCACCAGAGAATTAGTGACATCAAACCCAAATATTGAAAAAAGGTGCTCTGCTTTTATGGAAATTTTGGGCATAAAAATACTATATTAGATAAATATATCTAATATAGTATATAGAAGTGCGTTAAAAA
>PFCN01000037.1:18096-22488 GCA_002774705.1 Candidatus Niyogibacteria bacterium CG10_big_fil_rev_8_21_14_0_10_42_19
ATATACGCTTCCAAAAGAATATTTTATCAAACATTCTTACGCTGTATTGTAAACCACCCCTTCAAGGAGGACGGCACGCCGTAGTAAAAAAACAAAGCAAGAGGAGCTCCCCAATTGGCCCATTTTTCGAAAAAGTCCCAAACAGGATTCGACCCTATCGGCCATCTGATCATCGCGGTCCATAAACCCCAAAACGCCATCCACAAAAGCGCCGCGCTTATTGGGGCAACAAGCACCAAAACGGCCAAAATAATATCCGTTATACCAATATACGGCATTATTGTGTTTGCCGTATCCGCCGAAATACCCACAGATTCGAAGTATTTTAACCATCCTATTTTTTGCTGTAACCCAAAAACACCATGACCCAGAAATTCTCCGAATATGGCTATACGAAGGACCCATTCAATTTTTTTATTCATAAAAAACTTATTACTATTAAATTAAACTAAAATATTAATAAAATAATTATAACATATTTATTCAATTTTATTTTAAAATATGTGGATAAACCGATCACCACACCGTAGGCAGTAATAAAAAGAACCCGCCTATACGCTATCATTAAGGTGCTTATTCTAATCTCGGATAAAAAATTATTCAAAGTATTCCGGAAAATCATATTTTTCCCATGGAAATACGACCCATCCTTCTTTTTTTTCTACCCCAAAAAAGTCGGGATTAAATTCACACGTATCTATTTTTACCACAAGAGTGGCGGTTTTGAGTTCGGAAACTTTATAGCGGTCTATCAGAACATCCGATATCTCCTTCAAAGTTTTTCCGGTATCCGCGATCTCATCTACCAGCATCACCTTCTTACCCTCCATGTCCACCCGCGGAAGATAAAGTATCTGCGGGTCTTTTTTCTTATCCTTATCATACGAGGTTGTTGATATCGTCAGAATATTTTTTGTGGCATCCAGTTTTTTCGCCAAGAAATATAAAGGAATCAATCCTCCCATCGTAATGCCTATCATATAGTCGGGTTTAAAACCATTGGTTTTGATCTTGATAGCCAGTTCATCCGTTATTTGTTCTATGTTTTCCCAGGTTAGCTTGATCATATTTTTTTATTTTTTATAACTTATTAAAATTTTATTACTAAATTACCGGAGAGTCGAGTGATAAATGAAAAACGTCCCAGACCGGGACGTTTTTATAAACCTGTTTTTTATGACTTGTGTTTTTCAAGATTTCTTTCAAATTCATGAAGACGCTTCCAAATACTTCTTAATTCGGTGATCGTTGTCCAGTTATTTATAAACAGCGCGAGACTCGAACGCACTTCTCCAAAAGCATTCGATACCTGCATCATTATGCCAAGCGTAATCGCTCCGGAAAATAAGCTCGGGCCCGCGACAACAAAAGGAACAATGACCATCACTTGGCTGTACATATTCAGCCACAGATCAAAATATCCGTAGTGAAGGAACAATCGATGGTAGTTGAATTTAATTCCGGTAAATAAATTGGTTAAAACCCCTATAGAGGCGTAATTTATTTTATCGTCCTCGCCGTAAACAAGCTCTTTGCGGAATGCCGCCTCTACTTTTTGATTATTATATTCAAGGCCGGGTAATTTTATGCCCACAACCCACGAAATAGCCAGACCGCCAACAGTTACCACGAGCGCCACCCACACCAATATACCGGTAACATCGGGCAAAAATTCGACATGAACCGTTTTACTCAACCCCCAAAGGATAGGAATAAAAGCTATAAGAGTCATGGTTGACGTAAGAACTTGTAGTCCGAGCGTTTCTACTATTCTCGCGAACCTATAAGCATCTTCCTGAATGCGCTGGCTTGATCCCTCAATCTCGGACGTTACTTCCCTCCATCTTGGAATATAATCAAAAGTAATAGCTTCCCGCCAGCGAAGAGAATAAAGTCGCGTAAAATAACTGGTAATTGTCGCTAATATCACCCAAGGCATGGCTATATACATAAATGCGGTCAAACTTTTCCAAAAATCATCTACGCCGTGCTTATTTACTTCCTGGAGCATATCGTAAAAACTCTTATACCAATCGTTAAAAAGTACCGCCATATACACTTGAGCATAAGACGATAAAATCAAAAAAGCTCCGCCTCCGTATGCCCACCAAAACCATTTTTTATTCCAAAAAAATGATCTTATCATCAGGTCCTCCGATATTAAGATTTATCAAAATACTTTCTTATTTTAACCGTAGGTTATATTAAAAAATTCGGGATATCAATGTCGCTATTATTGCATAAAAATTTAAAAGGGCAGATTCCGCCCTTTTATCTATTTAGTTATTTTTCATCATCACTTCCTTGTTTTTTTTAACATATATCGCTCTTAACTTGCTTCAATCCGGTATCCAAAAATTATCAGGTTTTTTCTTTATTTTCCGGCATGGCTCCCTGCCACATAGCCCGAAGACCAGCAAAGTTGGAGCGAAAAACCGCCTGACGGACGATTAATATGCAATAAATCACCGGTCACGTATAAATTAGGGATTATTTTTGAACGCATCGTACGCATATCAATCTCCTTAAGCGTAACACCGCCATCCGCGACCACCGCCCTATCAAATCCCATAAGTCCGGTAATAGTGAGAGGAAGCGCCTTAAGTGTCCGGACAATATATTTTCGCTCATCCTTGCCGATGGAATGTACTTTTTTATTAATATCAAAATTTTCTTTAAACAAGGGCAATATCCCCCTGCCCGTACCTTCGGGCGTGATGTCTTTTATAATATTTCTAAATTCTTTATTTTTATTTTTATTAAAGACAGCGACAATCCTCCGATCAAGCGCCCCCAGATCGGTGTGCGGGTAGGCGTCTATTGACGCTGTAACTATTCCGTCGTGCAAAAGGTTCGCAACCCTGTGCGCGTTATTCAAGATCAGCGGTCCGGAAAGACCGAAATGCGTGAATAAAATTTTTCCCGTTATGGAGAATGCCTTTTTACCGTCAGAAAAAAAAGTGATCTTCATAAATGAGAGAGATACTCCGGCGAGAGTTTTTGACCATTTTTCTGCCGTAGAAATCGGCACTATCGTCGGCGTTGCAGGAAACACGCTATGTCCCAGTTTTTCCAACCATTTTAACCCATCGCCGGTAGAACCGGTTTCCGGATGAGAAACGCTTCCGGTCGCGAAAAGATAGTCGGTTGCGCTATACATTTCTTTACCCGATGAGACGCCCGTGATGCCTTCTTTGGTCCCGTGGATTTTTGTTACGGGTAAGTCGGTTAAAATAGTAACTTTTCCGTCACGCGCGTATTTTAGAAGAACCCTCAAAACATCTTCCGCCTTTTCGGTTTTAGGGAACGCGCGCTTTCGGGCCTGCACCACAAGCGGAAGCCCTTTTGACTCAAAAAAAGAAAAGGTTTCTTTTACCCCGAATTGCGAGAATAAAGAATACAAAAACTTTTCGGCCTCACCATAAGTTTTAAGTAAAACTTTTGTATCAAATTCGGCGTTCGTGATATTACATCTGCCGCCGCCTGTCATTTTTAGCTTCTCCCCCACTTTTTTATTTTTCTCAAGCAAAAGCACCCGCTTGCCTAGATCTGCCGCGCGCCCCGCCGCCATAAGGCCGGAGGCGCCTCCTCCGACAACGATAAGGTCAAATTTTGTTTTAATCGGCGTCATTTATAAGATGACTATATATTTATAAGACAAAAATACAATTAAAGAATACTTTTATAAATTAGTTATTTATTTTTTAACCATCTACCCAAAAGCATATTAATATCCTGATCTTTAGACCATTGTCGTCTCATTTTTAAATAAAAATTTTTAGCAACATATGGCGGTGTTTTAAATTTGAAAATTCGATAATAAGTATCCCAATCTTCTATCACCGAATTAAATACTTCGGACACTTTCCATAAATAGTCGTCTTCTTTGCCTTTTATTTTACTGTCGATATTTAAATTATATTTTTTCTTAATGTAGTCAAAAAATATAAAATGCAACAATTCATGTCCTATTACCACCTCTACCGGAGGGGTATTTTTATAAATTATACCTGGGAATAAAAAGGTTTTTTCACGAACATCCCGGGGATACATCATAAAAATGCTCGCAAATCCAATATACTTACCATTAGGCCAGGGGTGCTTTTTAAAAATTTTATCCACCAAATTAAAATACCGTTTTTCTACAACCCTCCAGTCTTTTTCTGCTTTTTTAACATTCTCTATGATCTTTTTATTATTGGCCTTAAAAACATTTTTGATATATTCGGACAATATTTTATCTATTTTTGACTTATTTTTATTTTTTAAGACATAATGCACCTCCTTCGGTAAAAACCATTTTATATATTGAGGATTTTCTTTTATATTATATTTAATAAAAAATATGCAATTTTTTATATCCGCGTTAACGCTTATTTTTAATTTTACTTT
>PFCN01000037.1:22507-22921 GCA_002774705.1 Candidatus Niyogibacteria bacterium CG10_big_fil_rev_8_21_14_0_10_42_19
GTTAACGCTTATTTTTAATTTTACTTTCGGTGTTTTCATATTTATTTAATGTCGCTATTTATATGCAAATTCCTTAAAATTTTTCCCAACCGCTTTTCCGACAATGATGCCGATGATAGTTCCGGCAATAAAATCGGAGAACCAAGATGCGTTTATTTTTTATAAGATTTTTCTTTAAATATTTTTTTTAATTAAATCCATCTTCTCCCCCCTCCGCCAAGTTTTGAGTTCGGCTTCGCGCGATCTGGCTTTTTTATAAGTTTTAAATTCTTCCGAATATTTTAAAACCACCGGCCTCCTTATCTTTGTATAATGCGCGCCCGATTTGGATCCATTGTGTTCCTTCAGGCGCTTCTCTAAATTATTGGTACAACCGACATACAACGTCCGGTCGGAGCATTCAAGAATATATAC
>PFCN01000001.1:0-147 GCA_002774705.1 Candidatus Niyogibacteria bacterium CG10_big_fil_rev_8_21_14_0_10_42_19
TGCTTTGCCCAAAAGCGATATTCAACATAAATTTTCCTTGCGGCGTCGGCTCAAACCAGAACTGCACAAATTTCAATGCCGTAAGTCCACCCGTATCTACAAGATAAATTATTTTTCCACCATCAACAGAATTGCGCGCCAATCGGT
>PFCN01000001.1:181-1682 GCA_002774705.1 Candidatus Niyogibacteria bacterium CG10_big_fil_rev_8_21_14_0_10_42_19
TTCTTGGTCGTGGTTCATGGCATCCTGCTTGCCCGCCTTTGGAGGGCCGACCTTCCACAAGATAGGCATGGCCTCGGTCAGACTACCCGGCTAAGAACATGAGGCGTTACTCGTCTTTGGTTTAATAGAATGGTGCCTCCCGCATTTGACGGGATGGCTTACGATAAAGGAATACACAAGGCGTGCAATGTCTTTGGTCGATGGCGGCAATTACCAATAATAGAAGAACACACATGAACACACTCACTCCTAATTCAATCTTTGTGGGCGTTGACGTACACAAGTACGGCCACAGCGCGGTTGCATTGGATGCGTTTGGACAGGAAAAGAGCAAGTTGGACTTTACCAATGGGACACTCTCTCCGTTCACCGCATGGCTCCAATCTCTTGGAAACAAAGACGACATCATTGTTGGTCTTGAAGATACCAACTGTTACGGTACGCACATGGTGGAATTATTGCGGAAAGAATCCTTCCATATACGCTACGTTTCCGCCATCCTGACGGAGCGGGAACGTAAACGATCAACAAAACGCGAGAAAAGCGATTATGTTGACGCCAAGCGGGTAGGAAGAGTCATTCTCACAAAATACGAAGAAACCCTGCCCGCTAAGGAAAGTATAGCAGACGAGAATGAATTGAATATCGCCAAGTCTCTTGATCTCCTGCTCATGGAACGGCGGGATTTGGTCAAACACAAGACAATACTCAAAAATCAGCTCCATGCCCTCCTTCACCAGCGATATACGGAAAGCTACCGAACGGTAGTCCCCAGATCATTCACCAAGAAATCCATACGCTGGTTCCTGGATGATATGAAAGGCAATGAAACAATTCTCGCCCAAAGTATCGTCCGCAGGCTCTCACGACTCTTGTTCGTTGAAGATCAGATATATGTAATATCAAAAGAAGTTGCAGTAATAGGCAATCGGTCAAAAGAAGCGCGTTCACTCACCGCCATACACGGATGCGGCATGGTTACTGCTTCCGCCATCATGGCCGAAGTCATAACCATAAAGCGATTTACAGACAAACATCGCTTCTCCATGTATGCCGGTGTGGCGCCTACGGAACGATCAAGCGGCAGAAAACAGACTATGCACACTAATCCATTCGGCAACAGACAGCTGAACAAAGCCATACATGTCATCGCGCTCTCACAGATTGCCATCAAAGGCGATCCTACAGGAAAAGAATATTATCAAAGGAAATTAAAAGAGGGCAAAACTAAACTGTGGGCATTGAGATGCCTGAAACATCAGATAGCAAAGCGGGTATTTCAGACATTGAGATATTGCTGAACGAGGGAATATACCGATTGCGAACGATTCTCAACAAGTCCTGTTCTTTGAGAAGTTTTTTTGCGCTTAAAATACCGCTATAGGATATCCACAAGGAACGAGTTGGCATAAAGGATGCCAAGCCAAAATTCCGCCGGCTTCTCCGGCGCAAATCCGATCCAGCATTTCGGCGAAAACCTTTCGCCCAGGTTCTTTGGCAG
>PFCN01000001.1:1705-3073 GCA_002774705.1 Candidatus Niyogibacteria bacterium CG10_big_fil_rev_8_21_14_0_10_42_19
TTTGCGCCTCGCTAAGCGAGGCGACGATTTTAAGTTTTTCTTTGGCGGCAAATGCTAAAAATATCAATCCTCATCCTTGTTCCCAGCTTCACGCAATTTCTCCTCGGCCTCGTGGGCGTCCTCTTCGGCTTTTTCCCTCTCTTTCTCTAATCGCTCCGCTTCTTGTTCAGCTTCTTCTTTTAGCTTTTCCTCTTGTTCCTCTTTGGCTTCCCGTTCTTTTTCTTCCTGTTCTTCTTTCAACTCCTCTGCCTCTTCTTTTGCTTCCTCTAAATCCTCAATGGCTTCTTCTACGGCCTTAAGGTTCTTTTCCGCTTGTTTAGCAAGCCGCTTGGCTTCTGCAAAATTCCCTGCGGCAAGCGCGGATTTTGCCTGCGCCAAAAGTCCCTCAAACTTGCTGAATGCTTCAGAGGGAACTACGATATCTTCTTCCGACGCTTCGTCCAATACTTCTTGTTTTTCTTTCTCGGCTTCTCGAATTGCTTTTTCAGCTTCTTCTCTTGCCTCCATTTCTTCTTCAATGCGTTCTTCTTCTCTCTCCAGAGCTTCTTCCGCCTCTTCCTCTTTCAATTCCAAAAGTTCTTTTTTGGCTTTCACTTCTCCCAACTGCTTTACCAATGAATCGACTTGGGCAGTATCACCCGCGAGCTTGGCTTTGCGGATTTTTACTTTCAATTCTTTTTCTTGAGCTTCCAAAGCTCTCTCTTGTTCTTTGAAGTTTTGTTTAAGAGCGGTTTTGGAACCTTCAAATTCATCATCCAGTTCTTTAGCTAGTGCGCTTACATTATTGCCTTTTGCTTTTTGATCGACAACTATTGTGGCGGCATTGGCAAGATGCGCTTGCAGACGGCTCTGGGCTACATCAAGCCCTCTGGCCTCGACGCCTTTGGTTTCAAGAATTATTTTTATCTCGGCAACCCGTTCTGCGACAAAAGTGATTTGAAGGCGGGCTTTGTCCGCTGGATTAAAAGTGAAAAACTCGCGCAGAGCTTCGCCAAATTTATCGAGAAAATAGAAATTGCTTTCGGGAGTTAAGCCAGCCGGAGGAAGTGCGACTTGTGGGTTTTGCGCAAATACTGCGCCGCTTACAAACAAACTTGATACTAATATCGCCGTTGTAATGATTTTTTTCACAGGTTTTGTTGGTTAATTGTTATGTTAAAATAGCAGAAACTCGAGTATGTTTCTACTCCTAAAATTATTTTACTAAATCTTCCATTGGAACGCCCAACGCTTTGGCGATCTTGGCGACCGTTTGCACGCTTGGCTTGATAACCACATTGCTCTCAATTTTTGTAAGGGTAGTGTGCTTTACGCCGGACTTTCTGACTAAATCATCTTGGGTCAAGCCAAGTTTATTTCGTACCTTTT
>PFCN01000008.1 GCA_002774705.1 Candidatus Niyogibacteria bacterium CG10_big_fil_rev_8_21_14_0_10_42_19
TTCCCGCGCGAAATCCCGGGACGCTAAAAGATTACGGGACGTAAAAGAACTGCAAAAGGCCCTTGAGTTAAGATATAACTCCTATTATACTTATCCGAGCATCGCCCCACCCGCTTGGGCAGATAGCTGTTCGGACCCTTCAAATTATATTTTAAATCTTTCCTCCGATGAATATATTCCGGTATTATCAACAGACCCTCTAAATTCCGACTCATCTTGTTACCGCTACCGCGGAGATAATCAAAATTTTAAACTGGCTGTTTATATGGAGCGTCCGGAGAATCAAGCGGCATATGCCATAAATGACAACGGGGTGAGAAATGATTGGTATGAGATCTTCACGCCAGAGGCGCAGGATTGGAATTGGTAGTATTACAAAAAATAAATAAATATAAAAATGGAAAAACAGACTCTCCTATTATCATGGACGGCTTATGAATACACATACGCCCCTAAACCGAGTGAATGGTACTGGGCGCTTGGAATTTTGACTTTCGCCTTTCTCGTGATAGCATATTTGCTGAACAACTTCCTTTTTGGAGTGTTGGTTATAATTTCCGGTTTTACTCTAGCTCTATATGCCGCGCGCCTTCCAAAAAAAATAAAATTCGCTATTTCCCCCAGAGGAATTTTGATCGAAAATCGCCTATATCCCTACCAATCACTTAGATCATTCTGGATAGAATATTCACCCCCGCACAAACAAGAGTTGATTATCTTATCAAAAAAAGTGGTCGTTCCTAAATTAATAATGCCTTTTGAGGATACGGACCCCGTTAAAATGCGCGAGATCTTGATCAATTTTTTACCAGAAAATTATATTGAAAATTCTTTAGCCGACGCCTTGGCTAAACTCATAAAATTTTAATATTGCCTTAACCTTGTCGTTTCCTCCTACGCTCGACTTTCCAGCCGAGCTTCGGACGGACAAGCAATGCTTAAACTCACCGCTTGCCCTTCGAAGTCCCGTTGGAAACGGGACGTAGTAGTGCCCTCGTCGTTCAACGGACAGGACACGGGATTGCGGATCCCGTAATAGAGGTTCGATTCCTCTCGAGGGCATTATGAAAATAAAAGCATGGCATCGCCGTGCTTTTATTTTTTTATGATATTTTTTCTGAGAGAAATTTAACCGTAGGCGCGAATTTTTAGAGAGTCCCGGTGTAGCCGGGACGACTATAAAAATTCAGCGTTCCGACCGAAGGGCTCCCTGTTTGTCCAAGAGCGAAGCGATTGGCTAACAAACAGCAGTGCAGCGAGGGTTTCAACCCGAGTCGCGAGGGGCGATTCCTCTCGAGGGCATCCTAAATCAAAAAATCCGATTTTAACGGATTTTTTGATCGGATGACAAAGAAGCGCGCCAATTTATTGGCGAAAATCAAATATACGGCCTTTACCTATTTCAATAAATGTTTTATACTACGCAATAAATTAAAATAAAGTTCCTTACCAATACCATCTTATCCTAAACACTAAAACGAAAGGAGAATAAAGATGACCCACCGATACGCCGACGAAGAGGTTCCTTCAGGGTATACCTATCCGAAGGAATACAAAGGCCCGAGGCCGATTAAGGAACAAATCGAAATAATCGGTAATATCTTCAATCTCTATTCGATACACGCTCTCGAAAACGCCAAGAAGTTGCCTCGACTTCCTAAGGGAACCGAAGGATGGTTTGCCATCCCGAAATGGAAAGCAATTGCCCCGACATACAATGAGGCGACCGAGAGAATGTTTCGTATAATCAAATACAAAAGAAGTTTCTTCAACCATCGCGAGAGCAGAATCGGCCCCCGTCATTTACGCCAGAATTCTTTGACGAAAAAAATGCTCTACAAGTTAAGAGAAGAACAAAAGGGTGATATCCTGCTAATCGCCGCTCAATTAGGTTTCCTCCATCGTGGCCGCTCGGTTCGACGGACGCTCGAAGTTATGAGCGCCAACGAATTCGGTCTCGGCGCGTTTGCCATCGGATGCATTCTTCTGACCCACCCGGAACGGGAAGTCCGGCGAGAACAACTTCACATAGATTGCTCCGGGGATGAGTATTCCCATAGCACCGATATCCGATTCGAATACGCGCCATCATTCCTTTACGGAAACAGCGTGCTCCGATTCAACACATACTGGACAGATGGCGCTTACGCCGACTTTGGCACGGCTTCGGCTTTTTACCCTGAAAACAGACCAGACGAACACCCCTTACTTAAACATTGGCACGGCTTCGGCTTTTTACCTGGCAAAAATATAGGATAAATAAAAAAAGTTTGACGCTATAGTACTCCAAAGCGGTTTCTACGGAAACCGCTCTTTTTTTTAGAAAAAATATGATAATTTATTTCAAAAAAATACAAACCCAAAACCCCTTATTCAGGAAGTTCAACCGTAACTGTTGTCCCCTTACCTTTTTTTGAAGTAATGAAAATACGTCCGGAATGCGCCTCGATTATTTGCTTTGTTATAAAAAGTCCGAGACCCGAACCTTCCGTGTATATGCGTGCCGCTTCGCGGCCACGCGAAAATTTTTGGAAAAGAATATCCTCTTCATTTTTAGATATCCCGATCCCGGTATCGCCGACTTGAATTAAAATTTTGGATCCCTTACGCTCAGCGGAAACGCTGATTGTTCCGCCGGAAGGAGTATAAATAAAAGAATTCGATAGAATATTTTTGAACGCCAGCGATAATTTCCCCGGATCAATGGCAATTTTGGGAATATCATCCGCGATAGAAACTATACAATTTATATTTTTATCATATAACAACCTCGTCTGCTCAACGGCTTTCGAAAGCAACTCCCCAACATCCCCCATCTCGCGCCTAACCATAAATTTTCTGCTAGACATCTCGGCCGCAAGCAAAAAACCGTTTATCAGATCTGTTATTATCTCGGCGCGCTTGCCGGTTTCGGCAACAATCTCTTTTTGTTTTTTAGTAAGCTCCCCCACTCGCCCCTCAGAAAGAGTAAAAAGCGCCCATGAAAGAGCCGTAATGGGAGTTCGGAGCTTATGGGCGGCGATTGTTAAAAATTCATTTTTTGCGCGGTTCAATTCTTTCTCCTGCGTAACGTCTCTTATCAAAATAATAAATCCGGGCTCGCCCTGTTCGGCGACCAAAGGAGCCGTAATAACCTCAAGATCCCGATGCTCGGGTCTTTCTATTAAAATATCCATAGCCTGGTAATTTATATTGTGTCCGAGCGCTCGTTCAACCACCGTCCAAAGCGCCCCTTCTTTTGAGGTAAGAACAACCCCTAATTTTGTGTCTCTATTAAAATTAAGCAGGTTGGACGCGACCCTGTTCGCTCTTCTCAACACCTTTCCATTTGAAACCTCAATAAGCCCTATCGGTAAATTCTCTACTATTGTTTTAACGTGTTCACCCGCGCGCAAAAATTCTTTTGTGCGCTCCGATACGCGGCGCTCAAGACCCAAATTGAGACTCGCGAGCTCTTTTAATACGCGCTCAACTTCTACCCGCGACTCCACTTCTTTTAATACGCTTCTGATAAGAAAAATACCGGTCACAATTATGACAACAAGAACTATAATATCCGGAATAGCCGATACAAAATCGGAGTTCATAAGAGTCCGGAAAAACATAAATGTCCAAATAGAAAAGATCAAAAACTCGGCCGTGACAAGACGAACATTAAAAGCTCCGTAAACGGCCATAATATAAAATATACCAACAGTAAAAAGCGGTACCGCAAGACCTCCGAGAAACGGCGCGAAATCTACCCCATACCACGGAGCAAAACGCGTTCCGCCAAGAATTAGACCACCCGTGGTGCTTAATAAAATAATAATCGCCTCCCTTCTGCGGCGGATATCCGTTTCCAATCCCGCCCGAAGGGCTAGAAGATACCCTCCAAATAAAATACAAAACACAAAATGACCGATCAAAATCAAAAGGAGTGGCCCGGCATTCGGCGCAAGCGCTTCTTTCGGAGCAAAATCAAGAGCCCCCACGATATATCCCTCCTGAATAAAAATATCCGCAAAAAGAAAAATGGCTAAAAGCGCGCCTACCGCCTGCAAAGATATTAAAATTACTCTCTCCCTTTTTTTAAGAGCTTTTTTTTCTTCCAAATAAACCGAAGCAAACGTAATAAAACTTACAGAAATAGCGGTAATACCCAGAACAGAAAGCAGTCGGATCGCGCGCGCCACCGGAATATAATCAAAAATATGATACAAAAATCCGAACCACGCCCACCACACAACAGTAAGTAACATTATTATCAACGCACGCCCTACTTTATTTTTCTTAGATGAAATAATTACGAACGTCGCGACTAATGTCGCCAAAAAAGCAGTCACTCCTATGCCGATTGCCTGAATATTGGATGGATCAAAACTCATATTATTCTTTTAATATACCATATTGGGGTTTTTAAGGTATATGCGGTAATTTAGCTTGAGGTTCTGGCCAAGTCCGAGTATTATGTGAAGAAATTACCGGCAGAGTGCAAAATTGGGTGGGGTTATTCAATTTATTGAAAATGTTCATAAATCAAGATATAATTTGATTGAAAAATTAGAGCCACCTTAGCTCAAGTGTGTCAAAAGCGATCCCGATGTAACCGGGATTTTGACGGGGACTTTTTACAAATATTTATTTAAAATATTAAGAAGTCCCCAGGAACCAAAAGCGATCCCGGTGTAACCGGGATTTTAACGGGACTGTTATACCTTGGACTGAAGGCCTAAAAAATATTTAATAATCTCAGGGAGAGAAATGTTTTTGCTTGTCCCTCAAGAGCCGACCTAGCTCAACGGTAGAGCAACGGTATCGTAAACCGTAGGTTCGGGGTTCAAATCCCCGGGTCGGCTCCAGAATCAGACTTTCCGATTTTTGACCGACGAATTGGTGGGCGACACAAAGTGCCACCCATTGGTTTTGTGGGGGGAAATCAGGACTTATCGGCGCGCTAACGCGCGCCACCAAAAAATTCTTCTAAAAAGGAAAAGAAAGTTTTTCTGCGAGGCAGGCCGCCATACTCGGCGGCTGGCGGCGGGGGGCGGAGCGATTGGATTTTTTCAAGAATTTCGCATAAAATGAGTTCAAGCGAGGTCGTAAATATACTCCCGCAGGATAAACGCCAGTCCCGAGTTCAGAATTATTTGACCATCCGTAGTTCCGCCAAACGGAACGGGGGCACTTGGAGGTAGCTCTAATTTTTTAATTTATAGCAACAAACTGTCACGCTGCCAGGCGCCTTAATCAGATCGATTTTACAAAAAAAATCTATATTCCCGGTCAGGGGGTACTGATATTTTTATACGCCTTAATTATTAAGATGCTCGGTTGCGTGGCTTTTTTTATTTGGTATAATTTAACTTATGGAAACGCTAGAAAAAAGACTGGACGAACTGTCATCTAAAATCCGCGACACCGCGGACCGTCTTTGACCTTTTTAACAAAAAAAAGGAACTTTTGGGTTTCGAAAAGGAAACCGCGGATCCTAATTTTTGGAACGATAAAGAACGAGCAAAAATAGCGACATTACGGATAAACGACCTAAAAGAGCGGATATCTTTCTGGGATGGCCTAACAAACGACATACAGGCGATAGCAGAACTGGCTGAGGAGGCAAAAGATGAGGCTTCACAAAAAGAACTCGAGGAGAGATTTGAAGAACTTTCAAAAAAATTCAACGATGCGACGAAGCTGACTTTCCTCTCCGGAAAGTACGACCAGGGAGATGCCGTACTATCCATATACTCGGGAGCCGGAGGAGATGATGCCGAAGATTGGAGCTCCATTCTTCTCGAAATGTACCGTCGCTATTCCGAAAAAAGAAAATGGAGCGTAAAAATACTTCATCATCACAAATCAGAGAGCGGTACGAAAAATGTTACCATTGAGATTAAGGGCAAATACGCATACGGCTATCTTAAAGGCGAGGCCGGCGTCCACCGATTAGTGCGGATATCGCCTTTTTCGGCAAAAAAATTGCGACACACTTCTTTTTCAATGGTTGAAATAATGCCGAAAGTAGTGCATAAAGAAGAGGTCACGATAAACCCTGAGGACATAGAAATAAATTTTGCAAAATCATCGGGTCCCGGAGGGCAAAATGTAAATAAGCGCGAAACCGCGGTAAGAATCAAGCACCTGCCTACGGGCATACAAATCCATGTCGATTCGGAGCGCTCACAGAATTCCAATCGCGAAAAAGCAATAGAGCTTCTGCGATCTAAATTATATCAAATAACGACCGTGGCCAAAGAAAAAGCGGTAAAAGAATTGAACAAAACAATAAATACCGAAATAGAATGGGGCTACCAGATACGTTCATACGTATTGCACCCTTATAAAATGGTTAAAGACCACCGAACGGAATTGCAAACAAGCGACATAGAGGGCGTGCTTGCGGGGAATATTGAAAAATTTATAGAAAAAGAAATAAGTTTAAACAAATAATGATCTATTTTGACCACGTTTCAAAAGTATACTCCCCCACATCAACGGCTTTGGACGACGTTAGTTTTACGATCGAACCAAAAGAGTTCATATCCATTGTGGGAAAGTCGGGGGCGGGCAAAACTACGCTTCTCAAGCTTTTGCTTGCCGAAGAAAAACCAAGCTCGGGTCGTGTTTTTTTTGAATCTCAAAATGTACACAGCCTACCGAGAACCGCGATCCACAAAATCAGGAGGCGCATAGGAACGATATTCCAGGATTTCCGTCTGCTCGCCTCAAAAACATGCTACGAAAATATAGCTTTTGCTATGGAGGCTTCGGGCTCGACTGACGAAGAAATAGAGGCGGATGTCCCGCAGGTGATGGACCTTGTAGGTCTCATGAACAAAGCGTGGCATTTCCCTCACGAGCTTTCCGGAGGAGAAAAACAACGGGCAGCCATCGCGCGCGCTATAGTAAACCGCCCGGATGTGATAATCGCGGATGAGCCAACCGGTAATTTGGATCCGATAAATACCTGGGAGATTATCGAACTTCTTAAAAAAATCAATTCGATGGGAACAACGGTAATTCTTGCCACGCACGCCAAAGACATTATAAATTCACTTGATAAAAGAGTAATTACGATAGAAGATGGGAAGATAATCAGGGACGCCAAACGCGGACGATATGTACTATAATTAATATTGATATTATATGTCTGCATATTATTCAAGAATAATAAAAGCGGGGTTCATAAATTTTACCAGAAACGGATGGGTTACTTTGGCGACCGTAATGATAATGGTTATCACCCTTTTTGTTATCGGCTCAATAATGCTCTCGAATGTCCTTTTAGTTTCGGTGTTGACCCGGATCGAAAAAAAGGTAGATGTGAGTATTTATTTAAAAACTACAGCCAAAGAAGAGGACATCCTAATACTTAAATCAAAGCTTGAAAACCTCCCCGAAGTTGATGAAATAAGATACATGACAAGAAAAGAAGCTCTCTCCTCTTTTATGGAGCGCCACAAAAATAATGCTCTTATCACCCAGTCTCTCGACGAACTGGGAGATAACCCTTTGGGGGCAAGCCTCAATGTGCACGCCAAAAATTCCGAACAATATGAAAGCGTCGCAATGTTCTTAAGTTCTCCCGCTTTTTCCTCAATAATCGATAAAATAAATTATTTTCAAAATAAAATAGTCATTGAAAGACTTTCAAATATCCTAACGACTTCGCGCCGAGCGGGATTCGGCATAAGCCTTGTGCTTGCGGTAATCGCGGTTCTGGTAGCGTTTAATACCATAAGGCTCGCGATATATACCTCAAAAGATGAGATATCGGTCATGCGCCTGGTTGGAGCAAAAAATAGTTTTATACGCGGACCGTTCATCGTTGAAGGAATACTATACGGCATAATATCGGCATTCGTCACTATGGTCGCTTTTTATCCGCTAACTTTATGGCTTGGCCCTAAAGCGGAATTCTTCTTCGGCGGACTGAACCTTTTTGAATATTATATCTCCAACTTTTTCCAATTTTTTATCATACTTCTGTTTATCGGTACTATTCTCGGAAGCTTCTCAAGCTTTATTGCCATACGAAGATATCTCAAGGTTTAAGATTATATTTTAATAATCTTTCTGCCGGGGCAAAGACCATAAATATCCGGCCTTTTTCTACAAAAAAACCGCCGTAATTCATTACGGCGGTAATACTTTTTAGAAATTTTTAACCGAATACCTCTAAGAACACAGCTGCAAAAAACATTACAAAAATAACGACCAGATAAACTCTGCGGATCCCGATGCTCTTAAAAACTTTTTAATGATAGCCGAAACATTATTCATCGGAAAGTAACCCGCACGCCATAAGCAATCGTTTTAATTCCGGAGTGTCTTCAATATCGAGCAGTGACTCGACTTTAATATCTTCCGGCAAATATTGCTCAACCTTATGTTTTGCGCCAATAATTAAAACTCCTGTTTCAAAATCCTTTAAAGTAGCGTTGATGCGCCTCGCAATATACTCGTCTCTTTCTTTACTGCGCTTTACAATATCACAATAATTTCCTTCGAAATGCGCTTTGTTTTCGGTCTCTACCAGCTCGGCGCCGCGATTGATCATCCATAATACAATCCGTGAATGTCTACTCCCCTCATCGGAGCGCTTAATTAGCGCGGGCAAAAATATATCTTGTGGCAGATAATTTGATTCGCAATAAATCTTAAGACTCCCCCAAGTCAATCTCATGTCCATAAGTTTTTTCTCGGCTATATCCCAATATGCCTCTATTATTTGCCACCCCTTTTCGGTAAATATATTTTTCAGAGGCGTTCTTTTCATATCTATTTTATTATGATAGGCCTTTATCAAAATGAGCTTCCTCATCTTTACTCCTTTTATGAGTTATTTTTCAATTCCAAAACAAATATACAGGGAAATTAAAAAAAATACAAGATTCCCGCCTCGTCGATAAATTCTTTTATAAAAAATTATTTAAGCAAATTAAAAAACCTCCTATTGGAGTATCTTTGAAAAACTTTATTACGAAATATTAACTTTTATCACGTGGTGCGCGGGAGGAGATTTGCCCGCCGGAGGCGGGTCCGCCTCCGGCGGAAACTCACTTTGCTCCCATCCCACTAACTATATATAACGAAAATGCCCAGGGTGGGATTTTTGCTCGCTCCGACTTCCCGGTGCGACCAGGATAAACTCCGCCGGAACGCTACACACAATCAAAACCTCGCCAGCTCGGTTTTGACTCGCGCCCTTCAAATCCCACCATAAATAATAAAAACTGGTCGAGACCCGTTTTTGGTGCGTTTATTATACCAAGTTAGAACCTATTTTCAAACAAAGTGAGGTAATGATGTGGCACGCGCGGAGCGCGTGGTGGCTCTGAATTGAATCGTACGCTCCACGAAAGCCCCGCCACCGCCTCGCTTCACTCGGCAACACCAAAAGAAAAATGTCTTTTCCATTTTAGAAAAAGTCCACCCCCGCGAAAATAAGAAAAGTAAGGAACATT
>PFCN01000020.1:0-9245 GCA_002774705.1 Candidatus Niyogibacteria bacterium CG10_big_fil_rev_8_21_14_0_10_42_19
TACAATCGGAACGGCTTTAATCTATTAAATTTTCAGAGGATCGTGAATCATGTCTATTACTTTTGTCTCGCTGTAAAAATCAAGTGCCTCGGGGCCCGGTTCGCGCCAACCGTTTCCGGAAAGCTTGGACCCGCCAAAGGGCATGTGGGGTTCTGACCCGAAAGTATAACCGTTCACCGAAACTCTTCCGGCCCTTACGCTCTCCGCGAACATCATCGCCCGATGAATACTTGAAGTATGAACGGCTGAAGTCAGCGCGAATTTTGACCAATTCGCAAACGCTATTGCTTCGCTTAGGTCTTTAACCGAGTAAAGACAGGTGATCGGTCCAAAAAGCTCTTCCTGTGAAATTTCAGCGCCCATAGTAACGCCCTCAATAATGGTCGGCTCCATAAAAAATCCGGGCTTTGACACGCGCCCGCCCCCACAAAGAACAACCGCTCCTTCAGGTAATCTTTTTACGGTCATTAAAAGACGTTCTAAGTTTGCCCGATTTATAACCGGACCAATATCGTCTTCGTTAGAAGAGCCGATCTTTAACCGCGCAGTTTTGGAAAGCATTATGTCTTTGAATTTTTCATATATTTTTTCAAAAACGATAATTCTCGAACCGGCGGCACAACGTTGTCCGGCATCCACAAAAGCCGAGCGGATGGCACATTCGGCGGCCCACTCAAGATCGGCATCATCGCAAACCACAAGCGCGTTCTTTCCGCCGGATTCTATGCTGACCTTAAGCATTCTTTCGGCCGTGGCAGTCAAAATGAACTTCGCGGTCTTAATCGAACAGGTAGCGCTTACCGCGTCAACTCTGTCATCTTTGATCAAAGGCAATAAAACTTCAAAACCAAAACCCTGAAGAATGTTAAAAACTCCCGAAGGGACTCCGGCTTCTTTCAGGATCTTGGCGAATAAAACCGGAGTATATGGGGTTTCTTCGTGGGCTTTAAGAATAACGGCGTTCCCGCACAAGAGCGCCGGAAAAGATTTCCAGGCGCAGGCGGCAAAAGGATTATTAAAAGGCACGACAAGAGCTATAACGCCAACGGGAACTCTCCGGAGTTGCGGTAAATGGTTGGGAGATGCGCTTTCAAAAGTGCGGCCAAAGAATCGACGGCCCTCTCCCGCCCAAAAATATCCTTGCTCTATCGCGGCCTGGACTTCTTTCAAACAATCCTTTTTTGAGCGTCCGGTTTCCAAATTGATCGTATCGGCTATTTCCAATCTTTTATCTTCCATAATCCGCGCCACTTTTCTCAAAATATCCGCGCGAGCAATAACTCCAACGTTATCCCAAACATACGAGCTCGCATGAGCCGATCTTAAAGCGTCATTAATATCACCGCGATCACCCCTGGTGACAGCCCAAATATGTTTTTCGGTTTCCGGACTGAATTTTATAAAAACCTCTCTTGGTTTTGAAAACAACTCTTCGTTCGCGATAAAATGAGAAACAGTCGGATAACAAAAATACCAGGAATTATTCATAAAAATCCTCCTCTTTTTAATAAATTCAAAGTACGTTTGCCATAATTAATACATAAAAATAACAAAAAAACAATGGCCTACGCCACTATGATGCTAATATGCGAACAGCATGCTAATTTGCCTCGTACCACGCAAAAAAACATGGCCGTAAGGCCGCGGATGAATGCTGTAAAAATCCAGAAAGGAAAATCCCAAAACCACACCCTTATGGGCGTGGTACGGGGTTTGCGAACTGCGAATAATTAAATAAAAAAAATCCCGATCCACCTCCGCTAATTAGCAGACGACGAACGGGACTTTTACAAATTACAATTCTTCTTTAATTCTTTTTGCGATGGATTTAGCATCCAATTTATGATAGCCAAGCACTTCCCTGTTTGTTCCGCAAACAGGAATTTCTTCAATGCCGAGATTAACGATAAACGGATCACCAAGCGAGCTTTTTGCTAAAACACTCGCCAGATATTCCCCCTGCCCTCCTTTTACATAATGATTATCCAGAGTAACAAGAAGGCGGGTTCCGCAAGCTACGCTATAAAGCCAGTCGGCGTCCACAATGTTGAGCCACGGAAGATCTATCACACCCGCGTGAATCTTGTTTCCCAAGAGCTCGTCGGAGGCCAAGAAGGCCTCTCTCAACATAACGGGGCCGTAGGCAATAATAACAACGTCCCCCCCCTTCCTAAAAATAATGCCAACTCCTTTTCTAAAGATATGGTTAATCTTATCTAAAGAAAAAGGAAGTTCGCGCGATATACTCGTCAAACGTAAATAAGTGCTCCCTGGGTTTTTATCAACCGCCCAGCGTATTGCTTCCCTTGCCTGTATTTCGCAAGACGGCTCAATCATGGTAAGACCGGGAACGGCCGCGAGAGAAGAAATATCCCTCACCGCCTGATGGGAATGTCCGGGACCTCCGGGTAAAACTCCGGCAAGCGTTCCAACATAGATAATCTTCGTTTTTTCGGTGGCATTATTATAGATCTGCTCATTTGCCCTGGAAGAAATAAAATTTGCGAATGAATGGCATATCGGAAGCATCCCCTTTAATGCCAGGCCTCCAGCAACGGATACCATATCTTGCTCGGCAATCCCGCACTGGAGGAATCTTTCGGGAAACGCTTTTTTGAATTTGAGAACTCCGGTATCGGCCTCAAGATCGGCATCAAGAACAACGATGTCTTCTCTTTTTCCGCCAATTATCGCCAACTCGTCTTCGTAGGCCAGAACCAGTTTTTCTACCTTGGCGTGAGTTATAGACGATAACGCGCTTTTTGTGTCTTTGCTTTTTGGGTCTTTATACGGAGGATGATCAAGATGAACCAAAAAAATTTGTCTCTGATTGGTAAAAAGCTCGCTTAAACGAATATAAATTTGGTTAATCGCGGACACATACTCTTCATAACCCAAAGCGCCACTGTGATATTTATACAAGCCATCTTCATCCATCTTTTCCATAAATGAAACGCCCTTGCCTTTTACGGTGTCGGCGATAATTATCTTGGGACGAATCGTCCCGGAGTTATAATTTAACGCCCACTCCAATTCCAAAAAATTGTGTCCATCGCATCTGAAAACATCCCAACCGAAAGACGAAAATTTATCCATTAGATTACCGAGATCACTGATACTTGCTACAAAATTATCGGTTTGAATTTTGTTATGGTCCACAATAACGGTTATTTCATGCAATCTTTCGTTTGCCACGGGATGAAGCGCCTCCCAAATCTGCCCCTCTTGGAGCTCGCCATCGCCCGTTACGACAAATATTCGGCCATTGTTCCCCTTCAGTCGGTTAGCTATTGCCATACCCCTAGCTTTTGAAATGCCCATACCGAGTGAACCGGTGTTTGCGGCAATATATGGAGTTTTAATATCGGGGTGTCCCGGAAGACCGCCCAAACGACGCAGTTTATGGATATATTCACGGTCAAGTTTTCCAAGGCCGATCAACACCGAATAAAGCGCGGGAGCGTCATGGCCCTTTGAAGAAAAAAATGTATCGGAATCCTTTAAACCCGCATTGGGGTTTCGCATTTCTTTTACCCAAAGCCAGGTTAAAATATCCATTACGCTTAAACACGTACCCGGATGTCCCGAGCCCGCTTCCATTATCATGGAAAGGGTATTTATTCTGAAAATATCCGAAAGTATCTCGCATAATTTATGAGGATCTTTCATAAAACCCAAAACGCGTTTTATCTCATAAGGCGGCGCAAAATACATAATTTCTTTTCGCATTTTACCTCCGTTATTGAATAAAATGGACGGCTCCTTTAACGAGCCGTCCATCCGCCATCGACAACGATCGAGCTTCCGGTCATGTAACCGGATGCCTTGTGTGAGGCAAGAAAAAGGACAGCGCCATTATAATCATCCGCGCTTGCCATTCTCTTAAGCATGGTCCGCTTTTTGTATTCGCGGATAAATTCCGGATCTTGTTTTTCCAAAACTCCTCCTGGAACCAAAGTGTTCACGCGAACACCATAAGGCGCCGCGTATTCGGCAAGCCAACGGGTAAAATTAAACACACCGGACTTGGCGACGCTATATCCGACCGGCTTATAATACTTTCCCCCGTTCTTTCTGCGAAAATCATAAACATCTTGGTCCGGAGAAACCAAACCATACGTGGAAGAAATATTGATGATACTTCCATTCCTCACATCACCCTTATTGAAAGCTTTTTTGTATTCTCTGATAAATGCTTGAGAAACTAAAAAAGCCCCGGTCAGATGCGAGTCGAGAAAAACCCGCCACGCCTCTTCCGGAACATCTTCAAACGGGCCATTGTCTTTTTCGGACGCGTTCGGCCTTGAATCAGCTCCGGCATTATTAATAAGAATAGTTGGCGTACCTAATGTCCCGACAATCTCCGTAAAACACCGATCAACAGAACCTTTTGAGATTATATCCGTTACGTGGTAAACATACGGATATCCCATCTCTTTCAACAGATTGTCTTTAAGATTTTCGGATGGATAAAACTTTTTATCCAAAACCGCGACCGACGCTCCGGCGGAAAGTAGTATGCTTACATACTGCCAACCAAGAAGTCCCCCGCCTCCGGTAACAACCGCCACCTCTCCTTTAAGGTCAAACATATTCATGAGCGTTATTTCTTTCTTCAGTTTTCTTGCGTAATCATAAATATTTGCTTTAGGCGCGTTCTTTTCCAATTTTTCCTCCTTTTGACTATTACCCCGTTAGAAATACCATTGTTAACCCAATTAACTCCCGAAGTCGAAAAAATGAATTTTAAAACAATTTCTAATGGGGTTTATTTTTTTCAAAGAATACTCAAAAACATTATACAAGAAAATAAAAAAAAATCCAGCGTTTAACGCCGGATTTATAACCTTACAAAATAATGATTTAAAAATAAATCACAAACCTCTCTTACGGCATGATTTCCGCCGCTTTTTAGAGTAATATAATCGACCGCGCACCTAATAGCGTAACATGCGTCCGGAACCGTAAAACGCAAACCGGCGTGCTTTATAGCTTCCAAATCGTTTAAGTCATCTCCCATGTAAGCGACTTCATTTTGCGCCAACCCCTTTTCTTCCAATATTTCTTTTAAAATTTCGAGCTTACCTCCCTTTCCCTTTCCTTTTGCGTCCTGCCAACATCTTACTTTCATTTTTTCGCATCTTCGCGCTACCACAGGATTTGATTCAGCCGAAATAACAACCACCTCGACTCCGGACTCCATAAGCATTTTTATTCCTAAACTATCGCGACGACTGCAACGAACCGTTTCTTTTCCGCTGTCATCAACATAAACAAACCCGTCGGTTAAAATTCCGTCAAAATCCAGAACAAACAATTTTATATCTTTAAGCTTAGCCTTTAAAGTTGAAATGTTGATCCGATTCTCTCCGGTCACAAAATATCTCCTTAATTGGTATTTTTTATGTCGTCTTCGCGGATGATAGTATCTTCGGGAATATCTTTTTTGGCCGTCTTTCCTACAACTCTGTTGATGTTGTACGGCTTTATACCGTGCCCCGGGCTCTTAAAGCAAATCATTTCGGCGGTAATAACAACCCCGACCGGAATGTTCACGCGAGCCACAATACTTTTGGAATGCTTGTTCCTGTGAGCAACTTCTTTTTCATGAAGATACTTCTCATTATCTTTTACCGCTTTTTCGATCCTGCGGATCTGTCTTGTCATTTCGGAAAACTCTATCGGGTCCAAGCTGACCGTTGCGTGATCCGGCCCGGGCAAGGTTTTATCCAAGGTAAAATGCCGCTCAACCGAAGAGGCGCCCAAAGCCACCGCGACTACTGTCGGAACAAAACCGATCTCATGACCCGAATAACCGATAGGCAATGGAGTATAACGCTTGATCATCAACGGAATAGCTCCGATATTCAGATCATCATCCGGCGTAGGATAAACCGAAACACAATGCTTGATTATAAGCCGATCGTTATATTTAAGAACCGCGTCTACCGCCCTATCCACCTCGAATAAGTCTGACATGCCCGTAGACATAAAAATGGGCTGGCCCATTTGGGCCACATACTCCAAAAGTTGTGTATGAGTCAAGTCAAACGAAGCAATCTTCCAGCAATCCATTCCGACCCTCGAAAGAAGTTCGGCGCCTTTCAAATCAAAAGCTGTCACAAAAAATACCATTCCCAATTCATGGGCGAGAACTTTTAACGCGCAAAGATCTTCTTCCGAAAGCTCCAATTTACGACGATATTCGCCGTAAGTAGACCCAAGCCCCCTACCCCGAGAAGAGGTCTGAGGGGACGCGAGCATTTCTTTGGTAAAAGTCTCGTTTAAAAATCTTTTTTGGAATTTAACGGCATCAGCCCCAGCAAACGCGGCGGCTTTTACCGATTTTTTGGCAAGTTCAAAATCACCGTTATGATTGTTGCCGATTTCGGCAATAATAAAACAAGGATGATCACTCCCGACAAATTTGTTCCCTACTTTGATCGCCTTAGAGAGAGGCAAAGGGGGTGCGAGAGACATTTTTTCTCCTTTTTATATTTATTTTTAAGAAGGATATTTCAAAAAACAATAACCATAATCATAATTATATTTACATTTTTAGTGGAGGACGTCAATTTTGATAAAATATTTTTTTATTACCTTTAATTAGTTTCTTTCAAAAATGCAATTATAGAGAGGCATGCCCTTTCTACCTCTTTGGTGTTGAGACAAAAGCTTAAACCCGGCTTCTTTCATAAATTCGTAAACCCTTGTCGGGTGTTCGGCCTCATCAACCTCTATGAGAGCCGACCTTAATCGCGAATCCTTAAAGGTGTTTATAGCTCCTTGCAAAACTCCCCACTCCGCTCCGTCAACATCCAGCTTAATATGATTGGGAGTTTTTAGCCCAAACATTTTGATAACATCATCTAATTTAAGAGAAAGAAGCGGATAAAAACTTTCTTTGTTGTCCAGAGCCACCGGAAAAGGAAAGATCTCTCTTTCGCATTTATTTAATTTTATATTCCTCAAAAGCGCGCGATACGGAGCAATGCTCGGCTCAAAGGAGTAAACGGCAATATTTTTATCCGCGACGGCATATGCAACAAAAGAATACGCCCCGACATGCGCGCCGATATCACAAAAAACGTCGCCCGGTTTTACGTGAGTTTCTATCCAATTTACCGTCTCGGGCTCTTTGCGACACGCCGAGAATCTGGTCATCTGCGCGGGACTATAAGCGCTCATCCAAATTTCCGCTTTTTCATAATCCAGCTTATCTATAACTTCAAGCTCGTCTTTCAAAAACGCCTTAAAAGAAAGCCATAAGTCACGGGGCCTCGCAAATCTATATTTTTTGAATTTCTTTTTTCGATTGAGATATTTTTTTAGGTCACGCAATTTTTGCCATGATTCATCCGAAAAAAAAGTTTTTAGAATATTGTTCAAAAACATATCTTTGACTGCTATAATAAAAATGTTAACTTAATTTTAATATGGAAACAAGCAAAATAAAAGTTCTCGGTATAGTGGGGGCGCGATCAGGCTCAAAAGGAATACACGATAAAAACATCCGACCCCTTTTAGGGAAACCTTTAATGGCGTGGGTAATTGAGGCGGCAAAAAAATCGAAATATATTTCTCGCCTTATTATTTCCACCGACTCTAAAGAATATACCGATATAGCCAAAAAGCACGGGGCTGAAGCGCCATTTTTAAGACCGGAAGAAATTTCGGGAGACGAGGCGTCAGACATAGATTATCTTACTCATGCTGTATCATGGCTTGAACAAAACGAAGGGTGGAAGCCCGACATCATACTTCGCCTGCCACCCACCTCCCCTCTTTGTAAAACCGAATCCATTGATGCCTGCGTTGAACTTTTACTTAACGATCCGGACGCGACCTCTTCAAGAACAATTATAGAGGCGCCAAAGCATCCATATAAGCTTTGGAAGATTGAAGATGATCATCTCTTGCCCTTCATCCCCAAAGAACAGACCGGATTTGACGAACCATCAAACATGGCGCGCCAGCTCTTCCCCCCCGCATACGCCCATGTTGACGTGATAGCCGTAAGATACGACACGTTGATGAAAGACCTTCTCTTAACAGGGAAAAAAGTAAGATATCATAAAATTCCAAAAACTGACGCAGTGGATATAGACAATGAGATAGATTTTATGTTGGCGGAATTTCTTTTGAAAAGACGGCTCAATGGCTCAATAACTTAATAACTCAATAACTTTATTTACTATTCTTCCAGACGACCGCCCGTCAACTTTATACATCAGTTCTTTGCGCATAACCTCCCTTTTATCGGAATCAATATTTTTATCATCCAAATAATTTTTTAACGCGTTATAAAGTTCCTCGAAATTGCGGGTCTGCCTTACTCCCCCGGTATCAAAAATATCCTTATAATGCTCTCGCAAAGCCAGCCGCCTGACAGACCGATGAAACGGCCTTTTTTTATTTCCGTCAAAAGCAACCGAGACCGCCGGAACATCCATGGCCACCGCCTCCATAAAGGCAGTACTATAAATAATAACCGCAACGGACGTATGCCTCATAGCGCCGAAATATATCTCTTTATGCTCGGGTTTATTTAAAAATTTAACTTTTGGATGTTCCTGGAAACGATCGTACTTGAGCTTATCAAATTCCTTATCCTTTCCTCTGCCACCCAGATACGGACGAAGCACCAAATAAATATTCGAACCAAATTTACCCGAATCTATCCACTTAAGGATCTTCTCGATTATATCCGGCTCGTCGGGCGCATAAGAGCTCCCTGAAATATAAAGGATAAACCTCCCATCTTCGGGCAGGCCCACATTTTTGTAAAACTCCGCGCGCGGTACTTCGTGTTGTTTGCCCGCCAGCATATCAAACTGCGGGAACCCCACTAAAAAGATCTGATCTTTTTTATACGACTGATAATTTATCGCAAATTTTTTGACCTGCTCGCTTTGCGCGAGCAATTTATCGGCCTGAAAAGGAAGATAGAACTTATCAAAATGATCCCAATTAGATATCATCCCTAATGTCTTTGTGCCGTTCTTTTTTGCTTCCGCCAAAAGCAGTTGGTCAAAGTGGCCGAAAAGATGCGGGACAAACACCATGTCCGGCTTATATTTATCAAAATAAACCTTAAAAGGCCGGGAAGAATATATTTTGTAATATAAATAAGGGACAACCCTCTTCCGCACAAAACGCAAACGACCGAAAGTATTTGCGATAAGCCATTTAATAGGGGCCAAATATAGGCGGCCCCCACCAGCCGGCTCATCCGGGCGCATACC
>PFCN01000020.1:9279-12826 GCA_002774705.1 Candidatus Niyogibacteria bacterium CG10_big_fil_rev_8_21_14_0_10_42_19
GAATTTTTTACCAAGCCCCGGCACAAACTCTACCAAAAAATTAGGTCTTATGTACGACGCAAAATCAAATTTTCCCTTAAAACTTTCGGCGACAATAAAAACTATTTTTAAATTTTGATCTTTTTTGGAAATATCAAACAAACGAAAAAAAACGCTTTCCGGAAAAGAAAAAAGATTGCTAAAAGATGCTCCAAAAGATAAACTAAAAAATAACGTCTTTTGTTTAGGGGGATTCATAATAAAAATTATGACAAAAAAACAAAAAATTGCAATTATCGGGTCAGGCGGACTTTTGGGGCAAGAGCTTGTTTCTTATCTTTCCTTGTCGGACAAATCCACAATAATACCTCTTGAACATGGCGAGATTGAGATAGAAGACCCCGAAAGCACCGATAAGAACATAATAAAACACCTGCCCGATATTATCATAAATTGCGCGGCCATCCCCAATGTAGATATTTGCGAAAAAGATCCGGATAAATGCTTCGGAATAAATACAGACGGAGTAACTAATATTTTAAACTCAATTAAGAAATCGGGAAGTTCTTCCGCATTCATCCAAATCAGCTCGTCTGAGGTTTTCGGACGAATAAAAGAAGGGCAATACAAAATAAATGGCTACAAAGAAGATGAGGCGCCCGACCCGATAAGCGTTTATCAAAAATCTAAAACTAATGCCGAAAAAATTACGGCTCAATTCGCGCGCAAAAATCCGGAAGTCTTAAAAAGGTGGTACGTAACCCGCGCCGGGTGGCTTTATGGAAAAGGACGAAAAACTTTCGTTGAAAGTTTTCTTGAAGCCCTGCAAAAAAAAGACGCGCTTACGATCGTTAAAAATCAGTGGAGGAGCCCAACTTGGACAAAAGATTTCGCAAAAGGGCTCTCTGAACTTATAAACGGAGAATGTGAGAGCGGAATATACCATATAGTGAGCGAAGTTAAGGAGGGAGAGGCCACAACAATGGACGTGATAGAAGAAATAAAAAAATATCTCGGGGACAGAACCGAAAAAACCAAAATAGAGTTGGTTCCGCGAAATGAATTATTTAAAACTCCGCGCGCTCCGTCAAATGTTATTCTAAACACAAAACTCCCCAAGCTTCCTTATTGGAGAGACTCCTTGCAAGAATATCTTAAAAAATATTATCCGCTCTAATCTATCCTCCTTCGTCCATAAGCGGGACTTCGGAAGGATTACGATCCGCGCTGTCGCGGATCTTCACATTCCGCCTATCTCGTTGATATATTCCGCCTTATCGTAAACGCCAATAAGATAATTATATTTTACGTAAAAATAATGAAAGTTGGCCAAAAAGAATAAAATAAAAATAAAGTATAACCCGGCAAAAGTAAATTTCATAAATATTTTATACAATCCTCCGTTCATTTTTTCTTTCAAATAAATATAAAGCTTATCCAGCAAAAAAATAAGCAAAAGAACAAGCATTATGACGGCCGGCAACATAAATCTTATCTGGTGCGCCATATAAAATGAAAACAATAAATACAGCTCAACAAAACTAAAGAGCATTATCTCAATAATGTTAAACTTCTTTTTTGTGAAAATAAAAAAGGCAAGCAAAAGATACGCGAGTACAAAATAACCGAACACAACCAAACGGCTTGATGACTCATTAACCTGATCCGGAATAAACCATTGCCCGAACCTAAAGAATGGAAAATAGAAAAAATTCAAAATATTCCTCTCCATTATAAAAGTACCTACATCATAATCAAATTGAGCATCGGAAAGAACCGGATAAACGGGGTTTCCGTAATGAATGGTATTTCTGGCGTACCAAAATCCGCAAACCATAAGAATGATTAACGCGTATAAAATAAGATTCTGGAGTGTTATTCTTTTTCTTATGTATCCAAAAAGTAGGAATAGTCCGTTTATAACCGCAAAAAAACCGGCAACATATTTTATCGCGAGCCCCAAACCCAGCATAACAGCTGAAAGACCCAACTCTTTTTTGTCGGGCGTCTCTTTGTGAATATTTTCCATAATTAAAAGCGTGCTTGCCGAACTAAAAAGAAAAACAAATATATCCACATATCCCCCGTGCAAGACCTCCCGCTGAAAATCGAATATAGCCATCACAAACACCAATAAAACAATCTTTAAAAATTTATTTTCTATCTTTTTATCCAAAAAGTCATACAAGAGGAGTAAAAATAAGATCAAGGCGCTATACTGCAATAATTGAAAAATAAAAGGATCGACAAAATTATTGAATATTGCCGAAGGCACCGCGTACATTATCTCCGCGAAGACTGGAATATAAACAACACTATCCGTTCCAAATATTCCGCTTTGAATACTAAAATTAACGCTCAAAAGATTGACATCATTATCCAATGCTTTAAAAATTATCGGCAAATGATAGTCAACAGTATCATGGCCCGTTATCGGGACAAAAACGATGCTTATGTTGGCTAAAACCCACAAAACAACTATGACTTTTAAAAAAGAGTGGTCGGTGAAAAATATTTTTAAATGATATTTAACAATATCAAAGCATTGTCTATATTTTTTTAAAAAGAAAAAATGACGCGTTAGCATCCGGGCAGACAAAAGTAAAATTAAAACTAAAAACATCCTCAAAAATACGGCATAAAAAAGACCAAAAACGGCTAAAAGAAAGCCGACGAAACCGAATATCCCGTAACCCAGCATTACCGGATAGATAAGTTTTTTTATTCCGGTTTTGAGGTCAATCCGAAAATAATTTAAAAATAAAGCGCCGGCCAAAAAAGAAGCATAAATAAAAAATACCGTCTCCCAAAAAATTATTAAATTGTGTAATGTCAGCAAGCTCTCAAACATTTTATTTTACCGATCTTCCCATAATATTAAGTCCTAGTTGAAAATGTTTAATATCAACATCTTTAAATCCAATATCTTTTAAGACCAAACCAAGGCCCTTTTTAGTAAAATATAATTTATGATCATCTATTTCTTCTTTCGAAATAATCCTAAGAGATGATAAAAAAACTAAAATAAAATCTAAGCTGGGTGCCGGGGTTGTAAATACAAAAATACCGCCATTCTTAAGAATGCGAATTATTTCCTTAAAAACAAAATGTGGATATATAATGTGTTCAATGCATGCAAGCATGATTACCGCATCAACGCTATTATCTTCAAGGGGTAATTTATTTACGCTAAATTCAAAATTTATGAATGACAAATTACCCGTTTTATATGTATTAATTTTCTGATCAATCCCAATACCCGCTTTGATCCGTGGACTGATTATTTTTAAAAAATCGCCGATTCCACAGCCCAAGTCCAAAATAACCTTATCATTTGTTAAAAACTTATCACCCAAAAGTTTTGTGGCTTTTTTTATTCTTTGATTTTTTAAGAAATTATCAAAAAAACCCCATTCGTGCATAAAATTAAATCAATGATATTTTAATTTTAAATATAACCCACAAACACTTAACTCCGTGCTTCCAGCTCAACTTTTTACCCTCTTTTCTTTTACGAGCCTCATATTTTATCGGAACCTCAATAACTTTACCGTTTCTTGAAAGAACG
>PFCN01000039.1 GCA_002774705.1 Candidatus Niyogibacteria bacterium CG10_big_fil_rev_8_21_14_0_10_42_19
TGCTAATTCAAGGCCCATCTTAAATCAAATTTAGCATATTTTGTCTTTTCATCAACCGCGCAAATAGGGCTACATCCTCTTCTAGACGCGTCCATACCAAAAAACCACGTTTTTATCTCCGGTTTATAAGAATATTCGCCGGTGAAAACGGCCTTTCTTGGGCAGATGCTTGATTCGGCAATTGTCCGCGCCTGCTCCAGGGTTAGTGGTTTTATATCCTCTTTTTTATTAAAAATAAAAATACCCGAAAACAATAATATGGCTATGATTATTATTACCGGGTAATTTTTCATGAGTAGTCTTAACGCTTGGTCTCGATTTCGGTTCCTTTCGAAGTATTTTGCTCTATTTTTATTTCTCTTGGCCGATCTTGCTCTATTCTTTCTTTGACTATTTTATTTATAATATTTTCCGATTCTTCTCTGGGTACCCCGGCTTCAATGAGGGCGTTTCTCCAGCCTTCGGCGTCATTTATATCAATATTTATTTTTGCTTTTGGTTTTTCTTCATCTATATAGTCCGTGACATTTAGTTTTTTTAACATTACTCTCAATTCTTCTTCAGACATACCTTCTTTCTTAAAAGCATGCACCCATCCGGTGATATCTTTAAAAGGAACAGATCCTTCGACTATCTTTGCATCAGGACTGATTCCTTCGGGATTAAAATTTTCTTTGCTCATGATTTTGAATAATTAATGATAAAGTACTTATTTAGTATAGATTAAATTTTTATTATATAAAACCTCGCGCGCAGGCGCGTGGGGTTTGGTGTGTTTATGATAATGCGTCCGGTATTATTCTTCCGTCCAGCCGACAACCCTTGGGCTTTCGGTTGATGTGGTATTTAGGCCCGTTATATCCTGCCATGAAGCGTAAACGGTAGGATCAAAATTTATGGTCGCGTTTCCGGTAAGGTCGGTTACGCTTGTTCCTCCTGCTGAAATTAGAGAACCATTAATTGTATTAGTGCCTCCTCCGAACGAGGTCTCGCCGGTTACGTATACGATGCCGTTTATGGTCGTGTTACCTGAAATTTTTAAATTTCCATATACGACTATTGTTGCGAAATTACCAAAAGAATTAAAAACTCCGCCGGTTAGGTCCGGGTTGCCGATTTTAACGAGGCTTCCGGTAAAATTAGTGTTCGTGTTTCCTATGTTTGCTTTTGTTCCGTCGTCGTCTATATAAACAACCTCGCTATTTATGGTTTGCCCATTTACATGAGCCTCGGCAATGCTTGTTGTGGCATAATATGTGCTTGATGCTACGGCGTATTCCAAGTACGGATTAATTTCTAATATCGGAGGGGGGATTGGTTCAACGCCCTCAATGACCTCTCCGGTAATATTTCCAGCGTCCTCAATCTTAAAGGGAGAATATGCGTCTCCGTTTATTTCGGATGCGTTTCCATAAAAATCTATTCCTTCGTTCGCGAAAATGTCCCTGTATATTTTTAAGTTTCCTCCTATTGTAAGATCATTTATTATTTAATTGAATGAAACGAATATGACCGATAAAAATTCAGTTAGTTTGCGAGGCGCTTGAAAAAAAGCCCGATCTTATGGTAGCGTGATTTTGAGTAGGACATTGAAATATTTTTAATAATTTTTATTAAGCGCTTTAAGGAGGCGATCATGTTTAGACCGGTGAGACTGGGGGCTTATTTTTTGTCCTTGGTTTTTTTATTTACTTCGTGCGCCCACTATTCTTTGAATAAAAAATATTCCGGGCCGAAAGATATTCCCGATGAGGTTTTAAAATATTATTCATACGAAAAAACTTCGTTAAAATATTCCTCCAGAATTATTAAAGAAAAAGAGAAATACACGATAAAAAGGATCGAGATTACTTCTCCTTTTCTTGGACCGGTCTATTCCACAATGGCCGCTCCTAAAGAAAGCGTTATCATAATAGATTACTACGACATTAAGGGTGATAAAAAAACTCCGGTAATTCTTGTCCTCCCTATTTTGGGTGGGAATAATAAGATCGCTAATTTTTTCAGTTCGTATTTCGCCGATCATGGCTTGGCTTGTTTGATAGTTCATCGGGACGAAAAGCAAAAAGATGAGGTGAATTTATACAACCTAGAAGCTTTTTTAAGGCAGATGGTCGCGGATCACAAGGCGGCTATTGATTGGATATCAACTCAAAAAGATCTGGACCCCGGGAATATAGGGGTTTTTGGAGTGAGTATGGGCGGGATAAAAGCGGCCCTGCTTACCGCCCTTGATCCTCGGATTAAGGCATCGGTTATAGCGCTTGCCGGCGGGGACATTCCTTATATATTGCTTTATACGAAAGAGAAGGGCATTAGGAAGAGGGTTTCCAAAATTATGGATGACATTGGTTTAAGCAAAGAAGATCTTTATAACCTTCTTAGTTCAAAAATAATGACCGACCCCATAAAATACGCCGAATATATTGATGCCAGAAAAGTTTTAATGGTCTTGGGAGTTTTTGACAAAGTTGTTCCTTATAAAAAGGGAAGGGAGCTGGCCCGCGCTATCGGTGGTCCGGAAGAGATAGATCTTCTGGCCGGGCATTACACCTCTATTCTCTATATATTTTATATAGAACGAGCCTCATTGGATTTTTTTGAAAGAAAATTAAAATAGTTTCGTAAAAAAAATCCCGCTGAAAGCGGGATATTTTTTTTATTTTAAATATTGGCTGAAATCAAAATGGAACCATTTTTGATTGCAGGCCTTGCCTGCTTCGTCTTTGCCCGATGATCCGGCGTTTGATACCCACGCTTCCAGTGTTTCGGGTTTGAAGATGACGTTCTGCATGTTCCCGGTTAAAGAGATCGGATCACACATACTCATTAAAGATTCCGTAGACATCCTGCCGTGGTGTTTTGTGATATTTTCATAAAGGATCTGGGCTTTTGCTCCGCCGTAAACGACATCATCAATGGCGGGGTAGGCCTCGTTATCTCTCTCGTCATTGATATCGGTATTTTCGGTGACGACCTTTACGCGGCCTCTGTCGGTTATCAGCATAACGGCTTTTTTGGCGTCGTCTTTGCTTTTGGCATCGGTAATCAAATAGATATACGAACATGTCCTTGTCGTGTTTTGGATGATCTTTATGGCATCGTCGGTTGAATTCGATTCTCTCATCAGTTTTCTGAAGAGAAAGATGAAGGGAGTTCCCTCGAGACTTTCTCCCGGCGGGTCTCCGTAGCCCATCTCGCCGAAACTCATGTTTTTGTCGTTCATCCCCGAAACACAGCCGATAAATCCTGCATATGAAAAAGTGACCGAGGCGTTTCCGGTAGTTGGCTTGTGTACCAGGATAACCGGAAACTTTTGAGCGCCAAGTTGCCTGATCCAGTCAAGCACCCTCATATGGTAAAGCGCGCCGTCGTGAGTGGCTTTGCCAAAAGCGGCGATGTTCGAACAGCTGGTTTGTTTGAAGTGTTTTCGGAAATTCTTTTTTGGTCCATATTCGGAAACTTCGGGAACGCTGTGGACCCAATGTACCGCTCTCAACGGTATATCCGCTCCGTGGGCGAGGCCCCTCATTTCTTCTTTTTCTTCCAAAGGAATGTATGGCTCCATACGGTCGTAGATCTCGTCCATCATATCTTCGGAGGCGAAGAATTTAAGGAGGGGGATCAGCTTGTTGTAAAATTCCTGGACCTCTTTTTTAAGAAGCTTTCCGTGCTGGAATCCCATTTCGTAGGGGGTGCCCTTTAAATAGAGAACCTTTATGTTTTCTCCCGGTCCGGGCTCTTTTAAGTGCGCGAGTCCAAAAACCCGCTCTTCGGCCAAAGCGTTCGTTATGGATGCAGACCTTTGATACAGCGGTAAATCATTTTTTGCCATTCTACCGCAGGCGGTAAGGGCGAACGCCAGAAATAAGACCGCTACGAGAGAGTACCAATATCTTTTCATTTTCCCCTCCTGTTTTAGAGTATTTTTATTCTGATACAGTCTGTTGTTTTGCCGTTATTCCAATGTCGGGAATGAGCGGTGAAACGAACGCCTTTTTCTTTTAGGTATTTTTCAAGCCGGCCAATCGCCAAAAGGGCGCCGGAAATTGTGGGCGCGTAGTTGTCTCCCAAGGCGTGAATAATGATCTCATTTTTTTCAAACCTGATACGAATGCCTTTTGATACAAAAGCAAAGGACTTCGCTGTCTCAATTAAGTCCACTTTTTTCTCCTTTTCAATTTATTATCCGATTAAATTGTTTCAAATTTATTTATAAAAGTAAAGAGAGTTCGCGTATATTCGAAAAATACGCAACTTGAATTGGCGGACACATTCATATTTGCCCACCATAGATCAAGAGCGGTTAGGGGGGGATTGAGTTGTCGGCGCGCTATCGGAGCTCGTTTTGGGTTTGTGGGAGATTGTCCGATCTTATTATTGTGAACTTCATTCGTCCGAGGATTTGTCCCGAGGCGGTTTCGACATCCACCCTCCACCTACCTTCATGAACCGCATATTTTAGGGTGAACCCGCGGTATCCGCCGTCTCGCCCCCCGTAAATAGCGAATCGGAGTCGGTCGGTTGTTATCCATTTTTTATTTTGTTCGTCAAAATAAGACCATCGGTGGAAAATGGTGGTGTCTAGTTTTGTGGGAGCGAAGATCGAGCTAAAAGCATAAACCGGCTTTCCCGGTATCCAATGAAAATCGACAGACGGTTTTATTAGGAAAAATCCCGGAGGATTTAATTCGTATTCTACCAAATATTCTCCGGATGGATCGCGGGCTACAAAATGAAAAATACCGCCATCCTTAAGTGAAAGAGGTATGGGTGGAATGAGATTTGAAAAATACAAAATGTTAAAAATGACATAAATCGCGCTTATGCTTAAAATAACTCCTCCGCGGCTTTGTTCGGATCTTGCGGGGGCTAACAACTCGAGTGCGATCGTGAAAATAGCGGTAAGGAAAAGACTTATAATTCCGCTTAAGATAAAAATTTCGGGTCCAATCTTTTTTACCAGTATCGGAACGGCAAATATGGAGTATGAAAAGGTAACGATAAAAAAAACGCTGATCTGGAAAATTAATCGCATATAATGCTTGCGTAAAAATTCGTTGCCGATCAAAAAAACGGTGAGGGTTATTAGGAAGGGCCAGCTTTGGGTTATGTCCGCGCTTCTTGAATAGAACACGAAAAAAGCGCTGAAAAGCCCGCCGAAAGCGAACTGCGAGATAAGCGGAATGAATTCCGAATATTTTTCAAATATGCGATCCCGGTATCGCGGGCGTTCGGTTAAGTTTGCGATAAATATCCCGCCGGATGCGATAAATATATATCCGATCATGATAAGATTATCGACCCACAGATCAACGCGGGTAAGGGTAAGGTTATCCCAAGTAAAGCCCGCCAAGAAGGCGATCGGGGAGAAATATTTTTCGTATTTTTCGTAAAACTTTTTCATTATTTATTTATAATCTTTTGTGTAAGTTTCTTAAGGCGTTTTACCATAATTTTAATTTTACCACCATATTTCGGGACTTGCTTGGTTCTTCATATATAAGATGATCCGTCTATGTGGGTGTAAGTATATTGACCCACAAAAAAGACGTATTCGGAATAAGGAAAGCCCGCGAGTGGTCGCGGGCTTTTTTGGGGTCTCCCTCATCATCCGGCGTAGGAGGCCGAATTGGGGAGAGGGGTGTTGCCCCCCATGAATCTTGGTATGTCGATCGTCCCATGGGAGGTTTCCTCGTGGCAGTCTTTGCATTCCGGAGGAGCCGGAATGCTGGTGGTGGGGCACTTTTTACACTCTCTCTCTCTTGCGGCGTCGCCGCAATGCACACATTTTTTCATTTCCTCCCCCCTTTCTTTTAGAGGTTTAACCTTTGCCCCTAATGCTTTATTTAAAAGTGCGTCTTAATTTAATGAAATAATATCATATATCATTAATTTTGTCAACTAAACATAAAACCCTATAAAATAAGCGAATTTTTAAGGTTAAATCTCCCGACCGACATTCTTTTTAGTGAAAAGAGAACTCCGTCGGTTCTGTCGGCGATCGAACGGATATAAGTCCCTCCGGAGGCCTTAATTGTGATCTTTGCTATTTTAAAAATTTTATTTTGAGGCGTTTTGAGTATTTTTTGCCACTCTTGTTTTATTTTTTCCTGCCGGAAATCTCCCTTTATCATATTTATTTTTTTAATGGCGGATCTTAAAAGATCGTTCGAATTTATTTCATAAAGTCCGAAAAATTTAATATAGTAAATTTTTGTTATACGTTCGGGGATTTCGATCTCTTTTAATCTTTCTTGTTTTGCCCACCAAAAAATAGGTTTGCCTTTTATTTTGAAAGAAGAGAACGGCGGGAGTAAAAAATTAAAATCTCCGCTGAATTTTTTAAATGTTTCTTCGTCTATTTTTAAATTATCCGGAGCTTTTTTCGGTAAGTCCAAGATATCAAAACTGTCCGTTTTGAATCCGTATAAAATTTCCGCTTCGTATTTTTTGTCGAGACGCAGATATTCATTTTTTTTACGCACAGCGCTTCCCGTAAGCACTATCAAAACTCCCTCGGCTATAGGATCGAGGCGTCCGGCATAAGTCATTGGGACATCTTTGTATTTAGGATATTGTTTTTTGAATTTATCTATCGCCTTAAGGGGAGTAGATCCTAAAGGTTTATAAATATTTATGATTCGGCGCATATAAGTAATATAAACTCCGGATAAAAAATGTCTATTAATAGAAAATAGTCTATAATACTAGCATGAAGATTGATTTTCTTGGTTACGATAAAGTTCTCCCGCTTTTGTTTTTTTTGGCGCTTTTTATCGGGGCATCCGGCTTTGCCTACAAGGCTCATACTCTCAATCAAAATAATCTGACGCTTCAAAAAGAACTTAAGGAGGCCGAAGAGGGTCTTGTTTTGAGTACGAAAAATTTTACGGAAGAAATAACCGCGCTTGCGGATAGCTTAAAAACAGCCGAAAGGGATAGGGATATTTTTGAGGAGAATTTTATTGCCGAAAAAGCGCGGATGGATTTTTTGGCGGCCGAAATAAGCTCAATACAGAGCGCGGTCGGTTTGATAGAAAAAATAAATTCAACCGACCGGGAGCTTTTGCAAAAATATTCCAAAATATTTTTTTTAAACGAACATTATGTCCCTCAAAAATTGGTTGCGATAGGCGCCGAGTATCTTTATGAGGAAGAGAGGCCAAGGCTGATACACGAAGGCGTCTTTCCGTTCCTTATGGGTATGCTTAATAATGCTCGAGTGGAGGGAATAGATATTTTGATAATTTCGGCATTCCGATCCTTTGAAGAACAATCGGGCTTAAAATCTTCTTATAGCGTAACTTACGGGTCGGGGGCTAACCAATTTTCCGCGGACCAAGGATACTCGGAGCATCAGCTCGGCACGGCTGTTGATTTTACCACCTCCAAAACCGGGACTGATTTTTATGATTTTAAAAATACTCAAGCTTATCTATGGCTCCAAGAGAACGCTTATAAATACGGCTTTATATTGTCTTATCCGGAGGACAATTTGTATTACCGTTTTGAGCCGTGGCATTGGAGATTTGTAGGCAGGGAACTGGCCGGCAAGTTACGCGAGGATAATAAATATTTTTATGATCTTGACCAGCGTGAAATAAACCTATATATCGCCTCATTTTTTGATTAAAATAAAATCCCGCTTTGGGGCGGGAATTATAATCTATTTATTGTCAGTAGTTTACCGCTATTATACAAAATATCTTGTCGACTTTGTAGGTTTCTTTCCCGACTAGAGTCACGATTTTATTTATTTCCGGATGATCGTAGATACGAAGAGTTTCGGCGCATTCCGGACATTTTATGTAGCACATTTTTGTTTTTTCGTTTACCCAGTAGTCGCCTCCGTTGCATGAATACGGGCGAACGTAATATTTGTTTTGGATAAATGTCCAGGCCTCAAGGCGGCTTTTTTTGCGGCATTTTGGACAAAGCAAGAAAACTTTCTTTACAGCTGTCAGTTCTTTTTCATAAAGACGTTTTTCGATGTCTTTTATTCTTTCCAAATTTTTTCTGGCCTTGAGGACAGTTTTCAAGAGGTCTCCTTTTTTTTGTTGTTTTAAAAACTAAAACTAAAGAGAGAATAACATCTTTGTATTTTTTTATCATTATGCTGAAAAGTGGTAGGTGTTGAGGTCCGCGGTATCTTTCCACCTCTAAGAATATTTTATTAGCTTTCGTGTCTTATTTTAAAATTAATAATAGAATGGCATGAATTTAAATTTAGATCAAAAAGAAAATCCCGCATATAGCGGGATTTTCTGTTGTTGAGACTTATTTTTAATAGCGGTTTCTGGGGCCTCTATCAAAACCTCTTCCGTCTCCTCCACCTCTGCCTCCGCGGTTGAAACCTCCTCCTTGCGGGCGGGCTTCCTGCGGGCGTGCTTCGTTTACGGTAATGGTTCTTCCGTCAAGCTCCTTTCCGTTGAACATCTCGATTGCTTTTTGAGCCTCCTCTTCTGTGGACATTTCGACGAATCCGAAGCCTTTTGAGCGTCCGGACATTTTGTCGATAATGACCACCGCAGATTCGACTGCTCCCGCTTGCGCGAAAGTTTCTTTCAAGGTGTTTTCAACGGTGTCGTAGGATAATCCTCCTACGTATAGTTTCTTTGCCATTGATCTAATTTATCTTAATAATGTAAGCCGACCTATTTTTGTATCTTTCGGCTCACAAAACTGTAAGAGAAAGGAAAACAAAAATTAACTTATCAATATATGTTATAGTAGTTTGTTATAAAAGTCAATGAATAACCCCACCCAATTTTGCACTCTGCCGGTAATTTCTTCACATAATACTCGGACTTGGCCAGAA
>PFCN01000004.1:0-12266 GCA_002774705.1 Candidatus Niyogibacteria bacterium CG10_big_fil_rev_8_21_14_0_10_42_19
CTAAAACACCTTATCAAAGAATAATGGAATCATCAGAAATTTCAGAAAGCAGAAAACAAGAATTGAAAAATATTTATCTGTCGCTTAATCTGGCTGAATTAAAAAGGAATATTGATAAAAAATTAGATATGCTTTACAGATTTTACGAAAAGAAAAACAATTCGCAAAAGTTCGACAAAAAAAAGAAGGTTTTGCCGAAATTTTCCGGGGTCAGAGAAATGCCCGTTTCGGTCAGATAGTTAAATGATTTGACACGTCTAACCCGAAGCGCGGCCGGCGCGGGACGTAATAAATAAATCCCGGTTACACCGGGATTTGAATTTTCACGAATTATTTATTTTCTCCTTCTTCTTTTTTCTTGACCGTCAAGGCCAGACCTAATACGATTTTTCTCAAAAGATAATCCCGTCCCCTCAATATGCGGAACACGATACTTTCTCCCGCGAAAAATCTCAAATTCAATTGTTCTCTAAAAGGTCCTGTTTTGACTATCGGAATATCTACCTTATCAAATGATGGACCAAAATTTATAAAAACATCTCCCTTCATAAATCCTGCTTTTTCGGCGGGAGAATCTTTTGCCACATCCAATATCACTACACCGTCTTTAACCGTTATTTGATTAAAGGGCTCCGACATTCTGTTTTCTTTTGACATTTCATAAAAGTCACCCAAAGAAATACCCATAACACCGTGCTTAATCTCTCCGCCGCCTTTAAGTTTGGACAACAATACTTTCAGATTATTGACCGGAATGCCCAGGCAAATAGATCTCGGACTTATAATAATGGCAACCAGCACCGCGTTCACTTTTCCGTCAGCGTCTAATATCGGGCCTCCGGAATTTCCGGGATTACACGTTGCGTCCATCGGCACGAGACCCCCTGGATATTCGTTGCCAAGAATATTATAGGAGGCCGAACTCATTACCTCTCCGGTAGAACCCAGAAATCTGTGACCAAGAGGGTTCCCGTAAATATACAATTTTGTACCGGCATCAAGCAGGTCGGAATCGCCCAACTCCGCGTGACCAAATGGCACAAAATCCTTGTCGGTAAATTCGAGAAGGGCCAGATCAAACTTATTATCCCAGCCGATAGGTTTTACTTCAAAGAATTTATTGTGTCCATAAAATAAAACCGTATAGGTCGCGTTCGGATCTCCGGCGACATGAGCGTTGGTCACGATATAATACTTCTGCCTCTCTTTTATGACAAAGCCGCTCCCAAGACTTCGTTTTACCTGATCTGCGGTATTATCGGTTTTAACGGTCCACTCCCTTAACATATAAACTCCAAACATGCGCGCTTTTTTGTGAAGACCAGCCGCATCAAAATTACCGGCGGGCGCACGGCTTAATGCCTGCGCCGGGAACATCAATAATACACAAACAAACAAATAAGTTGCCGATAAACGCTTCATCTCCACCTCCTTTTTTCAATTAAAATAACACCCTTTATCAGAATACAATATTAAACTTGAGAATAAAATAGGATTTATCAAAATAGAGCCCGCATCAGGGCTCTATATTTGTAAGAAATATTCGCCTTATTTTTAACCGGAAAAAGAAAAGTCTCTTTAATCTTTATCTTCTTCTTTAGGATCAGGTGTCTGTTTTTTGCCAAAACTGTTCCCCGCGGGAATAAGACGTCCGATAATAACGTTTTCTTTAAGTCCCCGAAGTTTGTCCTCACGTCCTTCAACGGCGGCGGAAATAAGCACCCTTGCCGTTTCCTGGAAAGACGCGGCGGCAAGAAAACTGGAAGTGGTAAGAGCGGTTCTAGTAATACCTAAAATAAGCCTTGCTCCTTGAGCCGGATTTTTTATTTTTGGATCGCTGTTTATGTCGGCAAGCTCCGAACGCTCTACCACGTCCCCAATAGCAAGCGTAGTGTCGCCCGGATCGGTAACGCGGAACCGCGAAAGCATCTGCCGAGCTATCACCTCAATATGCTTTTCATTGATGGAAGCGCCCTGCAGAGTATAAATTTTTGAAATTTCGTTCAATATATAACTTTCCGCCGCGTGAGCACCGGCAAGAAGGAAAAGATTGCGGATGTCCAGAGGGCCATCGGTAATGGGAGTCCCCGGCAAAAGCTGGGAACCTTTTTCAATGATGATAGTCCTGCCAATAGGAATGGCGTATTCAACCGCTTCTTTTTTATTTTTTATTTTGGCATGCTCATCAATAAGTACCTTTACCACCTTCTCCCGTCCGCTAGACTCTATTTCTATAACCTCTCCCTTAACTTCCGACATAACTGCGGGATTAGTCGAAAGCCGAACTTCAAATATTTCCTCAACTCTCGGCAAACCTAAAGTAATGTCTCCCGCGGCCGCGATACCTCCGGTGTGGAAAGTACGCATAGTAAGCTGGGTTCCCGGCTCACCTATGGCTTGGGCCGCGACAATACCTACCGCCTCTCCTATTTTAACAAGCTCATTTGTTCCCAAGTCATAACCGTAACAATCCTGACAGACCCCGCGCGGAATTTTACAAGTGATCGGAGAACGAAGCGACATCTCGGCATCAAGCGGAGTAGATTCAGCAATTACATCGGCATCATCATAAGTAATAAAATGCCCCTTCTTGAATAAAACCTTGCCGTCTTTATCTTTGACATCGGATGTAAGCGTCCTGCCGAAAATGCGCTGGGCAAAATTCTTTCCGTAATCCTCCACATCATGCCTCTTGATCAAAAATCCCTTGGTGTCTCCGCAATCTTTTTCAATAACTATTACATCCTGCGCCACATCAACCAGACGGCGGGTCAAATATCCCGCAGCCGAAGTTTTCAAAGCGGTGTCAGCCGTTCCTTTCCGCGCTCCGTGAGTGGAAATAAAATACTCAAGTACGTGCAGGCCTTCTTTGTAGTTAGACGTAATCGGAAATTCAATAATGCGCCCGGCCGGGTTCACAACCAAACCCCTCATTCCCGACATCTGCGCCACTTGAGCCCATGAGCCTCTTGAGGCTGACGATACCATCGAAAATACTGGGCCAAACGGATCAAGGGAAGCCGGAACCAATTTGTCCACTTTACGTTTGGCGTCGGTCCATATCTCAATAATACGACGATATCTTTCCTCCTCGGTCAGCAAACCGTCGGAATACGCGCTATACACTTTCTTTGCCTCTCCTTCGGCCTCAGCAATGATCACGCCCTTTTCTTCGGGAATTTTTAGATCGTCAATCCCCCACGAAAGACCTGCTTTAGCCGAATAATCAAAACCAAATTTCTTTATCTTATCCAAAATAGAAGGGGCGGTATTATGTCCATAACGGATAATAATGCGCGCTATAACCTTGCTTAGATCTTTTTTGGTTACTTCATTATTTATAAATTCAAAATCATCCGGCAAAACAGAGTTAAATAAAAGTCTCCCGACGGTCGTTTCTATGATCTCCCCTTTAGAAAGATGGGCGTATTTCGGAGTATCGGTTATTTTAACTTTTATTTTTGCCTGAAAATCTATATTTCCCATTTCATAAGAAAAAATAGCTTCATTAGGGTTGGGATAAATACCTCCCTCTCCTCTTGAGCCCGGCCTAATCCTGGTCAGCCAATAAATACCCAAAACCATGTCCTGCTGGGCGTTCACTATCGGAGCTCCGGTACCCGGTTTGGTAAGATTTTTTACCGATGCCATTATTTCACGCGCTTCTTTTTGGGCGTCATCCGTCAACGGAACATGCACCGCCATCTGGTCTCCGTCAAAGTCGGCATTGAAAGCCTCACAAACCAAGGGGTGGATCTGAATAGCGTTACCTTCAATCAGCACCGGCTGGAAAGCCTGGATACCGAGACGATGGAGGGTCGGCGCGCGATTAAGAAGAACATATCGGTCTTTAATAACCCCCTCAAGGATCGCCCACACTTCCTGAGCGTGGTCATCTATCAAGCGTCCGGCTCCGCGAATATTATGGGCAAGGCCGTTTGCGATAAGTTTTGAGATAACAAACGGACGGAAAAGCTCCAGGGCCATATGCTTGGGCAAACCGCATTGATGCAATTTAAGTTCCGGACCCACCACAATAACGGAACGGCCGGAATAATCCACTCGTTTTCCGAGTAAATTCTGTCTAAACCTTCCGCGCTTTCCCTTAAGAGAGTCGGCAAGCGAAGACAAAGGACGTTTTTGAGCCTGTGATATCGCGGTGGGCGTGCCTCCTCTTTTAATGGAATTATCTATCAAAGCGTCGGCCGCTTCCTGAAGCATTCTTTTTTCGTTTCTAACGATAACCTCGGGAGCCCGGATCTCCATTAATTTTTTAAGACGATTATTCCTGTTTATGACCCGACGATATAGGTCATTGACATCGGATGTCGCGTGCCTCCCTCCATCAAGCTGTACCATCGGACGAAGAGCCGGAGGAATAACCGGTACCGCGCTTAAGAACATCCATTCGGGACGAACTCTTGAACGGAGAAGCGCTTTGACCAAGCTTAATCTCTTGGCTATCCTGCGTTTGATCTGCTGAGACGCGTCAACAATCTCCAGTTCAAGTCTTTGGACAAGACGATCCAGATCTATGCGGCTACAAATATTGTAAAGGGCTTCCGCTCCGATCCCCGCTTCAAAAACGTCTCCGTAACGCAAACTTAAATTATGATATTCTATTTCGGATAAAACCCTATTTTCTTTTATTTGGGACAATTCATTCAACGCGACTTCAGATGCCGAGCCCAAAGCAGCCTCTTCTTTTTTAGTTTTTACCTGCTTGCGTTTTGTGGCAAGCTCTCTTTCTATTTCCGTACGCACTCTGGCTACCGATTCTTCGTTCACACGGGTAACAATATAACCCGCGAAATAGATCACTCTTTCTATGTCGGAGACCGAAAGATCCAAAAGAAGCCCGATTCTTGAGGGGACTCCTCTTACGAACCAAATATGCGCGACGGGCACGGCAAGCTGAATGTGTCCCATTCTTTCCCGCCTGACAACAGCCCGCGTAACCTCAACTCCACATTTATCACAAATTATTCCTTTATACCGGATACGGCGATATTTGCCGCAATAACATTCATAATCCTTTTCGGGACCAAATATCCTCTCATCAAAAAGACCGTCTTTTTCGGGACGCTGTGTCCTATAATTTATAGTCTCGGGTTTGGTTACCTCTCCATAAGACCACGATTTGATCTTCTCGGAAGAAGCGAGTCTGAGAACTATTGATTTAAAATCTGTTACTTTGGTCTCCATAATCTATTATTTAAAAAATTAGATGTTTGATCTTATGCTTCTTTTTTTAGGCGCCTCCGACCGGGCTCCGGATTTTTCCTCCTCATATCCTTCGGGCATTACATCGACCCCTCTTAGCTCGACATCAAGCGCGAGCCCTCTTAATTCATTCACCAAAACATGGAATGATGCCGGCAAGTGCGGGCTCTTAAAAGGCTCGCCTCTGACAATAGCGTCATAAGCCGCTGACCGGCCAAGCACGTCATCGGATTTAATGGTGAGCATTTCCTGCAAAGTATAAGACGCGCCATGACCTTCAAGCGCCCATACTTCCATCTCTCCGAATCGCTGTCCTCCACCCTGCGCTTTCCCGCCTAACGGCTGCTGGGTAATAAGAGAGTAAGGTCCGATCGAGCGCATATGTATCTTGTCTTCAACCATGTGAATAAGTTTCAGCATATAAACTTGCCCCACCGTAATCGGTTGTTCATATTTTTCACCGGTACGTCCATCATAAAGATAAACCTTCCCGGATTTAGGAAGCCCCGCTTTTGTCAATTCGGTGCGTATCTCCTCTTCGGTAACACTTTGGAACGGAGGCACTATCGCCCGGTACCCCAAACGCTCGGCTGCCCATCCAAGATGGGTTTCCATGATTTGTCCGATATTCATACGACTAACAACACCTAGAGGATTTAAAATCATGTCTACTGGAGTTCCGTCTTCAAGGTGAGGCATGTCTTCCACCGGAAGGATCTTCGAAATGACGCCCTTGTTCCCGTGACGACCCGCGAGCTTATCACCTACCGATATTTTTCTTAATTGAGCCAGCTCAATCTGTATCAATTTAATTATTCCGGTATCAAGCTTGTCTCCGTGATCGCGTGAAAAAACTTTTATACCGACGACGCGGCCCTGTTTTCCGTGAGGCATTCTTAAAGACGTATCAAGAACATCGCGAACCTTTTCACCAAAGATCGCGCGCAATAACCGTTCCTCGGGTGTAAGCTCCGCCTCTCCTTTAGGAGTAATTTTTCCTACAAGAATATCGCCGGACCTTACCTCTGCCCCGACCCTCACAATACCTTCTTCATCCAAGTCTTTTAATTTATCCTCCCCGACATTCGGGATATCGTATGTGGCGATCTCCGGTCCCAATTTGGTGTCTCTCACCGCGACCTGGAAATCTTCGACATGAACGGAAGTAAAAACATCATTCTTTACTAGCTTTTCGGAAATAATAATGGCGTCTTCATAATTCGCGCCTCCCCACGAAAGAAAAGCCACGAATATATTTTGCCCAAGCGCCAAAACTCCGTTATCGGAAGAAGAGGCATCAGCTAAAACATCTCCCCTCTTAACTTTATCGCCCGGTTTTACCAATGGCCTGTGGTTAATGACCGTATATTCGTTTGAACGAAGATAATTCAAAAGATGATAAGTCCTTTGGCGGTGTTTATCTTCCAAGATGATCTTCTGGGCATCGGCATAAATAATCTTTCCGTCCTCCTCCGCTATAACTAGCCTTCCAGAATCCGCTGAAGCTTTCTCTTCAAGACCTGTCGAGACGTAAGGCGCCTGCGGACGCACGCACGGAACAGCCTGCCTCTGCATGTTGGCGCCCATCATAACTCGGTTCGCGTCATCATGTTCCAAAAATGGGATGAGAGAGGTTGCGACACTGAACGCCTGATAAGGAGATACGTCTATAAAGTCAACTTCTTGGGGCGCGACAATCCCCGCCTGTCCTTTCACACGCGCGTGAACTTTCTCGGTAAGAATTTTTCCGCTCTCATCATAGTCCGCGGTGGCGGAAGCAATATTATATAAAATTTCCTGAAAAGCGCTTAAATAGACAACTTCGGGCGTGATAACTCCCTTAACCACTTTTCGGTAGGGGGTTTCGAGTATTCCAAAATCGTTTGTTCGGGAAAAAATCGCAAAATGCACGACAAGCCCGATGTTTGGACCTTCCGGCGTCTGAATAGGACAAATTTTACCGTAGTGTGAAGGGTGCGCGTCTCTAACCTCAAAACCGGCCCTTTCGCGTGTTAACCCCCCCTGCCCTAAAGCCGAGACCCTTCTTAAGTGCTCAAGCTCCGCGAGTATATTGTCCTGATCCATGAATTGTGAAAGTTGGTTGGTTGTGAAAAATTCTTTTAACACCGCCATTATCGGGCGGGAGTTAATAAGTTGGAGAGGAGTTACGGTAAGAATATCAAGAGTGCTCATTCGATCCTGTATCGCTCTTTTTGTGCGGGTAAAACCAACGCGCAAGCGATTCTGTAAAAGCTCGCCTACTCCCCTTATTCTTCGATTGCCTAAGTGATCAATGTCGTCAGGGATCGCGAAGGGCGTATTATTGAGCTCTATTATGTGATTGATTATCGAGGTGAAATCTTCTTTGGTAAGAATATGCGATGCTTTATCTATATCCTTCAAAGGAAAACCGAGCCGTTCATTTACTTTGTACCGCCCAATAACGGACAAGTCATAGCGATCGGGCGAGAACATGGCCTCCAAAAATTCTCTCGCGTTATCCACGGTCGCCAACTCACCAAGCCTGATCCTTTTATAGATCTCAACATAAGCTTCTTCTTTAGTCGTGGCCGTATCTTTATTGAGAGTACTCTTGATATAAGAAGTTTCTCCTGTGTCAATCTTGGAGAACGTATTTTCTATCTCATTTGTGTCTTCAAACCCAAAAATCCGCAAAAGAGTCGTTAAGGCGAATTTCCTTTTACGGTCTATGCGCACGTAAAGAACGTTGTCGGAACCGGTTTCGATCTCAATCCATGATCCGCGCGATGGTATTACTTTTGCTCCAAAAAATTTCCGTCCCCGTAATACGTTGGCGGTAAAATATACTCCGAACGAACGGACAAGTTGAGACACAATAACACGCTCAACTCCGTTAACCACAAAAGTTCCGCGATTCGTCATCAAAGGCATATCGGCAATAAAAACCTCCTGTTCTTTTATCTCCCCCGTCTTTTTATTGGTCAATCTTGCTTTGACCCTCAAAGGCGCCTCGTAGGAAAGATTGTGACTTTTTGCAAAAATTTCATCATGCTTGGGCTCCTCAATCATATGGCTGACAAGCTCAAGTTTGAGAGTTTCCTCGGCGTAATCATTGATCGGAGAAAATTCTTTAAAAAGGTCTTCGAGTCCTTTTTTTATAAACCAATCAAAAGATTCCAACTGAGTTGAAACCAGATTCGGAAACGGTACTAAAGAAGGGCGATAGCGCGAGAAAAACTTTTTGGGCAGATTCATAACAAATTTAGAATATTATTTTATATTAATGTATAATAAAAAAGTACCCGCGTGCGCTTAACTTATTTATCACGTATATAAAAATGTTTCGCGGGATATAAATTTGCCTGTCAAGCAAGAAAGTACAAAATTGAATAACAAAGAAAAGTGCCCCTTTTCCCATCTTTTGAAGGGGATAAATTATCTTTTTTCTTATTTTATGGGCGTACTAATCACCTAATATTTAATTATACTCACGAGAACAATTATGTCAATATGTGCATAACTTAAAAAAATAGCCTCAACAAATAATAATCTTGAGTTATCCACATTTCTACGGTCCAAACAAAAAAACCTTTTTGAAAAAGGTTTTTAATTTATTTAAGATACGTACACCTCCTCGGCTTCAGGGGTCCGACTTGAGAATTTCATACCGCTCCAAATGCCAAGGGCGGCAAAAAGTGTCGCGAGGTGAGACCCTCCATAACTTACAAAAGAAAGAGGTAAACCGGTAATCGGCAAAAGCCCTATATTCATACCTACATGGATAGTAAAATGCCCGATAATTATAAGTGAAATGCCTATCGCATAAAGACGAACGAAATTATCGGACGACTTCGTCCCGAGTAGTAATAAACGCCGGACTAAAAGTATAAAAAACAAGATCAATATAAGACTGCCGACAAAACCCCACTCTTCAGCAAAGGCGGCAAATATAAAATCTGTTTCGTGCTCGGGCAAAAACTCAAGACGGGATTGGGTCCCGTGCCCTATCCCCTGCCCCAGAAAACCCCCGGACCCTACGGCAATCTTTGACTGCATCGCGTTATAACCTGCCCCTTGAGGGTCTATGTATGGATTTAAAAAAGTATTTATCCTCGTTTTTTGATACGGCTTAAGAAAAAATATCCAACTTATGGCAAGAACAGCCAAACCGATAGTAAATAAAATTGCCAGATGTTTTTTTGATACGCCCGAAGCCATGATCATTCCAATCCAAATCACTCCGAAAATAATTGCCGACCCCAAGTCCGGTTGAAAAAATATTAACCCCGCCGGAATCACGGCGTAAACGGCGGAAACCGCGATATGCTTGAATTGCGCTATATCCACGTGCCTCCGGGAAAAATACTTAGCCAAAATTAACACCAAAAGAAGCTTCATGGGTTCTGCCGGCTGGATGGCGAATAGCGGAAGATAAAACCAGCTGGCATCGGCAACAACAAAAATAAAGACAAGAGCGGCAACTCCGAACATGTAAAGTGACAGAATAAGTCCGCTTGATTTAAAAACCCTCCAATCCAGTTTTGAAAAAATGAAAAAAATAGCGAGACTGGCCAATATCCATACTAATTGTCTCCAAAAATAGTAATCGGAACCCCCGCCAAAAGACTTCATAGTCAAAAGCCCTATCAATAATAAGGGTAAGATAATGAACAGCAACTTTAAGTCGATGTTCCTGAATAATTTAAGTTCTAAAATGCGCATTAAGGAATTTTTCTGATGTAAACCTCGACGGACGCCGGAATCCTGTCAAAGGCGACAGGCCAGCTAAAGCCCACTTTACGCTCCGATTCCCCTTCTATCAAATCGATCTTCGTTCTTGATACGCCGGAAGCGTTCCTAGAGTCGTCAAATAAAACGACTACCACTTCTATATTTTTAACCGGAAAAATATCCCCATTACGGAGAGTAACATCAAAAATTCCGTAAGGGTGAGTCGTGAATTTATAACCATACGCTTCGACCAGAGGCTTCGCCATCTCGATCCTTTGCCAATCAACCTGATCCAATTCGATGGACGCGCTAACCGGAATGCGCCGGGCCGTTTGCACCTCGGATTCGAAAATTACAAATCTTTCCTGAGGATTTATAAAAGTAACTCCATCCCTAATCGCAATCAAAATATTATCCTTATCATGAAGCTTAAGGCGGTAATGAAACTCACCGGACCCGGCAAAAATATTAGGGTTATCGATAAGGGCGGCAATATCGTATGTGGTGTCTCCCGTCTTAAAAAATCTAGTCCACAACACTGTCGGATTTGAAACCTGCCCCAAACATCCTTTTTCGCACGGACCGCCGCAATCAACACCACCTTCTCCCTGGTTTTGCTTCCCGTCAAAACAAGTGGGCGCCGGCTTAAAATAAAAAATAAAACCCACGATCAATATAAAAACGAACACCGCAAAAATAGAGTAATAAAAAAGTTGTCTTTTCCCGCGCCAAGTTAAAGGCATATATATATTATATAAAAAAAATACCAATAAAACAAAAAATACGGCCCAAAAGCCGTATTTTTAAATATTAGAAACCGAACCCCGCTTACTCCGCCGACATTCCGCAAGAGAAGAATCGAGAAGGCGCAACTACCTACCCCGCCCGCGACGGGACTTCGCTACGCCAGGCCTTCTAACAAAAATGACGCGATAGAAATTTAAAATCAAGTGCTTTGAGCTGGCGACGAGCTACTTTCCCCTGAAAGAGTATCATCGCCGCTATCACGTTTCACTTCTCTGTTCGGAATGGGAAGAGGTGGTGCCATGACGCCAAGTCACCAGCTCAAAACACTTGATAAAAACATTTAAATATTTCAAATTACGGCATAACTTCGATAAGACAAAAACAGCGTTAAGCCATCGGAGTTCGGTTTCTAATCATATTATTTATATTGTGTAGATTTTTAATCACATGTTTCAGCGGAACTTGACCACTTAGTACTCCTCGGCTAAATCCCTTACAGGACTTGCACCTGGAGCCTATCAACCTCGTAATCTCCGAGGGGTCTCAAATGATTTCTTATCTTGAGGTGTGTTTCCCGCTTAGATGCTTTCAGCGGTTATCACATCCCGACATAGCTACCCAGCGCTGCTCCTGGCGGAACAGCTGGCAGACCAGAGGTCAGTTCTCTTCGGTCCTCTCGTACTAAAAGAGAGTCCTCTCAAAAATCAACGCCTGCAGTAGATAGGAGACCAACCTGTCTCACGCATGTTAACCTCGTCGTAGCTCAAAAGAGCCTGGACGGGTTTCCACTTATTACTAAGTGCATTGGACTATACTTTCATCCATTCCGCTTACAACGGAATTGGGAGTCGACGTTTAGTCTCTACGGGGTCAACGTACGCTTTATTCGTTTTTTTGAATAATTTAGGTCACGATAACCGTCAATTAAATCAAGAAGTTTTTGAAAATCTTTCTTAGAGCTTATTTTTTCTTTGCGCTTGATAATTTTAATCATTAATTCCGCTTGTTCTTTTTTTAGAATAAGAAAGGGGGTTATAATTTTAAGGAATTGTTTCACCTCATCAATCTTATTGATAATAAATTCAACAATTCCATCTTTTCGTTCCCTTGTTTTACCCACACCCGACAAACCACAAATCTTAATAAATTTGTCTTTATCTTTAACTGATTGAAAAAAAACAATGTACAAAGCAATTTGATAACCGTATTTATAAGTTAAATTTGGTTTCGCTCGCACATAAATACTTCCATCCGCATCAAGAAATCCGGCAAGATAAGCTTTTTTAATTGACGAAATAGATCCCAACATACGCGACTTCCCTCGATATTATCCTAACACATGACAGGTTGTTATCCAACAACTTAATTAGGATTCCACCGATATGAGTCGATTCGCTTCTTGACGTTACCATCAAGAGCCGCCGTGATAATAATGTCTTAACCTCGGGCTCAAACGGGTTCAAAACCCTAAAATTAAGGTCCTGAACGGTTTGAACCCAGCTCGCGTATCTTTTTAATTGGCGAACAGCCAAACCCTTGGGAGCTTCTCCACCCCCAGGATAAGATGAGCCGACATCGAGGTG
>PFCN01000004.1:12272-23551 GCA_002774705.1 Candidatus Niyogibacteria bacterium CG10_big_fil_rev_8_21_14_0_10_42_19
TGGACGCTCGGGTGGTACCAGCCTGTTATCCCCGGAGTAGCTTTTATCCGTTAATCTTCCGCGGCGTCTAGTGCCCACGGTCGGTTCACTATGTTCTGCTTTCGCACCTGCTCGACATGTCCGTCTTGCAGTTAAGCCGGCTTTTGCCATTACGCTATCGGCACGATTTCCATCCGCGCCTAGCCGACCTTAATAAACTCCTCCGTTACTTTTTAGGAGGATAGCGCCCCACTAAAACTGCCCACCAGATACTGTTCCCGGGCGTTTTTTCCGCCAAGGTTAGAATATAAGCGTTTAAAAATGGGTATTTCACTGACGACTCCACCCCGACCGAAACCGGGACTTCAAAGTCTCCCCACTATGCTACGTATTAAACACTTAGACCCAATATCAAGTTGCAGTAAAGCTTCCGGGGTCTTTTCGTCTAACTGCAGGTAACCGGCATCTTCACCGGTATTGCATTTTCACCAGGCTCCTCCCCGAGACAATTCCCCAGTCGTTACGCCTTTCGTGCGCGCCGGAACTTACCCGGCAAGGAATTGCGCTCAAATTCACGTTATCACCCCGCTTCCAACGGGGATCCTCTATGTCGCCATAGAGATCGGACTATATCTTTCCCGGTTACTATATTTATTCATAAAGAATACCGGGATCTAGCGTATAGTCTCTGAGGATTTTAGAAAATACCAATTTTCTAATCTTTCCTGCTGATTGTCTGCACTGAATACATTTTCACTACGCGGGTCTCGCGCAGTAGCATCAGATACTCCAGGATTTTATCCACAGACTTTCCAGCATATAGCTAGATTTTACTAAGGCAGCGCGCTGATTCTACCTTAGGACAGTTAGAGTTACTGCCGACATTGACGAGGGCTTCGTCCGGTCAGCAAGACAATCGGCGTCCTGGGATCCATGTTGAACATGAAGCCCAGAAAGCCGATCACCTCACCACCAGAGTTAACCTTCTCGCATTGGTCAGGCGTCACCCCCTATACATCCTCTTACGAGTTCGCAGGGAGCTGTGTTTTTGGTAAACAGTCGCCAGGGATACTTTCGCTGCGACCCAGCCGCGCCTCGCTACGCTCGGGCGGAAATACAAAATTACAAATTAGAAATCCGAAACAAATTCAAATATTCAAAACCCCAAAATTCAAAACGTTTTGAATTTAGAATTTCGAATTTTCCGCCAAGGGCGGATCAGCCTCTGGCTGAAAATATTGTTTCGTGATTCGTACTTCGAATTTCGTGCTTCCGTGCCGAATGCAGTGAGGCACGGCAGGGCAGGCCTTATCGCTAACTTACGGCCGCTTTTTTGTCGAGTTCCTTGGGGAGGACTCACCCGTTCGCCTTGGTCTTCTCGACCGACCTACCTGTGTCGGTTTACGGTACGGTCTCGCAATCTTTAACTCTAGAGGTTTTTCTTGGAAAGCCGCTCGATCAAGTCCCCGGCACCTTTTTATACATAAATGGAAGCCAAAAATGATACGAATATACTAATTTTGCTAATGATACGAATAGATACAAATATCTGAACACTCGTATTAGTATTATTAGTATCATTCGTACTCATTCGTATGTTGGTATCTTTATTTCTGTACAAAAAGGCACCGGGTTCTCACGGCACTGGAATTGCCATTAAAGGCAGCGTTCCGGATTTCCCTAAAACGCATTCTTTATGCCATAAACACGAATCCAATAACATGCTCGATCTACTAACTTTCGTCACCACATCGAAAAAACTGCGAGGTCACGGAATATTAACCGTGTGTCCATCAGCTGCGCCTTTCGGCATCGCCTTAGGACCGACTAACCCTTGGCTGATTGACATTGCCAAGGAAACCTTAGGTTTTCGGCGGGCCAGGATTTCACTGGCCTTGCGGTTACTTGTGCCAACATTCTCACTTCCAAACGCTCCAGCCCGGCTCACGCCGTAACCTTCACAGCAGTTTGGAATGCTCTCCTACCACCGCGCTCTGCGCGGAAATCCTAAATCCAAAGCACGAAATCCGAAACAAATTTCAATGTCTAAAATCCAAAAATTCAAAACGTTTTGAATTTAGAATTTCGAATTTTCCGCCAAGGGCGGATCAGCCATCTGGCTGAAAAAATTGTTTCGAGTTTTCCGCCGAAGGCGGATCAGCCATCTGGCTGACAATATTCGAATTTCGAATTTCTGTGCAAAGCACGATTCTCGTTTTCGGTACTCTGCTTAGTCCCGATTATCTTTGGTGCAAAATCTCTTAACGAGTGAGCTGTTACGCACTCTTTTAAGGATGGCTGCTTCTAAGCCAACCTCCTCGCTATCTCGGAAATTTTACTTCCTTAGAAACACTTAGCAGTCCCAGAATACTGTTGATAAATCAATAATAAACCGGGATCCCGGAATAAACCGGGAAGATTTAGGGACCTTAAACGGAGATCTGGGCTGTTTCCCTTTCGACCTATGGAGCTTCGCCCCCATGGTCTAACTGCCTTTGCGATATTTCCGGTATTCGGAGTTTGGTAGGTATGACGAGATTTCTCCCTATTCACACCTTCCAGTAGCTCTACCCCCAGAAAAAAACAAAGACGCTAGCCCTAAAGCTATTTCGGAGAGAACCAGCTATTACCAGGTTCGATTAGCTTTTCACTCCTACCCACAACTCATCCGATGGCGTTGTACGACCAACCGGTTCGGGCCTCCATCAGGTTTTCACCTAAATTCACCCTGGTCATGGGTAGCTCACCTGGCTTCGGGTCTGGTGCCTGCTGCTTTTAGTTTTTTAGTTTTCCGGTCCTTCGGAAGAAAACATCTTCCTGCAGATCAAAAAAGATCTGACCAGAAAACTAGAAAACTATATCGCCCTATTCAGACTCGGTTTCCCTATGCCTTCTCCCTAATTGGGATTAGACAGCAACAAACAACAACTCGTTGGCTCATTCTTCAATAGGCACACCGTCACCGAGCACCTTTTTAAATACTATTTTTTACTCACACGCATAATTTAGAAAAAAACAGAAATGCGCATGTAATAATATTCAAAAAGGTGCTCGGCTCCGATTCCTTGTAAGCATATGGTTTCAGGTACTATTTCATCGCCCTCACCGGGCTGCTTTTCACCTTTCCCTCACGGTACTAGTTCACTATCGGTCTTGAAGTGTATTTAGCCTTGGGAACTAGTATTCCCTGCTTCACCCGAGGCATTCTTTCCTCGAATTACTCAAGATTAAACTCAGAGAGCAAAAGACCGTTTTCGGCTACAGGACCATTACCTTCTTTGGTGCGGCTTTCCAACCGCTTCGCCTAACGAAGTCTTAATTTATGCACTCTCCCGTAAACGCAAGCGCTCACAACGAGTTTATCTTACAACCTCCCATTGTTTGTGTTTAAAGCAAAAAATGAGATTTGGGCTGATCCCTTTTCGCTCGCCGCTACTAAGGGAATGGCTCACGCTAGTTACCGGCCGCCATCAATTTGATCAAAGATCAAAAGACTGCCGAAGCAGCCTGCTGGCTGCTGGAAACTGCGTAAGATTGGTTTCTTTTCCTCCACTTACTGAGATGTTTCACTTCAGTGGGTACGCTCACACCGCTTCGCGGTGAATTTAAAACTCAAAACGTAAAAATCAAAATTACAATTTAAAATCTAAAAATTAATAAATTTTGCTAAGCAAAATTTTAAAAGACCGAAATTTTGCATTTTGATTTTTTAATTTTAAACTCACTGCGAAACGGTGCGTAGCACTGTTTTGCAGTGCTGGGTTTCCCCATTCGGATATCCCCGGATCAAAGGTTGCTAGTCACCTCCCCGAGGCTTAACGCAGACACGCCACGTCCTTCATCGCCACTTCAAGCCAAGGCATCCACCATATGCTCTTAATGTTCCGCTGAAACATGCAATTACCAACGTCCGTTAATACGGATCATTGGCAACCTACACAATATTAATTTATCAAACTACCGTCCGTAAACTTCCAGCCTATATTCTAATACTCAAGAACATACGTCGAAAGTCTACTCGGAAAAAATTTTCAACTCTCCCTGCCGGGTCTACCAAACAAAAACTCCGCAGGCATTGCGGAGTTTTTGTTTTTATTGGCTTAAAAACTACTATACCGGCTGGCTATCTCCGCTTCTTAAGAAAAAAGTTTTTTTGAAGTTTTTTATCATTAGTTTTATAACAAGAATTATAGCAAATAAACAAACGGTGTCAATCCCGATATGCTTCAAAAAAAACAGCGGGGATATATAGATGAAATTATTAAGTTATAGCCCTATTTTAAAGCCTATCTTCCAGAAATATCAGACCGCAAGCGCTCAATAAATTTAGCTGCCGCGTCTTTTCCTCCAAGACCAAACGCGAGACCCGTCGCGATGGAAAGGGCCGCGATAAAGCCCGTGAAAAACGTCTGGATAAATGGACCCGCGATCCCTAACTGGAAAAGAGCCGCGAGAATCGCAAAAACCCATATAGCCCATTTAGTAACGCCCCCTAGTAAACTTGCCGATGGAAGGTGTGCTGCCTTGGCTGACCCCTCTACAACCCTATACACAACGTCCGATAGAACCGCGGCTACCAATAAGATCATCGCGGCTACTATGACGTTAGGCAGGTACAACAGTACTACGTCCGATAGAAAAGAATTGACCTGTGAAAGCCCCAGTACATCGACCGAAGCCACTAAAAATACTATGATGAAAAACCACTTCACCAACGCTCCCATAAAGGCTCCCGAATCAAGACGGAAACCGGCTCGACTCAAAGGTTCTTCAACACCGAGAGATTGCAAAGCTCGGTCCACTTTTAATGCTCTTATTATTTGGGCAACCACCCTTCCAAGAGACACGGCAACAAGCCAGCCTACTAGGAATATTATTATTGCAACAACAATTTTAGGAATTATCATAACAACACCTGACCATAATTGCTGGAAAGAAGCCACGAGCACCTCTCCCCAAGTTTGTAATATCATATCTTTATTTAATAAATGATAAAACTAAACTAATAAACAAAGCCCGAAAAACTTCAGTCGACCTTTTGGGATTTTATTTTTTTTAGTAAATTATCCGACTTTTTTAAGATTAACAATAAGCCGCGATCCTAAACCAATAAAGCCCGAAAATTAGTCGTCTTTTTGGACTTATTTAATATAATACCATATTTAGACTTTAATTTCATTAAGGTTGTGGAAAAAATATTATAAAGCCACCGCGGGCTTATACCCCCTGTTTTCTACGAAAAGAAACAAAAAAAGCCGACCCGAAGATCGGCTTTTTAAATTAATTTATTAGAACTCGAGAAATGGCTTCTTCGTCCGTTGCTATGGGAACGAAATCCATTTCTTTGAGCTCCGGATTGGCTTCTTTAATATAATCTACCGTCTCCTGAAGAGAAGACGGGTAAATAATAAAGCGTATCCCTTCTCTATGTGCGGCCGAAAATTTTTGCGCAAGACCCCCAACGGGAAGCATTTTCCCGCGGAGAGTCAGCTCTCCGGTCATCGCATACTTATGATCAACGGCGCGTCCGGAAAGGGCCGACATCAGCGCCACAAAAATAGTTATCGTCGCCGATGGTCCTTCTTTCTTTGTTGCCATCGGAGCAAAATGGACATGGAAACGAGATTTTTCGAAGTCCTCGAGAGTAACCCCGAATTTGTTGTTGTCGTTTTCGGCGACTTTTCTTACGCGAGCAAGTGCCACGATCATGGACTCTTTCATGACATCCATAATGCTACCTGTCGCAAAAATTTGATCCTCAAGCTTGGCGTACTTGGAACTTGAAACGTATCTTTCGACCTCTACAAAAAGAATTGATCCGCCGGCATCGCTGGCGGCAAGGCCCGTCGCCACTCCGATTTCCGGAGAAGTAGGTCGCGGTCTTTTGAACGTCGATCTTGGCCCTAAAAGTTTTGGAAGCATATCCTGACGAACCAAGCATACTTTATGCCTGTTTTCAACCAGAAGCTTCCGGCACACGGCAGATATTTGGCGTTCGTATGTCCGGACTCCCGCTTCCTTATCGGTCCATTCGTCCCTAATATCTTCCAAAGCCTCATCCGAAAAAGAAACTTCGGGAAGATGGTGATACTCAAGGGCTTTGGGAATAAGAAAGCGTTTGGCAATCTCAAGTTTTTCTCCCGCGGTGTATCCGGGAAACTCGATTATCTCCATCCGGTCGAGAAGAGCTGGCATTACGCCATCAAGGTTGTTTGCGGTCGTAATAAACAGGACCTCGGAAAGATCGAACGGCACACGCATAAACTTATCCGTAAAACCGTCCAAAGTTGAATCAAGTACCGCGAGAAATGCCGATTCCGGATTTCCACGGACTTTTTTCATCTTATCAATCTCATCAATCATGAAGACCGGGTTTTTGGAACCGGCCTGAATAAGACCGCGAATGATCTGTCCTGGCATAGAGCCAAGGTAGGTTTCCGCAAATCCGTGGATCTCGTGCTCGTCCTCAACTCCCCCAAACGATGTCGCGTAGAAATTTCTTCCCATCGCCCGAGCGATAGAACGCCCAAGTGATGTTTTCGCGACACCAGGAGGTCCTACGAAACAAAGCACGGTCCGCTTTTTATGCTCGGGCCGCATCTCGGCTTTGCCCGATATAACGAGCTCCATGAACTTTTCCTGCTCTTTTACGAGAGCAAGATAAGAAAGGACTCTTTCTTTGACGTGAGAAAGCCCGAAATGATCCTCATCAAGGATCTCCCGCGCGCGCTCAAGCGATATATCATCATTCGTTCGCGTAGTCCACGGAAGAGAAAAAAAGTTGCTTTCCAGCCATTCGGCGATCTTACCGTAAGGTGAATCGTCCGGTTTATACCTTTTAATCTTCTCCAGCTGCTTTCTCGCCTCTTTTATGACGATAGCGGGCAGAGGAGGAGTGAGACCTTCAAGCTCCTTGAGTCGGGCTTCCCATCCGGCAATTTCCTCATTTTCATCGCCCAGCTGTTTATTCAGCTGGTCGCGCTGGACGCGAAGCATTATTTTATTCTGCTCTTCAGCCTGGTTCTTGACTCTTTTCGCAGAAATTTCCTTGAGTTTCGTTACCCGTTGATCAAAAAGAGACGCAAGCTCATACGTCTTCTCAAGACGCTCCGATAAAGAATTGGCCTTAAGTACGGCGTAACGATAAGGGAACAGATCCGCTTCCCACATTGAATCCAGACCCACAAAAAATGGGAAGGAATCAAGCAGGGAACCTAACTTCCCCTCCCTAATAACTGCCGGGATGGCCTTCCATAAATTCAACGCACGTGGCGGGAAAAGTCCTTCGCCATGATTTTTTACGATCATAGCTATAGTTTCTAACTTTTCCTTTACCTGGGGATCGCTAAAATCTACATCCTTAATTTCGGGGAGGTGTTCAAGAACCGCGACAAGCGAAGGTCCGTCTTTCCACAAAACCCTTACCCTCTCAAGAGCCCTCATACGTACCATATCCTCGCCGATTTCTGCGTCTTTTATGACCTGAAAGCCTGCGATTACTCCAACATCGCACAGGTATTCTTTTTTGAAGTCGGTCTTATTATCATAATTAAAATTATCTTTACACGGGACCAGAACAACGAATTCCAGCGGATGACCCTCTTGTTCGGCTTTTAAAACAACCGACTTTTCATATTCGGACAAAACTTGGATTGGTTCATCGATATATGTATCCGAAAAATAAATATTCGGACGATAAGGATGTCGGCAGGCAAATACGGGTACTTCCACCCTGCCTAACAATGCCAACAAAAGCTTCATCTCTCCGATAACACTTTCGGGAGGCATAATAGCCAGGGCGCGCTCCGTAAGAAACGCGACCACCTCATCCCAACTCATTCTTTTGATTGGATTGCCATTTTTTACGGCAGCTATATTAATTTCTTTTAACTGTTCCGGAGATATCCCGTATTCGTTTAAAAAATAATTTCCTGGATTCTGATAATAATCCATGTGTTCCGGGAGAAGTTTTCCGGTTCTCAAGAATTCATCAAGACACCGATTGTGATGCGGAGGGCGCGGGTCGCCTGCTTCAAAAAAAGCTTCGTCCCGATCAACCTCGTCTTCCCAAATGTAATCCCCGCAAATCGTGCATGTGCCGTAGGCGTTTTCGCCAAAATCAATTCCGAGAGATCTTTTTCCTCGTCTTTCATGACACTCTCCTTTTTGTCACCTGACTTTACAGGTTATTTTCTGAAGTTGGTTTATTCTTGTTTTCAATGGACAAGACAAGGAATTAAAAAAGGCAAGGTTTTTTATCCTCCAAATCTAATTCCCTCTTACTTAGGAATAGACTGGGGATAAAAACCCTTGCCCTTTTCTTTCTATAAGTTAAACGAAATATATCAAAATACTAATAATTTGTCAATAATAAATACTTTCAATGAAGAAAAAATGGCCAAAATATGTAAATTTTGGCTTAAAAAATAAGTTTTTGTGACAACTAATATTGTGAACTCGTATAACTCAATACGCCAGGCGGATGGCGTATTGGAAAAAAGTGAATAAGAACGTGTTTTTTTCTAGCCATGGTGAGGAAAAAGAACCCGCAAAAAAAAGATGAAAAAAGAACGGCGATTAAATTAATCTTTTGTTTGCAAAAGCAAACCCCGAACATGATTTGAGATATTTTCCAAAATCGTATGCCTTCTTTTTATCTTTGAATCTACAATACTAAATAATTTCAAACGGTTGTTTATCTGAAGTATAACGAGTTTTAGATGAATTATGCTCCTTAATTCTCTTTCTTAAATCGGTAGTAACGCCCTTGTAATAACTACCATCTTTTTGACTTTTGAGGATATATACAAAATACATAAACCTATAATAAAAAACGCCCTGCTTCACACAACCCTACTTCGTTAAAACTTCGCAGAGTGTGAGCTACGCAGGACACTTCTTCGCTCCTCATGCTGCGTAGCGAGGCTACTTCGCGGAGCAACGCGAAGGAGCGAAGAAGTGCACCCTGTAGGGATCGGCCTCTACCTTTGGTCGAGACGCTACATCAACATAGTCGTTCCGCCAACCGACGGAACTCCTTGTTGACGTGCGCCTTCGGTTCGATCCCTACAGTGCATAAAACTCCGGTTAAGCCGGAGTTTTAAACTATGCACCCTGTAGGGATCGAACCTACGACCTTTCCGATGTGAACGGAACGCTCTTCCACTGAGCCAAGGGTGCAGAGGCCAAAGCCTCTTTATTTAAGTTCAGCTTTTCCTCCCGCTGCTTCAATCTTACCTTTAAGTTCTTCCGCCTCCACCTTTGCCATGTTCTCCTTTAATACTTTTGGAGCGGCATCTACCAAATCTTTTGCTTCCTTAAGTCCGAGACCCAAGGCCTCGCGGACAACCTTAATAACCTGGATTTTCTGTTCTCCCGCGGCTTTAAGCTCAAGGTTAAATGAGGTCTTCTCTTCAACCGCCTCGCTCAAACCCGCGGCTTGAGGAGCTCCCCCCGCTATCATTATAGGCATCGCGGCGGAAACACCAAATTTTTCTTCTAAAACTTTAACCAGCTCCGAAAGATCAAGGGCGCTCATAGTTTCTATTTTCGAAACTATGTCCTTGAATTTTGCCGGAACTTCAACATTTTTTTCTTCGCTCATAAAATTAATTATTTTTTATTTGATAAATTATTCAGTACACCGACCAAATTTCTCATAGGACCGTTGAGCACTCTCACAAACCCGCTTAAGGGTGAGGCAATCGTACTCACTAGTTGGCCGATAAGCACCTCTTTCGGAGGAATGCTGGCCAAAGCTCTCACGGCTCCTATATTTATATAATTATTGTCGAATATTCCGCCCAAGATCTTCATACCCTCAAATGCCTTATTTTTCGTAAATTTCTGAATTATTTTCAAAGCATTAAGCTCTTCTGACGGTTCGAACATCAAAGCAAGCTCCCCTTCAAGTACGGGCGGCTCTCCGGAAAGCCTTAAACCATCGGCTACTCTTTTAACCAGACGTTTTTTGGCTACCTTAATATCCGCGCCGACTTCGCGGAGCGCTTTTCTTAACTCTGATATCTTTACGACGTTAAGCCCGTGAAAATTCAAGAAAACCACGGCCTTGGCTTTCTCCATTTTTTGATGAACTTCGCGGACTATTTCCTCTTTTTTTGCTCGTGTTATTGCCATATATTTTTACCCCGCTAAAAGCGGGTTTTATCCCGGCGCAGCCGGGATAAAAAAAACGGCCAATATAAAAGCCGCGATTCAACCTCAGAAGGTCTTACGGTATCCCAGCCTTCTATCTACGGCTATTAAACATAATTTACTACAATGAACAGGAATATGCAAATAATTCCTACGGATCCGCAAGAAATTTGCTTCTCCTTAAGAACACAACACCGACGGCGCTCAAAATACCCAATATAACCGCGCCCGAAAACCAAAACCACGAGCTACCAAAAAAAATTCTATCTCCTTTTGACGGAACTTCGTTTACAATTGCCGTTTGGGTTTTATCCGCGGGTGTTTTTTCGACATCGCTTATGACCGAAGAGCTCTCCGGTTCTTCGGTTTTGTTTTGTTTAATACCCGCGGAATTATCCATATTTTGCGCGAGAACCGGCACGGTTTTTTGTGCCCCCAAAAAAGAATCGCTACCCGGGCTTGAGAGCCCGATTTTTACGAGGCCCTCAATCTTATGAAAGCTCTCATTTTCTTTTAACTCGCCTGAATAGGTAATCAAATCGGCTACCTCCGAGTTTTGATAAAGAAAAGAGATGCTCCCGTAATTTTTAAAAATTTCAAAACCAATCACGCTTTGGGATATAGCGAGATACTTCCCCGCAAGAATTATCGTATTTTCGGGGAAATAAAAAGAGCTCTTGGAGTTGAAAATACCAAAACGCGAAATGTCCAGATTAAATTTTGAATCATTATAAAATTCAACAAACCCTCCTGCTCCCGGTTTTACTTCCGATATATAAACCGGCAAAGAGATAACTTTTATTTTTAAATAATCAGACGCCCCGTACATCCCGCTTACGACATTGAGCGCGACCATATAATCACCCGGCAAAAAATAAGTATGTGTAATGTTTTTCCCGCTTTTATAAGACCCGTCGCCAAACGACCATTTATATTCGGCGTTACTCAAGGGCTCCCCCTTCAAATCATAGCCGTTTCCCGAAAAAATGTTTTCGGAACCGGCTATCATAATGGCGTATGCCGATGCTTTCGCGGTTATTTTCGGCTCATTTTCGGAAGTTGAAGAAACCGAACCCGAGCTTTGAGTTTCCGTGGTGGAATCTTCCGATGGACTTATTTCTCCCGAAGAAAAATTCTCATTTGAA